>NZ_JBIICB010000016.1:0-29520 GCF_044239095.1 Aestuariivirga sp. | reverse complement strand
CGCCCGCCCACCAGGAACAGGCATGCGGTCCCGGCTCTCCCGCCCGGTCGATAAGCCGAACCTCTGCGCCCCGCTTGACGAGTTCGGTGGCGATACAAAGCCCGGCGACGCCCGCGCCGATCACCGTGAAGCTCATCGCCATGTCCCGTGAAAATGGTGCACGGGCCCATGGCCCGAGCCGATTTTCAGCTCGTCCGCACGGGTGATCGCCGCGTGCAGCCAGTCATGCGCCACGCCAGTGGCCTCCGCCAGCGGCCGGCCCTTGGCAAGCTCCGCCGCGATGGCGGATGACAATGTGCAGCCGGTGCCATGGGTGTTGCGTGTGGCGATGCGGGGCGCCGTGAAGACGCAGACACCCTCCGCCGACACCAGCACATCCTCGCATAGCGGGCCTTCTGCATGGCCACCCTTCATCAATACGGCCCGCGCACCAAGTGCGCAGATGGCCTGCCCCTGGGCAGCCGCCTCATCGCGTCCCTGGGCCTGCTCACAGCCGAGCAGCTTGGCGGCCTCAGGCAGGTTCGGGGTCACAAGATCAGCGCGTGGCACGAGGTGCCGGAGCAGGGCGGCAATGGCCTCCCCGGTGAGAAGCGCGTCGCCTGACTTGGCGACCATCACGGGGTCCAGCACCACCACCCCGCCATAGGCGGCGATTCCCTCGCTCACGGCCAATGTCGCGTCAGGTGTTCCCAGCATGCCGATCTTGATGGCATGAACCTTGATGTCGGACAGGACCGCGCTGATCTGGGCCCTGATGATGCCGGCCGGTATGGCGTGGATCGCCGTGACGGCGCATGTGTTCTGCGCGGTCACCGCCGTCACGACGCTGGCGCCATAGACGCCCAGCGCCGAGAATGTCTTGAGATCGGCCTGAATGCCCGCGCCGCCGCCGCTGTCAGAACCCGCGATGGTCAGGGCCGCCACCGTCGTCATGCCGCCTCCTTGTTCCCCGGCGCAGGGAACTGGAGCGATAATCCATGCCTGGAAAATCTTATCCGTTCCCTCCGCCGGCATTATCCGGATCAGGTTTCGTGGGTTGGCGTTTTCCGCCTCTCAGCCTTTTGGGCACCCCAACAGATGACTTGAGAATATATAAAACAGAGAGGATTGCAAGCGGCGGCATGAGCCCCCTGCGCATCGTGAGATGGGCCCCGGCCTCAGCGGTGAGTTGAGTTCCGCAGTGCTGAGGTCATGTGGCCAGGGCGCGTGTCTTCTGAACCAGTATGTCTGCAGCGCCGGAAAACGCATCGAACTGATCCATCAACACCTGACGCCCAAAGCGCTCGGACGCCGTCCCCGTATGGCCATGTGCTACGGCTATCTCCTCACGGAAACTGGCCGCTGCCTTGGATGAGAAATGCCAACCGTTACCCCCTGCATTGCACTCCAACACAAGGAGTTTTCCCGTCTTTTCTTCCCGAAGGATATCAATTCCCAGCAACGGGATGCTCGGCAAAGCGCTGTGCACAAGCTTTGCCAGTGACAATACGTCTGGGTCCGAATGGAACCGGTAGTGTCTCTTGCCGAAGGCCAAATTCGCAATGGGGATTGCCTCCAGAATGTCATCACTGCTGGCAAGCGATGGTCTTGGCGTTTCTGAAACCGCCTCATTACACCAAAGAGGAATGCCAAAGAACGAGGTGACACGATTGTATCTGATGTACTCTCCTGTATCGACAAAGCGCTGAACAATATAGTTCAGCGGGTTTGGACGCAGCGGGTGGGTCTCATCAAGTTCAGATGGCGCCAAGCTCTCTAGCCGCTGGCGGCGCATCAGGCGAATGCCTTCCCCAGTCGATGTCAGCCGCAAATCGCCAGGCTTCACGATCACGAACTGGCTAAACAGGATTGGATCCAGTTTCAGTCCAAACCGGAACCGGCACGCAGGCGGCGTAGCTATGCCGTGCATTCTGAAAATCTCCTGCTGAGCCAGCTTATCGATCGCATAGTTCCTCAAGACGGGTCCGCGCAGAACTGGCAGCTTGAAGTTCGGAGTAAGCGAAATCGTGAGCGTTGGATGATTCCAGGCGCTGATGGGCAATTCGACCCTGAGGTTGGCTGGCAGGTGGTAGACCGTGATGTCTCTATCGCGCGCGTTGACCTTGGCCGCTATCTCGTCGAAGTCCTGCTCGTATTCGGGGCCCCGATGAACGATGATGAGATTTCGCTTGGTCATGTTTGACCGGTCACTGCCTTCTCACTCTGCTACGGCTCTCGCACATCGCCGCGTAGCGCTACAAGATGATTGCTTTCTTCTCCATGGTCCAGTGCAGCGTCCCGCCAGATTACAATGCCGAAGACAGAGGCTTGCAACCCTGTAGGCGGGAACACGAGATCCAACGACGGCGCTTGGGCTCAGCCGAAGAGAGCCAGGCAGTCCCCGGCTGGCCTTCCTTCGGAACGGGAGGCACTATGTGGCGATGATCACGAGGCGAGTTCTCTGACGGCTTTTGCGAGCACAAGCGCAGCCACGTCAAAGGCGCCAAACTGGTCAATGAGGACATGGCGCCCCCGTCTTTCAGCATTGAGGTGGCGCGGCTCAAGAACCTGCCTACCGTGAGCTTCGCGCCAATCACGCGCAACCTCGGATGAAAAGTGCCAGGTGTTTCCGCCCGCATTGCATTCAAGGACGTATATTCTCCCTGTCCTCTCCTCGATGAGCATGTCCAGCCCGAGAAGCGGAATCTCCGGCAAGGCCTTGTGCACCCTTCTTGCCATGTCGATCACTTGGGGTGGTGCATACATCTGCATATGCTGGTCGGTCATGAAGTTGCTCGCGATGAGTGCCTCGAACAATGCTTCATCGCTTGCGGTGAGCGGCGGGCGGATCGATTTCGAGATTGCGAAGAAACTGTAGAGTGGCGAGCCCAGAAACATCGAGACCCGGAACCATTTGAACTGCGTGCCCGTATCGACGTACCGCTGTACCATGTAATTGCCGGAAGGCATGAGTCCCGCCAGCCTCCGGCCGGTCATGTTCTCGAGTGTGCTGCGGCGGAAGAGTTTCACGCCAATGCCCCTCGATGTCATCCTGAGATCAACTGGCTTCAGAACGACGAACTCACCAAACAGGATCGGATCAAGCTTCATGCCGGGGCGAAATGGCAAGGCTGGTGGGGTGGGAATTCCGTTCCGGCGAAAGATGTCTTGTTGTTCCAACTTGCCGATCGGTCTGTTGGTCAGGATTGGACCCCGTCTCACCGGTATCCGGAACTTTGAGGATAGAGAGACTGTCAATGTCGGCTGTTGCCATGCGCTGGCAGGCAGATCCACGCGCAGGCCGGCAGGAAGATGGTAGACAATAATGCCGCGATCGAGCGCATTTACCTTGCCTGCGATGTCGTCGAAGTCCTGCTCATAGTTCGGACCCCGGTGAACGAGGATGAGATTGCGCTTATTCATTGCAATACCTCTAGCAGGGCCAAGATCGTGCCTCAACAGACCCTGAAGAATGCTGCGTTCACGGCGGCGATCTGGTCGCAGCGTCGAAGAGTGAAAGGAAGTAAGGAGCCAGAGCGGCTGAGTAGGTAGCTGTCAGGTGATGCGTGTCACGAAGAACAATGATGTTACCTACCACGGCCCCATAGGTGTGGGGCGCTCATATTCCGTCAGTCAGGTCAAGCACTGACAAGCCGGGAAACGACGATGCGGCATTCGAATCGCCAATGATCGCGACGTTCGCCGGGGCATCCATCGCACCAAGACTGCAGTGCTTCGGATCGCTTATGTGAGCGATAGGATGGTCGTTCTTCAAGCTTGATAGTGATGGCACAAATGGCGCGTTATGACGCGCGTCCATGCCGTCGACGAGCGCTGCTGTTCGTGGATATCTCGTCGTCTGCTCGTCTGTTTGCAGGTGTTGTCCGCCGGGCTTTGTGTTCATGGCCTGTGCGAAGGTGCCCGGGATGAGCGCGCATAGCAACGCTGCGACGTTTCCCACGTGGCATTTCCAGTTAGTGGCTTCTTGGCTGGATGGCATAATGCGATCGTTCCCGGTGGCATGAAAGATCGCCATCGAAACCATGTGTTCGACTACACTTTCGGCGTTTGATCCTGAGTAGACGCGACCCGCATCCGATCTGTCCGTTTCATTTGTAGTCATGTTAAGTGTGACGATGAGCCAGTGCTCGTCGTTTCCTCAGATCGCCCTTGTCTGAGAAGTGGCTATGTCAGACATAGCTCAAGCATGGTAACCTCGGGGTCATGTGAATGCGTGCAACAGTGGCGTCATTCAATTGTCATGTGGTAAGCTGACCACTCCGGTTTTGTAAGGAACAGGTGCCGATGGCTGACAACCAAAGAATTCACGGTAAGATCGAGCTTCGGCGGGCAATCGCAACCTCGGCCTTCACGATGATCGCGCTGGTTGCAGTGATTGGCCTCTTCTCGCTGTTTTCGATCTGGTCCATCAACCGGGCCTGGACGACGGGGACGTTGGAAGCGGCCGAGTTGCAGAACCTGTCTCGCGCGGCGCTTGATTCACAGGTGAACTTCAAGGTCCAGATCCAGGAATGGAAGAATGTTCTGCTGCGTGGGGATCAAAGCAGCCTTCTGGAGAAACACCTTACGTCATTCCGCAGTAGCGCGCAGAAAACAGACGAGGGCCTTGTAAGGGTTTCAGCCGGTGCCGCCAAACTGGGGTTCAAGGACGAAGCGCAACGGGCTTTGGTCTTGAGCAACGAGCATGGGGTCTTGACGGCGCGATATGAGGCGGCGCTTGCCGAGGAGCGCGGAATGTCAAAAACCATCACACCAGACATGGCCAGCCTCATTGACAAGAGCGTTCGCGGGGTGGATCGCGTTCTTGAATCGGGCATCGGCAAGCTTTCGGCCGACATTGCGATGATTTCGGATGAGCGCAGAAACACGTTGCTCATCCAGATGCAGGACCGATACGTCAAACTCCGCTTGTTCATCCTGTGTGTCATTGGGCTCAGCCTTGTCATCACGGCCTATGTTCTGGCGAGCGCGCTGCGGGCCACGCGGAGCTGACGGAGATGATGTCCGACACCGTTGCGGCTCTCGCCGGCCTGGGGTTTTTCCTCGCGGGCCTTCACATGCTCGCGGAGGCTGTGCGGGCGCTCTCGGCAGGGTTTGTTCGAACAAGTTTTCGTGCGCTCTCGAAACTGCCCTTGTCGGGACCCATCATGGGCACTCTGCTTGGCGCCCTCACCCAGAGCACGAGTGCGGCTGCCTTTGTGTGCATGGGGCTTCTCAATTCGCGGGCCATTACATTTCCTGCGGCGCTGTCAATCAGCGCCTGGACGGGTGTCGGAACCTCTGTGCTGGTGTTCCTCGCGTCTATCGATTTGCGCCTGGCAGCGCTTGGTGCCCTTGCGTTGGTTGCGGTCTTCTATCTCGCTGCATTGCACCGCCATGAAACGGGTCGGCGGAGTACCGAGTTGCTGGTCGCGATTGGCCTGACCTTGCTTGGCCTCGCAATGGTGAAGGAAACTGGTTCGGGCCTTCAGCAGAATGCTTGGGCGCAGGAGTTTTTCGTTTTCGCCTCCACATCCTGGATCTATAGCTTCGTTATTGGCCTCGTCATCACATTGGTGATGCAGTCCTCGTCCACCGTTTCAATCATCACCGTTGCCCTTGGTGCTGCTGGTCTGCTGCCTTTCCTTTCGGCCCTCGTGATCGTCTGCGGAGCCAATCTTGGCTCAGGGCTCAGCGTCGTGCTCGTGTCGTCCCACCTTGTGGGTTTGCCTCGTCAGCTTGCGGTGTGGCAGGCCGCAGTAAAGGCTCTCGGCTCCCTGGCCGTACTGGTACCTGTAGTGCTTTTGTCGGCGTTTGGCAGCCTCCCGGAACCGGCTTCGTTTCAGGTGTCGCTGCCCATGGCCATTGCGCTCACCTACCTGGCGCTCAACGTTTCTGGGGCTGTTCTGGCAGCGCTCCTGCAGCAGCCGCTGGCCATCCTGCTTGAGACGATTGCGCCGATCGACACTGAGAGACAGCAGTATGACGCTGAGTTCCTGATCGATGAGGCGGCTGAAGATCCGGAAACCGCACTTATGCTGGCACGGCGCGAGTATGCTCGGCTTGTGGCGCTGATGCCCATAGCCCTCGCACCGCTGCGGCCCGAGGAGGAGGATGGCGTTCTCACGCTGGACAATGCGCAGCGCCGGCGCCTGTCGCTGGAACTCGCCAGTCAGATCGAAGGTTTCATAAGCCTGGCAGTGACCAGCCATCCTCAGAATGCTGATGTGAGCGGTTTACTGCTTCTGCAGCGCTACAACGGCCACCTGAAGTCTCTGATTGACGCTCTGCACAACTACGTTGAAGAGCTTGGCACCCTCAGGGATCCTGCGCCGCATGAGATTGCCATGCGGACATCCATGACTGAGACGCTTCACTTCCTGCTCGGCCTGCTAGCTGAGTATGCAAACAGCGAAGGTGATGCAGAAATGGTGGATAGGCTCACCCGCGACCGTGGTGATATCATGACGCGCTTCCGCGGCCAGATCGTTCAGCACGATACGGCTTCGAATGCCAATCGCGAGGCGCTTTTTGTCGCCACCGGCCTGTTTGAGCGCATGGTGTGGCTGGTTCGTGAACTGGCAGCCGATGAGGGTATACTCTCGCCTGAAGGATCGCCTCATCCGCGCGATACCTGAACGTCCTTGGTATCCTGTGATCCTTGCGATTGTCTCGCATCACCGGCCTTGTTGAAAGGCGATAAGCCTCAGTACCGGCGGGATCAATCAGTTGCTGATCTGGCAGTATTGGAAGTCGCGCCATCTCGTTTCTCCATGCATCTTACAATGCAGAGCGATTTCGACAGCGCCCGTTGTCAGCGTCCGTAGTCCGCTGTTGGCGCCAAGAGGACTTTTTTGCTGACTGTTGAACGGTTCATAATGCTGTATAGTCAAGGGGCTTGCCGGAGTTAAGATAAGTTATGCCATGGGCGCACCCTGTTGAACGATCCCTGTTTTTGGTTGCTCAGCCAGAGCATATGGCGACTGACGACCTGCTGATCATCCGCGACCGGATCCGGGCGCTGGCGCCGGACGTGCAGGTGATGGTGGTCGGCAGGGCTGACCGGGCCGATCTTGTGGATCGCGCCTGGTGGGCGCGCCCGGCTTTGACCGTGGGCTTCGGTCCTGTCGGGAAGTTCACTCCTTTGAGGGGCAAGCTGCTATTCAATCATGCCATCGCGAAGCTTGAGCAGTATCGCATGATGTCTGCCGCCGGCATTTCAACGCCGCGCACGGCGCCCTTCCAGTTCGGCATGAGCCTGCCGGAGCCGGAATGGGGCGCTTATTGCATACTCAAGCCTGTCAATCTTGATGTGTCCTCATCCGGGCGCGGCCTTTATCTGTTCCGCACTGGCCGTCTGAGTGGTCTTCAGCTGGAGGATCTGCCGCCAGATCATCTTGCAGCGTCTCAGCCGATGATCGTGCAGTCCTTCGTCGACACCGGTGCCCGGTTTAGTGTCTACCGCTGCCTGACGCTGTTCGGAGAGGTCATCTACCAGAACCTGGCCGAGGCGCCTGAGGCTCATCCGCCGCTGGACTCCGCGGACGGGGTGCTCGAGGCGATTCTGCCGGAGCCGCCCCGGAACCGTACCGCGCCGAAGATCAACACCGAGCCAGACGTGATGGCTTTTGCAACCTCCATTCAGTCCGCATTTCCGGCGACCCCCTTGCTCGGATGTGACATCGTGAGGGACGTGCCCTCAGGAAAGCTCTATGCCATTGAGGTGAATGCCGGCGGGAATGTGTGGCACCTGTCCTCTCCCCGCACGCGTGATTCGCGCACGATTACAAAGACCCAGAGCTATCTGAAGACATTCAATTCCTATGACAGGGCAGCCTTGGCCTTGATCAAAGCAACACGGATGCAGGCTGCTTGACTTACCTCGCCGCGGAGCGGGCCGTCCTTGCCAGGACCGCGGCCGCTTCACCCTTGCGGCCCAATCGAGAAAGGCCAGCAATCTCCATCGCTACGGCGTGGCGGCCGAAAATGTCACGGTCATAGGCGATGAGCCCCGGCGTGAGCGTGTCCGGATCGATGGCTTGCAGCTTTCGTGCGATAACGAGTGATGTTTCGGCGTTGCCGTGCTGCAGGTTTCTTTGCGCGAGTGTCAGGAGAAGTCCATAATTCTCCGGATGGAGGGCAAGGCCTGCCTCAATGAGGTCAAGCGAATCAGTCCCATTCCGAAGCTGGTGGGCGGCAAGCAGCTGGCAGAGCACCGCGCCATCGATCCGCGACCTTGCCGTTCCGGAGCGTTGCGCGAGGGCGATCCCTGCATGCCCTGCCGCAAGGGCATCGGCTGTCCGGTCAAGGCCCAGGAGCGTTTCGGCGAGGTGAAGCCGGTAATACACCCGCTCTGGCCATTCTGTGGCGCAGCGAATCAACAAGGGAAGATTGCGATGATGCTTGGAGGTGAGGTCGCCCTCATAGCCAAGGTGATCAATCTCGATTCGCGTTGTTCCGACGGTGCCGCGCGTGTCCTGCAGGCGTTCGAGCGAAGGCACGATCGTCTCGTGTATCGCACCCTCAAACCTGATTCGCGGGTCGATGCGGAACAGCCGGGGCAGGCGGCAGCGGGTGTAATTATGTTTTGGCTGAAGAAGGGCGTCCGCTGCAACCCATGATGGATCTAATTGGTTGCTAATCGATACACGCGAGCTCAGGGAAAGGCGCTCGTCAGCGTCAAAGTAGAAACCCCAGCCAGTCCGGCACCCGTCAATCGCGTGGTTTCGAGCCGCTGCAAAGTCATTGACCCAAGTGAAATGAAGGACCCGGGCGCCCGCATTCCGGGCAAGACTTACCGTTTCGTCGTTGGAGCCGGTGTCGACCACTAGTATGTCGTCGACATTTCCGGCGAGAGATTCAAGGCAAGCGGGAAGGTTCTGTTCCTCATTTCGTACGATGAGGAGAGCGGTAACAGCGGAACTCGCCAATGGCGCTGATCCTGCTGTGTCGTTAAGCTCTTGTCTGGATTACATATTTCCGGCGTAGAGAACGTGACCAACCGTTCCGTGGGTCTCAACGTTGAAGGATTGAAGCGAGGGCAACTTATATCCGCCTTTCTTCAACTGCTGGACAACGGCCTTGCGCGTCTCGGGAGAGAAAACTTCAGAATTCAACATTGGATGCCCCATGCAACGAATTTCTGCCTTAATGACATAACTTTGATGGGAACTTCAAGAGAATTTCCCATTGTTGAGTACCAAAAGTGGATAACTAAAATCATGAAATTATCTACTTAGTGTAATATCATAGACTTAGTCCTGACGCTGCCCCGCAAATTTTTTTTTGGCCGAATCCAGCATTCGTTATGGATTTTCCTGCACACTCCGATTATCGTAACTTCCAAAGAATTATGGGGGATCAATTTATGATCAGACGCGTCTCGGCAGCCTTAGCGACAACCGCAGCGGGAGCCATCATTGCCATCATCGGAACATCATCACCGGCGCAAGCCCAGGACACCCAGGGTGGTGGCTTTTACATCGGTGTGACCGGCGGCTACGGTTTCGGTGAGGCGGACGTCAAGGGTGATCTGCTCCGCGACCACAACGATACTCTGTCGCAAGTAGTGTCCGAGGATGGCAAAGGCGATCTCGAAGGCGGCATGATCGGCGGTCTTGTTGGCTTTGATTATGCGCTTGGAAATGGTCTGGTCATCGGCGCCGTGGGCGACCTGTCGTGGTTGAACGCGACCGGCAATGCGGACGTCGAGCCCTCGGTCATCAATCTTACGGGTTCCGACTATGACGTTGATGCGTCGCTGAGCTGGCTTGGCACACTTCGCGGACGTGTTGGTTTTGAAATGGGCGATGTCCTGGTCTACGGCACGGGTGGTTTGGCGTTCGGCGGTGTCGATGCAGACTTGAGCGTGTCCGGGTCCGGTGAGATCAACAGCGATAGCAACACCCAGGTGGGCTGGACTGTCGGCGCCGGTGTGAACTACATGGCGACCGATAACGTCATGCTGGGTATTGAATACCTCTATGTTGATCTCGGAGAGGGCTCATACCAATTCGGTGATACGGGCGATGCTGACATCGACCTGAACATGTCGATCGTCAGGGGAACGGTGAGCTTCAAGTTCTGACCTTTCCGTCCGCAGTTTGATGGCGCTCAGCCGCAAGGCGGCTGAGCGCCATGATTGCATTTAACAGGTCTGCGGAGGGAAGCTGCCTTCGGGCAGGGACACAGCGGCAGAATCGAATCAAGAGCGAGCGCCGTAGGAGCGCCTTAACCCGAGTTGCCGAATGACCGCACGCGCCGTCAATCGAAGTACAAAATCCAGCGCAGCAAGGCGCAAAACTCCTTCGGCCAGCATCAAGGCGGGAAAAAAGGCCACTGGCCGTAAGGCGAAGCGCCCTGTCGTTGCTTCTGACAAGGGCAAGGCGCCCGCGAAGAAACCCGCTGCCAAGACCAAACAGCCTCCTTCGAAGTCCGGCTTGGCGGTCAAATCCTCAGCGCAATATGTTCAGGGCGAAGGATGGGAGGTTGTGGATGTTGTTGACGGAATTGCCGTCTATGACAAAGAATTCAAGACTGTTCATTATCTGAACCATACAGCCGCTATGGTCTTCTTGCTCTGCAAGAGGCCCGTTGGTTTCGATGTCTTGAGCGCCGTGTTTCAAGAGGAGTTCGAACTCAAGACGGCACCCAAGGCGCAGTTGCGGAAGCTTGTTGACGAAATGCAGCAGACAGGATTGCTGCGCGAGGCAGGGCCGGAGGATGTTCAGGCCACCAGAGCACGGCCGGCCCGCAAGAAATAGATCTGCACCAGTTGATTCCGATGACCGGTAATCGCCGATGACGCAACCCTCCAGGCCGCTCATCTCGCTGATGGCCGGCATCACCAGCGGAGGCCTCGATGCTGCAAAAGCCGTCGAGGCGATTCGGACGGCAGGCGTTTTCGACGAACGCTTTTATCTGAACAGCTATCTTGCTGCAGACCCCATGCTGAAGCTTGTTGATCCGATCAGCCATTATCTCGTGGTCGGCTACAGGATGGGTTTCCGGCCCTCTTTCACATTCGATTCTGTTGCTTATCTCGCGCAGCATCCGGGACTTGCCGCAACGGGCATGAATCCGCTGCTTCATCTGTCCTTGCGCCTGCGGGCAGAAGGGCCAAGTTCAGGACTTACCGCCGCGCAACAGGTTCCTCTGCCTGGGCGCACGAGGGACCGCATTCCGGATTTCTCGGGCCTTCAGCGCCCCTGGGGCAAGGGGGTGCGTGTCGCGCTGGACGTTGTGATGCCGGTGCATTCCGGATTTCACGAGACGCTCCTGGCCGTTCATGCGGTGCTTTCATCGAAGAACAAGACTCCTTTTCAGCTAGTCGTTATTGACGACAAATCGCCGGATGCGGAACTCATCCGGCATCTGCAACTACTCGCACGCAGAGGATTGATATCGCTCCTGCACAACAGCCGGAACCTTGGCTTCGCCGGCACGGTCAACAAGGCGCTCGCCCTGCACCCTCAGCGTGATGTGCTGCTGCTGAACAGCGATACGATGGTTTATGGCAACTGGGTCGACAGGTTGGCGGCACATGCCGGAGAGGGTGTCGCCACGGTGACTCCCTTCAGCAACAACGCATCTCTCTGCAGTTATCCGAGGATATTCGAAGCGAATACCCTGCAGGCTCGTATGGCGGCCCGTACCATTGACCGTCTTTGCGCGAGGTTCAACAAGGGCCAGGCCGTTGACATTCCCACCGGCATCGGTTTCTGCATGTATGTCTCGCGTGCTGCCGCGCAGGTGATTGGCAGGTTCGACGATAAGACATTCAGGACCGGCTACGGCGAAGATAATGACTTCTGCTTTCGAGCACTCAAGCTTGGTTTTCGTAACCTGCATGCGCTCGATGTGTTTGTTTATCACGCAGGTGGCATCTCTTTCGGGACGCGGCCGCCTGAAGAGGCGAGCAAACCGCTGGCAGCGCTGAACAAGAAACACCCAAGCTTCAAGGCGTCATTGCGCCGGTTCGCACTCGACGATCCGGCTCTCGCTGCGCGCCAACTGCTTGATCTGGCTCTGCTGACAAGGGGAAAACGCCGGATCGACTTCCGTCACATCGGAAAGCGAAGCCTGGTTCGGCGCAAAGGAAGAGACTCGCTTCTGCTGTATCTCTGCCCCGAAGCCGGGGGACGAAGCTTCAGTCTGGAGACGTCAGACGGCTTATCTGTGTCCCCCAATCTCAGAGGCCTTGATCTTGCTCGCCTCACACTGCTTCTGAAGTCTCTCTTTCCTCCTGGAGGCAAGCGGAGCGTCACGTTCAGAGGGGGAGAGGTGAGCATCAAAATCCTGTCACGCTCTTCTTAGAGCATGATCTTGCCCGAGTTTATTTCGACCAGATGATTACACCTGGTCGGAACGCGCGCTGGTGGACGGCATGCGTGATGTTTTCGGGCACGTCGAGCTTTGCCATTGTTGACCTGCCACTGAACCTCCATCCAGCAGCTTACAGAGCCTTGGAGTGATCCGCGGTGACGATTGCTGGCCGGGATGCAGTTTGGCCTTTCATTTCCGGCTGAGGTACCCCAAATATAGCTCTTCGTCGTTTTGTGCCCTTGAGCCCTGTCGGCTCTTGTGCGGCCCGCCGCCTGACCCCTCCCTGTGTTGCATCCCAAAACCTTTTCTGCGGAGTTTCCAGACAAGTGACGTTCGGCGCGAGAAATTGGTCTTCCCGTCTTGGCATCTACAGGCTTCCTGACAATCGCCGCGCGATTTTCGAGATCGCTGTGACTGCCGTTCCGTTTCTGGGCCTGTGGGGTCTCATGTGGATGCTGGCTGATGTCAGCGCGTGGCTTGCGTTGCCGCTTGCTGTTCCGGCGGCCGGGCTCTTGGTCCGCCTGTTCATGATCCAGCATGATTGCGGTCACAACGCGTTCTTCTCTTCGCGCAAGGCCAATGACTGGACTGGCCGCGTGCTCGGCGTTCTCACCCTCACACCCTATGATTTCTGGCGCCATTCGCACGCGCTTCACCACGCGGGTTCCGGAAATCTGGAGCACCGCGGCATCGGTGATATCGACACCTTGACGGTTGACGAATACCGCTCGCGCAGCCGCTGGGGTAAGCTTCGTTACCGGGTCTACCGCCACCCGCTGGTGATGTTCGTGGCCGGGCCCTCCTACCTGTTCTTCCTGCAGCACCGCCTGCCCGTGGGCGCGATGAACCGCGGGGCCATGCCGTGGCTGAGCACCATGCTCACCAACCTTGGCATCGCGGCGCTTGCCGTTTCGCTGATGATGCTGATGGGCGTTTCAACGTTTCTGGTGATCCATGTTCCGATCATCGCCATCGCCGCATCGGTCGGCGTCTGGCTGTTTTATGTCCAGCATCAGTTCGAGCAGACCTACTGGGAGCAGGACGAGGACTGGTCGCATCCCGATGCTGCCCTGCATGGCAGTTCGTTCTACGACCTACCCGCGCCGCTGATGTGGATCACGGGGAACATCGGCGTTCACCATCTCCACCATCTGTCCAGCCGGATTCCGTTCTACAGGCTTTCGGAGGTTCTGTCGCACCATCCCGAACTGCGCAACATCGGCCGGCTCACGCTTCTGGAGAGCCTGAAATGCGTAAAGCTGGCCCTGTGGGACCAGCAGTCGAAGAGGATGGTTCCGTTCGGTGCGCTCGAGGATCTGCCGGCCAGCGCTGCGGGCCGGTGATCCCACAGTAAGATCAGTTCGAACCGCCGGTTCCGGTGGTGTCGCCAGGCGTGCTTGAGGACCGCGGCGCGCCGCTTGCGGCAAATGGGTTCGAGGGCCGCCTTGGGCGTTCCTTCGGCTTCGGCATGGGCAGAAGCCCTTCGCGCTGTGCCTTCTTTCTTGCCAGCTTCCGAGCCCGGCGAATGGCCTCGGCCTTTTCGCGAACCCGCCGTTCCGATGGCTTTTCATAGGCTGCATGAGCCTTGATCTCACGGAACAGGCCTTCGCGCTGCATCTTCTTCTTGAGGAAGCGCAGGGCTTGTTCGACGTTGTTATCTTTGACGAAGATTCTCAATTCTGTTCGCTCCTGGAGGGCTTCTTTCTATAAAGCTGATATCCGTTCTCGCGCATGCCCGGCGCGATGGCGTTGCGCTGCAGTCCGTGCGGCAGTTTTTCAGCCGGGGAGACCTCGCCAAACCGGCGCCACGGCGAGAGGCTCTGGGGAAGGCCGTCGGGCTTGGACTCCGCAGAGAAGCAGAACAGCCCCTTGCTCTTGATCGAACGATAAAGATAAATCGTACCCGCGAGGGCCATGGGCATCTCCCTTTCGGAAATGGACGTCATGAAATGCCGCGCCGGCCAATCGTGCCGGCGCGTATTGAATTCCCGTTGCACGCGACCAGTAAATCCGTGGTTCGCGCGTGAAGGACTTTTATCGATCAAGCTGCCTGGAGGCGGTCGGCGGAAGACTTGCCGTTCTTCCGGTCAGTCGCAATCTCGTAGGACAGCTTCTGGCCTTCATTGAGGCTGGTCCAGCCAGCCCGCTCAACGGCGCTGATATGCACGAAAACGTCAGGACCGCCCGAGGCCGGCTCGATGAAGCCGAAGCCCTTTTGCGCGTTGAACCACTTCACTGTACCTGTCTGCATGTGTCTTTATCCTTTGCTGCACGAGCTTCCTTCCGCACCATTGCGGATCGAAACCACCGATATTCTTGAAGAGAAGGTGAGAACTCGTGCAAAAAAACAGATAAAAAGGCGCGAGATCGGGCCATCAGACCAAAAGTGTCGATTTGGGTTAGATAGGCTCTTGCCGGTCGCATTACAACGTTAATCGCGGGATGCGGATGGCCGCGGCGGGCTGGCAGCGCCCGCTGCCAGGCTGGTCTTGGCCGGAGACGGTGTTCTTCTGCTTCATGCGAAGGATGAGCGAAGGGACTTCACAATTCTGCCGGAAAGCTCCACATAACGGTTCATCTCGCAGCGGGATGGGGCATGACGGCGGCAGGAATTCAACGGTTGATCCGGAAACGGTGCATGTCCGGCGGTGAGCCGGTGGCCTGGCGCGGGGCAGCGTTTTTTCTGGCATCTGTCTTCCGGCTGTTGATGGGGTCACGGTTCATCCTGCGCCAGCGCTTGAGGGAAGCCGCCATTGCCATCATGGTGGGCTGTCTCATCCTGGCGCCGGTGCCGCTCGCCACTCATCATGATTTGCCGCCTCCTGCTGATGCGAAGAGCGCATGGCTTTCCGGCCATTCCGCCCATGACCACGCCGGACATGGACACAGTCACGACGATGACGAGAGCCATGACCGGGCGGCCGGACACCTTCATGGGCATGATCCTGCCGATCATTCCCATCAGTTCGCCCACTTTCCCGGCGGTCTCAGGCACTGGAACTGGCCAGCGCCGCAACGCTGGCCGCGCACGCTGACGGGCCTTCCTGAGTCCGCTGCGGCCTTCGGCATCGACCGGCCGCCCAAATTGGCGGATCCCGTCTGACACCCCCGGCCACTCCGGCCGCTTTCGACAATTCACGACGAGATATCAATATGAACTTGCCTCATAACCGGGGCGGCTGCGGTCCTTCCATCTTGGACCCCAGGCCGTTCCTGATCTGCCTGTTGGCTCTCACATCCCTCACGGTCCTCTCGACCGCCGCGCTGGCGCACGCCGTCGCCGAGGGCGACAAGGGCTACATCCAGGAGATTTCCGGGATCCATATATTGCCCTTCATCTATCTTGGCGCCAAGCACATGGTCACGGGATATGACCACATCCTGTTCCTGCTCGGCGTCATCTTCTTTCTCTACCGGCTGAAGGACATCGCGCTCTACGTCACCCTCTTCGCCGTCGGCCATTCGACGACGATGCTATTAGGGGTCTATTTCAACATTGGCATCAACAGCTACATCATCGACGCCATCATCGGGCTCTCGGTGGTCTACAAGGCGCTCGACAACATGGGGGCTTACCAGCGCTGGTTTGGCTGGCAGCCCAACACCAAGGCGGCCACCTTCATCTTCGGCCTGTTCCACGGCTTCGGCCTGTCCTCGAAGATCCTCGACTATGACATCGCCCCAGACGGGCTGCTGCCGAATCTGATCGCCTTCAATGTGGGCGTCGAAATCGGCCAGCTCCTGGCGCTTGCCGCCATCCTCATCGTCATGGGGTACTGGCGCCGGACCGCGAGTTTCTGGCGCCACACCTATACGGCCAACACGGTGATGATGACGCTGGGCTTCGTGCTCATCGGCTATCACCTCACCGGCTATATCGTCTCCTGAACATCCGAAGAAGGATAGAACGACATGTACAACAACGACATCCCAACCCGCGCCGAACTGCCGACCACGCGGCAGCTGCTGCGCTCAACCATCATCGCCATCATCTCCGCCATCGTCATATTGGTGACGGTGGTGCTTCCGGCTGAGTACAACATCGATCCCACGGGCATCGGCCGGGCGCTCGGGCTTGCCGAGATGGGCGAGATCAAGCAGCAGCTCGCGGAAGAAGCCGCGCGCGACCGGCTGATGGACGAGCAGCAGCAGGAGCAGCCGCCGGCAGCACCCGCCCCCGGGCAGCAGTCGAGCCTGCTTGGCGACATCCTCTCCGGACTGTTCATCGCCTCGGCCCACGCACAGGACGCGCCTGCCACCCGCTCCGACACAACCACGGTCACGCTCAAGCCGGGTGAAGGCGCCGAAGTGAAACTGCGCATGCTGAAGGGCGCGAAGGTGACGTTCACCTGGAGCGTCGAAGGCGGAGTCGTGAACTTCGATATGCACGGCGACGGCGGCGGCGAGGAGGTCAGCTACGAAAAGGGCAGGGCCGTTCCGGCAGCCGAAGGCGTCCTCGAGGCGGGGTTTGACGGCAAGCACGGCTGGTTCTGGCGAAACCGCGGAAAGGCCGATGTGACCGTCATCCTCAAGACGGACGGAGAGTACACAGAGATTAAGCGGATGATGTGAGCCGCCATAGCTGGCTTTCGTTCCGGCCGGGTGGAATCACCTGGCCGGAACGAACACGCTCACGTTTGTCCGCAGGATCAGGCGGCAACTGCCGCGATGGTTTCAGATGGATGCACCCTGCTTGCGCAGGCGTGACCAAGTCAGGATCAGGTGGTCGACCATGAGCCCCATAAAGGCCACCGCGAAGCCGAGCACGAGCCCCTTTCCGACGTCGGTAGAGGAGAGCGCGCGTTGCATTTCCTGGCCGAGATCCTGCGTGCCGATGAACGCGGCGATGATCACCATGAAGAGTGCGAACATCACGGACTGATTGGCGCCGACCAGGATGGTGGGAACGGCGAGCGGCAGCTTGACGTGCCAAAGCAGCTGGCGCTCGCTGGCGCCCGACATGGCGGCCGCCTCGATGGTCTCGGGCGGCACGTTGCGCAATCCTTCGATCATGTATCTGACGATCGGAACCGTCGCGAATACAGTGATGGCGGCGATGACCGCCACGTCGTTGACGCCGAAGAGCATGATCACCGGAATGAGGTATATGAAGCTCGGGAAGGTCTGCAGCGTGTCGCAGATGAGGAGCGCGCGCTCCGCCCGCTCAGGCCGGCGGGCGCTCAGGATGCCGATCGGCAGGCCGAGCAGCAGCGCCAGTGCCACCGCGGCAAGCACCATGTAGACGGTGATCATGGCCCGGTCCCACCAGCCGGAGAGTGCGATCGGCACGAAGAAGGCGAGGCAGACGAGTGCTGAGCGCGCTCCCCCCGTCCGCCATCCGATCGCCGCCAGCAGGGCAAGCACCGAGACCACCGGGAACCACAGGAAGGCATTGCGCAGCGGAATAAGAACCCATGTGATGAGGAACCAGCGCAGCCACTCGGTAACCGGCGTGATGAGCCAGATGAAGGCGTTCATGGCGTCATCGATGGGCCCTGCGATGCTGAGCGCCTGGCTGCGCTCCACCTCCACGAAGTAATCGTTGATCCCGGCCAGCCCGAAACCGGCCGCCAAAAGGGCTGCCCACACCACCAGCATGCGGTGCCGCTCCAGCCAGCCCGCATGCTCGGGAAGATGGACCGGCTGGCGATGGGCCCAGGCTTTGGACATCCGGTCCAGCACGATCGCCAGCAGCACGATGGTGATGCCGATCTCAACCGACAGCCCGATCTTGAGTGCCTGCAGCAACTGCAGCAGTTTCTGCCCGAGCCCCGGCATGCCGATGAACGAGGCGAGGACCACCATGGCGAGGCTCTGCATGATGACCTGGTTGACGCCGATCAGCAGCTCCGTGCGTGCCGCCGGAATGCGCACGCGGCTCATCAGCTGCCAGCGCGTTGCGCCGCTCATCTTGCCGCTCTCGATGATTTCGGGGGAAACCTCTCTGAGGCCCAGCAGCGTCATGCGGATCATCGGCGGCACGGCGAAAATGATGGTTACGATCGCCCCGGCCTTCGGCCCGACGCCGATGAACACCACGACCGGGATCATGTAGGCGAAGTGGGGCAGGGACTGCGCGATGTTGAGGAGCGGATTGAGGATCACTTCCGCCAGCCGGAAGCGCCAGGCCAGTGTGCCGAGCAGCAGTCCGAGGAGCACTGAAACGGGCACCGCCACGACGATGACGGACAACGTCTCCATCGCCCATTTCCACTGCCCCATGACGGCGATCCAGACGAAGGTTCCGCCTGACAGTACCGCCAGCCGCCAGCCACCCAGCACATAGCCCGCGACGCCTGCCGTCGCGGCGATCACCACCCAGGGAATGGGGCCGATCCGGGGCCAGCGTGACTTGCCGTAGAGCAGGTTCGCGGTGACGTCGAGGCCGAACTCCACCACGTCGGAGAAGGCGCGCGTCACCGCCATCAGTCCCAGGTCGTCGCGCATGAAGTTGAAGGCGGTGTTGATCCAGTCGGCGAACGGCAGGATCATCGCATCGGGAAAGCGGATCATGCCCTCAGGAAGATAGTCCTTGCCAAGCGCCAGCGCCACGGCCACGGCCAGGAGCAGCCATCCGCCCTGCCGGTAGCTCATGCCGTTGTCCGCGCGGGGTCCGGGGACGGCGGGACGGTTTCCGGCCCCAGCAGCAGGTCAAGTGCGCGGGAGCGGTCGAGCAGGCCCAGTATCCGGCCATCATGGGCTGCCACCGGAATGAGGGCGCGCGTATCCGCCACCAGCTGGCGGGCAATCTCATGGAGCGTAGCGTTGCCGGGCAATGGCGGGCCTGTCACCTCGCGGCCGTTCACGGGGTTGGCGAAGGCTGAGGCATGCACCACCCGGGCGCGGTCCACGGCCGAGGTGAACTTCGCCACATAATCCGTGGCAGGCGCCATGACGATCCGTTCCGGCGTGTCGCACTGCTCGACCATGCCGTCCTTCATGATGGCGATCCGGTCGGCGAGCCGCAGGGCCTCGTCGAAGTCGTGGGTGATGAACACGATGGTCTTGGCCATCATGGCCTTGAGGCGGAGGAATTCGTCCTGCATCTCGCGGCGGATCAGCGGGTCGAGCGCCGAGAAGGGCTCGTCGAGAAACCAGATGTCGGGCTCCACCGCCAGCGAGCGCGCGATGCCCACGCGCTGCTGCTGCCCGCCGGAGAGCTCGCGGGGGAAATAGCCCTCGCGCCCAGCGAGTCCCACGAGCGAAAGCATCTCGGTGGCGCGGGCGATACGTGATGTACGGTTCTGGCCGCGCATCTCGAGCGGGAAGGCGACATTGTCGAGAACCGTGCGGTGTGGAAGCAGGCCGAAGCTCTGGAACACCATGCCCATCTTGCGGCGGCGCAATTCGATGAGCTCGGGCTCCGTCATCGCGCCAATGTCGCGGCCCTCGATGATGACGCTGCCGCTGGTCGAATCGATCAGCCGGGCAAGGCACCTCACCAGCGTCGACTTGCCGGAGCCTGACAGGCCCATGACCACCAGCATCTCGCCTGTGGCAATGTCCAGCGACGCGTTCCTGACCGCCGCGATCAGGCCCAGCGACTGCAGTTCCTCCGTGGTGGTCTGCGGCGACAGGCGCGGGGCGATGCGGTCCACGTTCTTGCCGAAGACTTTCCAGAGGTTCCGGCACGAAATGGCGATGTCTCGATCGGCCAAGCTATTCTCCGCTGCTGAAAGCCACCCGGCTCGAGCCGGGTGGCGGTTCATGTGCAGGTCAGATCGGTCGAACCGCTTGGGTTCACTCGGTCCAGGGCTTCCAGAGGCCTTCGTTGGCCTTCAGCCAAGCCGTGGCGGCTGCTTCCGGCTCCATGCCATCGATGTCCACGAGTTTTGCCATCTCGGCGATCTGCGCATTGGTGAAGGACACCTTCTGCAGCGTGGCATAGGCCTTGGGCCACTTCTCCTTCATGCCATCCCAGGCGGCGATCTTGAGATAGCCGTTGGCGGGATTGCCGCAATCATAGAGCTTGTCCGGCATCGGGCCCACGGCGGGATCCTTGTCGCAGCCCTCGACCCATTCCGGAAAGTTTACGAACTCGCCGGGCCAGACGGCTTCGGCAAAGTTGGGGGTCCAGTTGAACACCACGATCGGCTTCTTGGTCTTCTCGGCAGCGGCGATCTCGGCCCACAGTGCGGCAGCCGAACCGGCGTTGACGACCACGAAGTTCATGCCCAGCGCGTCGACCTTCTCCTGGTCGTGCTTGAGCCAGTCCACCGGCCCGCCGAGGAAGCGGCCCTTGTTGCCGGTTTCCGGCGTGGCGAACTTCTCGGCGCACTCGTTGAGCGCCTTCCAGTCGGGCAGGCCCGGGCAGGCCTCCTTGGTCCACATCGGATACCACCAGTCCTCGCGGGTGACGGCATTGTGGGTGGCAGCGTCATGAAGTCCGCCCTTTTCCAGTGCCGCCCGGAAGGACTTGCCAAATGCGCCTTCCCAGACTTCCACTTCCAGCGCGGCATCGCCGAGGCGAACGGACTCATAGACGGCCTGGCTGTCGGTCGAGACGTACTCGACCGAATTGCCCATCGACTGGAAGATCTGGCCGACCACGTTGCTCATCACGACCTGACTGGACCAGTTGTGAGTCGGAATGACGATCGGATCAGCCGAATCGCTGGCGTGGGCGCTGCTGACACCCAGCGCCAGGGCTGCCGCAGCGAGAATTCTCAGTTTCATTGCATGGCTCCTGTTTCGCGTTTCATGCGCCCCATTTGCCGGGGCGTCGTTACTCCCCGGAAAGTAAACTTACTTTCCTGAGGGTGAACCGTATTTCACGTGTCCGGAAGGTGTCAACTCAATTCACGTCTCGCAGCCAGTCGGGCCGGAGGCGGGCTTCCAACTGTCTCTGCCGTCATCTCAGCTGCAGGCTAACGCAGTGCGGAGATTTTGCTCATGCGCGGAAATCGCCAGAAAAACAGCCATTTGACCAATCCTTGTTCAAGCTCCGGCGCGCCGGGGGGAGGGTGCGCCAGCGTAAGCCTTGGTCCGTCTCGCCTGTGGCTTGACATCCCTTCCATCGATGACCCAATGCATGGCAACCGCCATCAGGCCAGAGAAGGATCAAAGCACATGACACACCCCGCAATTCAAGCCGGAAACGTCGCCGTCGTCACCGGCGGCGCGGCGGGCATCGGGCTGGCTGCAGCCGTGGCCTTCGCGCGGGCAGGCCTCAAGGTCTGTATTGCCGACATGGGCGAGGAGAGGCTCGCCGCCGCCGCGCGCCACATTCAGGAGGCAGCACCGAAGGGTGCGGACCAGGTGATGACGTCGGAGACAGACGTGAGCCGCCTTGAGGAAGTCTCTGCCCTGGCAGACAGGGTGAGATCGCGCTGGGGCGGCGTCGACGTGCTGATGAACAATGCCGGCATCCAGCCGGGAAGCGCCATGTTCGGCCCGCGTGAGAACTGGGAGCGCGTGATCGCGGTGAACCTCTGGGGCGTCATCAACGGCGTGCAGGCCTTCGTGCCGGAGATGATCAAGCAAGAAAAGCCGGGGCTGGTCATCAACACCGGCTCGAAGCAGGGCATCACCACACCGCCGGGCGATCCGGCCTACAATGTCTCGAAGGCTGGCGTGAAGGTCATGACGGAGGCGCTGGCGCATGAGTTGCGCAATGCCGCGGGCGGCCGCATCTCCGTGCATCTCCTCATTCCCGGTTTTGTCTTCACGGAACTGACGGCGAAGGGCCGAACCGCAAAGCCCGCGGGCGCCTGGACGCCGGAACAGACGGTGGATTTCATGCTCGAGCGGCTTGCCGCGGGCGATTTCTACATCCTCTGCCCGGACAATGAGGTGACCCGCGCGCTCGATGAGAAGCGCATCCTCTGGGCGGCTGGCGACATCGTGGAGAACCGTCCGCCGCTGTCACGCTGGCATGGCGCCTATGACGAGGCCTTCGCCGCCTTCGTGAAAGGCCAGAAGGACTGAAGCAGACGCCCGCGGCCGCTGTTGAGGGCTCCTGCGTCTCAGTCAGGTCACCCGCATCGGCGCGCCTGACGCGGTTGAGAAGGCTATCCCCGCCCGGTTCAACTCTCCGCGAGCAGGATATCGACGTCGGCTGTGCTGCGGCGGCGCCCTCGGGACCCGCCGGGACATTACGGAACCGTAAGTTTCGGGCTTGATCCTCCGCAAGGCCGGGCGGGCTCACGCCAGCGATACTGGGTCCATTCCAGCAAAAGGAGACATCGCATGAACCGGCTTTGTGGAAAGATTGCCGCCGTCACTGGCGGCTCTGTGGGAATCGGGCGCGCCTGCGTGATCCGCATGGCGGAGGAGGGGGCGAAGGTCGCGATCCTTGACGTGAAGGAGGCGGAAGGCCGGGCGCTTGCCGCGGAACTTGCCGCGCGCGGCTTTGAGGCTGCCTTCTGGACGCTCGACGTGACGGACGAGAAGGCGGTCAAATCCGCCATCGATGCGGTGGCCGCGCGCTTCGGCGGGTTGAACGTTCTGGTGAACAATGCGGGCATCTCGGGCTCGCCAGAGCCGACGGCAGATGTGAGCGAGGCGGAATGGGACCGCGTGCAGGCGGTCAACGTCAAGGGCGTGTTCTTCGCCACCAAGCACGCCATTCCGCACATGCGCACCGCGGGCGGCGGGGCGATCGTCAACCTCTCATCGATCGCGGGGCTGATCGGCATCGGCGGGATCGCGCCCTATCACGCCTCGAAGGGCGCGGTCCGCCTGATGAGCAAGAACGACGCGATCACCTATGCGGCAGAGAAGATCCGCGTCAATTCCATCCACCCCGCCTATATCTGGACACCGATGGTGGAGAACCACCTGCGCGCCACCTCGGACGACCTTGAGGCCGCGAAGGCCGCCGCAGGGGCCATGCACCCCATCGGCCACATGGGAGAGCCTGATGACATCGCCTGGGCGGTGGTCTGGCTGGCCTCGGAGGAGGCGAAATTCGTGACCGGCGCTGAAATCGCCATCGACGGCGGCTACACGGCGCGCTGAGGTGGCGCTCGCCGATCCTCACGCCCGGACAGCGGAAGACTGCCTCGCAGCCCTCTCTGCGAGTGCTGGGGGCCTGGCTGCTGAGGAGGCGGCGCGGCGGCTGGCCGAGCATGGTCCCAACCGGCTGCCCGAGCCCGGCAGGCGCGGCCTGCTCATGCGGTTCCTGGCGCAGTTCAACAATGTGCTGATCTATGTCTTGCTGGCGGCAGCACTGGTAACCGCAGGCCTCCAGCACTGGGTGGACACCGCCGTGATCCTGGCCGTGGTGCTGGCCAATGCGTTGATCGGATATCTGCAGGAGGGCAAGGCCGAGCAGGCGATGGCGGCGATCCACGCCATTCTGGCGCCGCGCGCCGCCGTGCTGCGCGGCGGGCGCCGTGTCACGGTGAACGGCGCGGATCTCGTACCGGGCGACGTCGTCCTGCTGGAGGCAGGCGACAAGGTCCCCGCCGACCTCCGCGTGCTCGCTGCGCGCGGGCTTGCGGCGCAGGAGGCGATCCTGACGGGCGAATCCGTCCCGGTGGATAAGGGCACCATGCCCGTGGCGAAGCACGCGGCCCTCGGTGACCGCCGGCCGATGCTGTGGTCGGGCACGCTGGTCACGCAGGGCGCGGCGCGCGGCCTCGTGGTGGCCACCGGCAGCGCCACGGAGATCGGCCGCATCGGCGGCCTGCTGGCGGATGTCGAGCAGCTCACGACGCCGCTCGTCGCGCAGATCGACCATTTCGCGCGCTGGCTGTCCTTCCTTGTCCTGCTCGCCGCCGGTCTGTTGCTGGCCTACGGTTATTTCGTCGGGCACCAGGATTTCTCACACCTCTTCATGGTTGTCGTCGGCATTGCCGTGGCGGCGATCCCGGAAGGGCTGTCGGCGGTCATGACCATCACGCTGGCGATTGGCGTGCAGGCCATGGCGCGGCGCAATGCCATCGTCCGCCGCCTGCCCGCCATCGAGGCGATCGGCTCCGTCTCGGTGATCTGCACCGACAAGACCGGCACGCTGACCCGCAACGAGATGATGGTCACCGTGGCCGAGACGGCGGAAGGCTCCTTCACCATCACGGGCGAGGGCTATGCACCGGAAGGCACGGTAAGCCCCGCAGGCGGCCTGGCCCGCCTCGCCCGCGCCGCTTGCCTGTGCAACGACGCGGCGATCAGCAATCGCGGCGGGCATTGGATCGTCGATGGCGATCCGATGGAGGGGGCCTTGCTGGCTTTCGCCGGAAAAGTCATGGGTGATCACCGGGGGCACCGGCTCGACGCCATTCCCTTCGACAGCCGCCACCGCTTCATGGCCGTGCTCATTGACGGTCCGGAGGGCCGCATCACCCTTGTGAAGGGTGCGCCAGAGCGGGTGCTGCACATGTGCGCCGGGGTCGACATTCACCACTGGCATGCCCGCGCCGATGCGCTGGCGCGCCAGGGCCTCCGGGTGCTGGCGCTGGCCGAGCGCCCCGGGCAGGAAGCCGCCATCGATGCTGCCATGCTGGAGGGATCGCTGCAGTTTCTGGGCCTCGTTGGCCTCATCGATCCGCCGCGGGCCGAGGCCATTGCTGCGGTTGCCGAATGCCGGGCGGCGGGCATCAGGGTGAAGATGATCACCGGCGACCATGCAGGCACCGCCACCGCCATCGCCCGCCAGATTGGCCTCGTCAATGCGCAGCAGGTGCTGACTGGCGCAGACCTCGACAGGCTCGACGACGCGGGGCTTCAGCTCGAGGCCGCCAATGTCGACGTCTTCGCCCGCACCAGCCCCGAGCACAAGCTGCGGCTGGTGATGGCGCTGCAGGCCGCCGGCCTCTCGGTGGCGATGACGGGCGACGGGGTGAACGACGCGCCGGCCTTGAAGCGCGCTGATGCCGGCATTGCCATGGGCCTCAAGGGCTCGGAGGCCGCCAAGGAGGCCGCCGACCTCGTCCTGGCGGACGACAACTTCGCCTCGATCGCCGCCGCCGTGCGCGAGGGCCGCACCGTCTACGACAATCTCAAGAAGGTGATCAGCTGGACGCTGCCCACTGACGCGGGCGAGGCGATGACCATCGTCGTGGCCCTGGTTGCCGGCCTCGCCATGCCGGTCACGCCGGTGCAGATTCTGTGGGTCAACCTCATCACCGCCATCACCCTCGGCCTTGCGCTGGCCTTCGAGCCGACGGAAGCTGCCACCATGTCACGCCCGCCGCGCCGCCGTGACGCGCCGATCCTGTCGGGCGAGCTCATCTGGCACGTGGTGCTGGTGGCGCTGCTGTTTCTCGCCGCGGTATTCGGCGTCTTCACCTACGCCATCGACGCGGGCCATTCGCTTGCCCTCGCCCAGACCATGGCAATGAACACGCTGGTGGTGCTGGAGATCTTCCACCTCTTCTTCATCCGCAACATCCACGGCACCTCGCTCACATGGGATGCCGTTCGCGGCACAAGGGCCGTGTGGTTCGTCGTCGCCGCCGTCACCGCAGCGCAATTCGCCGTTACCTACCTGCCGCCGCTGCAGCGCCTGCTTGGCACCGAACCCGTCCCGCTGCGCGATGGGCTGCTGATCGTGGGCGTGGGTGCTGCCTTCTTTGCGATCATCGAGATCGAGAAGCAGATCCGGCTGGGCCTGAAGGCGGGTGCCGCGCGCTAGCGCGCGTTCCGACCAGGTGGAATCACCTGGTCGAAAAGAACTCGCGCAAGATCAATAGTTTGAGCATGATCTTATCGCAAAAGTGGTTTCCACTTTTGCGGATCATGCTCTAATGCGCCATGATGTTCGCAACCGCACCGAAGAAGCAGGCCGCCGCCGCGGCGCCGATCATTGCGAACGTCGCCATCATGCCACCGATCCTGAACGCAAAGGTTTCCTTCGGCTGCGACACCCCGTAGGCATGAGCCACGCGGCCGGCGAGCAGCACAAGGCCAAGCAGATGCAGCAACCACGGCCATGTGCCGAGGTTCTCGGCCAGGGCCATCAGCAGCAATGCGAAGGGCACGTACTCCGCGAAATTGGCGTGAACGCGCATCCGGCGCAGCAGCGCCATGTCTCCGCCGTCTCCCACCGCCACCTTTGCGCCCCGCCGCCGCCGGATCACCCGCATGGAGAGAAAGATGAAGAGCGGCGCAAGAAGGCCGGCATAGAGGGCGGTGATCGGCACGTTGAGTTCCCCGGGTTGCTGGTCGGAAACGGCAGGTTTGCGCTGCCAGATCACTCCATCTGTTCAACACACTCCCGCCAAAGTTGGGGGTTTAGAGTATCAGCCTGGAATGGGAAATGGATTTGACATGCGGATTGCCCTTGCAGCGGCCGCCTTCCTGGCCTCAGCCGCGGCTTCGGCCCAGGCAGAACCGGTTAGCACGGTATCGGTTTCCTACAATATCGACGTCGGCCCGGTGACCATGACGGTGGTGAAGTATGGTCTGGACCTGACGGAGGGTGCCATGCGCTCCCGCGCCCAGGTCAAGAGCCACGGCATCAGCCGCGTGTTTGCCGAGTACACCGCCAAGGTGGAGGCGGAAAGCCGCGCACGCGGACCCGCCATCGACCCGGTCAGCTTCCGGCTGGTGCGCGAGCGGGACGAAAAAACGCGCGAAGCCCGCCTGCAGTGGACGGATGGCGGCGGCATCGACTATTCCCCGCGCGAGAAGAAGGCCGAGCGCCGCGCCCGGATCGACAACGCGCTCACTGCCGAGGTGGCCGACCCGATGACGGCCGTCCTCAGGATCGGCACCGCCGGCGAGACGCCGTGTCCCTCTGTTCATCAGATCTTCGATGGGCGCGACGTGTTCGAGCTGGCGCTTATCGACAAGGGCGAGGGCGCGATGACGGGCGATGGCTACAGCGGCCGGGTGCGGAACTGCGAGGTAAGCTGGACGCCCATCGCCGGCCGCGCGGCGGAGAAAAATGAGCCGCGTGAAAGCTATGACGTCTCCTTCGCGCCGATCGGCGAACTGCCGTCGGGGCGCACGCTGTGGCTTCCCGTGTCGCTGTCGGGAAAGCTCAAGGGCCTGCCCTTCAGCGCCTATGTGACGAAACTCAAGTCGGAAGGCGAGGCTGCCAGCACAGCCTCGACCGGGAATTGACCGGCTTGCGCTGGGCGATCATCGGTCTCGCGGCGGTCCTCACCGCGGGGGCCTCCCATGCAGCTGATGACAGCCTCACCGCCCGCGGCAATGAGCCGTCGTGGCGGCTCGACGTGTCGGCTGCGGGTATAGATTTCGAGGCGCCGGGCCTCGGCCTGACGTTCAAGGCCCCGGTGGCGGCGCGTGACGTGCAGGACGGCCGCCCGCGCTTCATCGCCGAGGCCGGTGGTGAGCGGCTGGAGGCCACGGTCATCGAGCAGCCCTGTGCTGACACGATGACGGGCATGCCCTTTCCCACCGGCGTGGAGGTCAGCTACGCGGGCCGCACGTTCCAGGGCTGTGGAGGCGAGATCATGAGCGCAATCGAAGGCGGCTGGCGGGTGATCCGCCTGGGCGGCAGCCTGGTGCCTGAGGGCGTGATGGTCACCATCGAATTCGGCAAGGAAGGCCGGGTGAGCGGGCGGAGCGGCTGCAACCGCTTCAGCGGTGGCTACACGCTGACGGGTGAAGGCCTGTCCTTCGGCCCCCTGCGCGTGACCCGCATGGCCTGCCCCGAGCCCCAGATGGAAACCGAACAACGCTTCCTCGATCTCATCCAGAAGGTGAGCCGCGCCACACCGGGCGAGAACCGCCAGCTGCGGCTGATGGCGGGCGACGAACAGGCGATGGTCCTCGACCGGGCCGACTGAAGCCTGGCTTCCGGACGCGCGCTGGCGTGTCAGGCCTTTGGCAGCCACAGCGCGGGCTTCACCGCGGCATGCGAGCGGGCCGCCTCGTAGGCGGCCTCCACGAGCGCATAGGTCTTGAGATTGTCCTCGCCCGAAGTGTCGGCGGGAAGGCCGTCGCGCACGCGCTCGAACATGTGGCGGTTGGTGTGCAGCACGGCCTCCTGCGAGACGTGCCAGGGTCTGCTCGTCCAATGAAGGAGGGGGCCGCCGACCTGGTCCTCGAAGGTGAGGCCCTGGGTGGTGACGGTCATCTTCTCGCCCTTGGTGAGGATCAGCGAGCCGCCGTCACCCTCGATTTCCAGCATGGTCTCGGGGAATGGGTCGTCGCCGCGCTTGGCGCCGTAGGTCGCCTCCACCACGGAGACGGCACCCGAGGTGTGGCGCATCATGATCGTCGCGGTATCCTCCGCGCGGATTCTCGGGTTGCGCTTCTGCGTCTCGCAGGACAGGTGTGCGACTTCGCCCAGGAAGAAGCGCGCGAGATCGAGGATGTGGATGCCGACGTCCTGGATCACGAGCTTCTCTTCCTCCGCCAGATAGGGCTGGCCGCGATAGACGTCGAAGCCCGTCCGCCAGGAGAGCCTGGCCCAGGTCGGCGTGCCGATGGTGCCCTGTGTCAGCACCTTTTTCACGGCCCGCATGGCGCTGGCGAAGCGGAAATTCTCGTGCACGGCAAGCCATGACTGGTGCATGCGCGCCTTCTCGACGATGGCGATGCACTCCTCCCATGTGGGCGCGAATGGCTTCTGCACAACAGCCGGCACTCCGCGCTCAGCCGCGATCGCCGCCAGTTCCCGGTGGGTGTCCATACGGGTGGCGATGTCGAGGAGGCCGATCTCCACCTTGTCCAGCATGGCATTCATGTCGGTGAAGTGGGGCACACCGAACTTGGCGCCCGCAGCCTCGGCGCGCGCCGGGTCACGGTCACAGACGGCGGAGAGTACTGCGCCCTCGGCGCCAAGGTCCGACCAGGCATGCAAGTGGTTCTGGGCATAAAAGCCGCAACCCACCATGCCCACTGCCACCGTCTTCCGCATCGCCTGCCTCCCCAGTTTCAATTTCGACGGCCACTCTGCGGGCGCGTGCAATACCTGTCAACGCTGTGGCAAACGAAATGGGCCCCGTCACTTGCAGGACGGGGCCCGGTCGCATGCGCGCTCAGAGGGAGGTATCAGAACTCTTCCCAGCCCTCCGCGGACTCAGCCCTTGCTGCGGCAGCGTTGCCGCCGGCGGCAGCCGTCTTCCTGCGTGTCGGGGCAGAGCGGACCGGCTTATGCTGCTCGCGGGCTTCCTCCGCCTGGGCGATGATGGCGCTGGCCGCGGTGGTGAAGCGCGAGACGATCTGCGCCAACTCGGTTGACTGTTGCGTCAGCGTGCGGGTGGCGGCGGTAGCCTCTTCCACCATGGCGGCGTTCTGCTGGGTCACCTGGTCCATCTGGTCGACGGCGGTGTTGACCTCCTGCAGACCCGTCGCCTGCTG
>NZ_JBIICB010000213.1:0-7562 GCF_044239095.1 Aestuariivirga sp. | reverse complement strand
GCTCAGCGAGAAGACGCTCTGCGAGCGGTCCTTTTTGATGATGGCGGGCTGGAACTCGACGCCATCGAGGAGCGACAGGCCACGCTTGCTCACCCCCGCAGCAGCGGCCTCCTTGCGGAACTCCTTGAGGAAGCCATCAAAGCCCTTGGCTGACGTGCCGCAGTTCGCGGCTTCCGCCGCTCCCGCCGCCAAAACAAGGGCCATGAGGCCTGCCGCCGCCGTCATCACGTTACGCATCCGCCGTCTCCCGATTCGTTTGCTTGGATCAGATCATGTGCGCTACGTCCGGCTTTCGTCAAATTCATGGCCATCCGCCGCTCCAAAAAACAAAAACCCCCGCCGCTGGCAGGGGTTTTCGGTCATCCGGTCATGAGGTCTCAGTTGGTCAGATAGACCGCCTTCTTGGCGCCGCAGCCATGTCCGCCCATGGCGGCCTTGGACTGGGCGTCTTCGCCGGTGGCGGTGGCAGGGGCCTCGGTCATGGCCGGTTCCGTCGCGGTGGGGACAATCTCCACGACCGCCGGGGCGGGCTGTGCCTGGGTTCCCGTGGCCTCTTCGGCCAGTGCGGGTGCTGCGATCACCGCCAGCAGGGCGGCGGCGGACAGAAGTGACTTCATCGGCGGTCTCCCTTGTTCAAACTTCCGAGACGTTAAAGCATTTCAGGCCGGAAGGCTCCACACAATCAGGTGATTGCGGCCAGTAGCGCCCGCAGCCGTTCAACGCGCGGGTCTGCCAGCGCCTCGCGGCGGCAGGCGAGCACGGCACAGGACTTCAGGATCACCCCATCATCCAGGATCTTGAGATTGTTGGCGGAAAGCGTCGAGCCCGTGGTCGTGATGTCGACGATGATCTCGGCAATCCCCGCCGCGGGCGCCCCTTCGGTCGCCCCCAGGCTCTCCACGATGCGATAGCCCGTAACACCCTTTTCCGCGAAGAAGCGGCGGGTGAGATTATGATATTTGGTTGCAACCCGCAGTCGCCGCCAGTGCCGCTCATAGAAGCTCTCGGCAATCTCGTCGAGGTCCGCCATGGTGGCCACGTCCAGCCAGCATTCGGGCACCGCCACGACCACATTGGCCGGGCCGAATTCCAGCCGCAGCAGCAGCTGAACGCCCGGATCGTCCGGCGAGACCTTCTCATGCAGCAGGTCCTGTCCGGTGACGCCCAAATCCACCTTCCCGTCACGCAGGTTCTGGGCGATCTCGGAAGCCGAAAGGAAGGCCACTTCCACGCCCTCCATGCCCGTCAGCAGGCCACGGTAGCCGCGATCCGCGCCCAGACGGTCGATGGTGAAGCCCGCCTTGGCGAGGCGTTCGGAGCTCGCCTCCATCAGGCGGCCCTTGGAAGGAATGGCCAGCGTCAGCGTTCTCATGCCAGCACCGTCTTGAGGCGATCCGTGTGGATGGCACAGCCGACCGCCGGAACCTTCACGGGCGAGCCCATGTCGGAGAGCAGATTGTCATAGCGCCCGCCGCCTGCGACCGAGACCGGCCCATGCGGCGTATCCACCTCAATCTGGAAGGTGAAGCCCGTGTAGTATTCAAGCTCGCGCCCGAAACCCGCCGCGAAATGGAAGCGGCGCGGGTTGAGGCCCAGCTCCTCCATCTCGAACAGGCGCTTGGCATAGTACGCGCGCGCACCCTCGAAGCGGGCGCCGCCCTTGACGGTTGCAAAGGCTTGATCGATGCCCGATGCCTCGCCCGCGATGGCAAGATAATGATTGAGCGTGTCGGCCTTGGCGCGGTCCAGTGGTGTTTCCTGCCGGTCCGCCGCCTTGTTGGCGAGCCGTGCCGCGATCTCCGGCAGCTCGCGGCCGCCGACCAGCGGGAACTTGCGCGCGTCGATCTCCGCCTCGGCAACAGCCAGCGCATCGCCGCCCGCCACGCGGTCAACCAGCGGCGAAATCGACGTGCGGCGCGCCCCACGACCCGCGCAGAAGGAGTCGAGCAATTCGCGGAAGGCATGGGGACGCCAGAAGTGGTGGCGCAGCCGCTGCCGCCAGCGCGCCGGCATGTCAGTATCCTCAAGAAGAGCGGAGAACAGCCCAAGATCGCCGAAACTCACGCGATAGCGCGAGAGGCCCGCGGCCTCCAGCGCCGAGATCGTCAGCTTCAGCACACGCGCCTCGGCTGAGACGGGCTCTCCCGCACCGAACCATTCAAGCCCCGCCTGGGTGAATTCCTGCGGGCTCAGCAGCTCGTCGGGAAAGCGGAAGGCAGGTCCTGCATAGCAGTAGCGCCGCTCTGCCGCGGGGTCCTTTGCATGGCTCAAATGATAGCGGCAGGCAGGAACGGTGAGGTCGGGCCTGAGGCACATTTCCGCGCCTGAGGGATCGGTAAACACGAAGGTCCGTGCACGGATGTCTTCGCCCGAGCGCTCGAGGAAAATGTCGGCCGGCTGGATGATGTCGGGTGCGATGTGGTCGAAACCGCTACGCTCGAACACCGCCATCAGCGCCACGTTCTGGCGCTCCAGCGCTTCGCGTTCGGCGCTCGATTTTCCGGCCATTACTGCGCCAGCGCCTTCTTCACGGCAGAGACGAGATCGGCCTCGGCAACCGAAAACTGCGCCAGCCGCTGCGCGGCATATTCCTCGCGGCTCGCAATGTTGCTGGCAAGCTCGGACCCCAGCCGCAGATCCTTGATCTGCACCTCTCCTTTCAGCTTCTCGTCACCGCCCTGGATGACGACGAGGGCAGCACCGCGCTTGTCGGCATATTTCATCTGAGCTTTCATGCCTGCCGTGCCGACATACATCTCTGCGCGAACATTTTCGCTGCGGAGCGCACGGACCATGCTCCAGTAATCACCCTGCCTATCCTTGTCCAATACAAGCACAACAACGAGTGGTTTGGGGGCTACTTCCTCAGCCTTCCCAACAAGCTTCAGAGCCGAGTACAGCCGCGACACGCCAATCGAGAATCCCGTCGCCGGCACCTGCTGCCCAGTGAAGCGCGCCACAAGATCGTCGTAGCGCCCACCACCGCCGACGGACCCGAAGCGCACGGTCTTGCCGTCCTCGTCCTTCGTCTCCATCAGCAGTTCGCATTCAAAAACGGGGCCTGTGTAATACTCGAGGCCGCGGATGACAGAGGTATCGAATTTAATTCGATCAGGCCCGTACCCAGCCGATTCCCACAAACGGCGCATCTGATCTATTTCAGAGATTGCTTCGATGGTGAGTGGGTGAGCAGCAAGAATGCGTTTGTTTTCACTTAGCGTGGGAGGGTTCTGGATGAAAATTCCACCTTTCATGTCCGCAAGCTCGGGGTTGTCTCTGGGCTGTACAATTGCACCTGGGACTGAAAAGACGACTCCCTGCAGGAACTCCATCACCACCTGGATTGCGGCTTCATCCATTCCGGCGCCCTTGGTAAAGTCACCGCTTTCGTCCCTCCTGCCTTTACCAAGAAGCAACCGCACTCCCTGTTCACCAAGCTTGTCATACTTGTCCATTGCACGAAGGGTGGTGAGCCGGGTTCCGTCCACGTCCGGGAGCTGCAGCCCTAGCGTTAGCATTAGGGCGTCAAGCAACTTTCTGTGATTAACTTTGATAACATACTGCCCGCGCTCCAGCCCCAGCGCCTCCATCGTATCCGCCGCCATCATGCAGACCTCTGCATCGGCGGCGGGCGAGGCGGAGCCCACCGTGTCGGCGTCGAACTGCATGAACTGGCGGTAGCGGCCGGGGCCCGGCTTCTCGTTGCGGAACACCCAGCCCTGGCGGTAGCTGCGGTAGGGGGTGGGCAGCTTCTGGCTGTTCTCGGCCACGAAGCGGGCGAGCGGGGCTGTCAGGTCATAGCGGAGCGATAGCCACTGCTCGTCATCGTCCTGGAAGGAGAAGACGCCGGCATTGGGCCGGTCCTGGTCGGGCAGAAATTTGCCGAGTGCATCGGTGTATTCGATGAAGGGCTGCTCCACCGGCTCGAAGCCATAGGCTTCATAGACGTCCTGGATGGTGGCCAGCATGCGGCGCACGCCCCGGATCTCGTCCGGCCCAATGTCACGGAAACCCTTGGCAACGCGCGCCTTCGGGCGGTGTTCCTTGCTCATGTCAAGACAACTCGCTGAATTTGCGGGTTATCTAGAGGAATGGGGGGCGGGGGGCAACCATCATGCAGGCGGATGATTGTCCCCTTCTCCCGTCGCCACGCGATGGGAGAAGGTCCCCGAAGGGGGGATGAGGGCCTCTTTCCGCGAGTCCGTCGCGTGGAAAGAGGCCCTCATCCGGCCTGTCGGCCACCTTCTCCCATTGCTTCGCAACGGGAGAAGGGGAAGCTCATTGGCTATTTGTCCCGCCGCACGGTCTGGAACTGCTCGCCCAGGCCATCAATGCCCAGCCGCATGGTGTCGCCCGGCTTCAGGTAGCGCGGCGGCTTCATGCCCATGCCGACGCCCGGCGGCGTGCCGGTGGTGATGATGTCGCCCGGCATCAGCGTGAAGAACTCGGAGAGATAGGCCACGATGTGAGCCACACCGAACACCATGGTGGATGTCGAGCCATCCTGCACGCGCTTGCCATTGACTTCGAGCCACATGTGCAGCTTCTGCGGGTCCTCCACCTCATCCGCCGTGACGAGCCAGGGGCCGACGGGGCCGAAGGTGTCGTAGGACTTGCCCTTGGTCCACTGGCCGGAACGCTCCACCTGGAATTCACGCTCGGACAGGTCGTTGATGGTGCAATAGCCCGCGACATGGGCCATCGCGTCCTTCTTCTTGATGTTCTTGGTCTTGGACCCGATGATGACGCCAAGCTCGACCTCCCAGTCCGACTTCTTGGACTTGGGCGGCAGCGTCACGTCATCGTAAGGGCCCGAGAGGCAGCTCACCTGCTTGGTGAACACCACAGGCTCCTTCGGCACCTGAAGACCCGATTCCGCCGCATGGTCGGAATAGTTGAGGCCGATGGCGATGAACTTCTGCGGATTGGCGATACACGCACCAATGCGGGGCTTGCCGCGCACAAGCGGCAGCGATTCCGGCTTGATCTTCTTCAGCCGCGCCAGCCCCTTGGGGCCGATCGCCTCGCCCGAGATGTCGCCGACCACGGCGGAGAGGTCACGGATCTTGCCGTCCTTGTCGAGCATGCCCGGCTTTTCCTTGCCGGCGGCCCCATAGCGCAGAAGCTTCATATGCAGTCCCCCATTTCGGTTCTGATTTGCGGATGGCGCAAAATGACGGCGAATTGGGGATAAGTCAAAAGGCTTCCGCACCGTCTCCTTATCCCTCTCCCCCCTCCGGGGGAGAGGGAAGGGTGAGGGGGCGCATCCGCAGGTCCGGACGGCTGACGTCTCACGCGCGGAGAGACCCCCTCACCCTACCCTCTCCCCCGGAGGGGGAGAGGAATAGAATGACAGGCATCTCTACCGCGTAATGATCACATGCATGTTCTTCGGCCCATGAGCAGGCCGCACGATGGTTTGCTCGATGTCGCCGGTGCGCGACGGGCCGGAGATCATGTTCACCGTGCGCGGCATCACGCCTTCGCCGAAGGCCTGGCGGAGCTTGGTCCATGCCTCCTCATAGCTGGCGAAGATGGCGGAGGCTTCCAGCACGACAATATGGACCTCGGGCAGGAAGTTGAGTGTCGTCGGATTGTCCGCACCCGACACCTGGATGATCGTCCCGGACTCGGCCACGCCCGCAAAGGCGCGGGTGACCGAGGCACGGTCTGAGTCCTGGGCGCGGCCCTCCGCCACTTCGAGGGCGCCGCCGCGGTGCCAGGGAAGCTTTGCCAGAACCGGGTCAGCACCGCGCCGCACATGGGCGGGCAGGTTGCTGTTGCGGAGATAGTCCGCCACCGCCTGCGGCACGTCTTCCATGTGGTCGAGGATCTCGACCGAGCCGCCCACCGCCTCCATCATCTCGATGAAGACGTTGATGCGATGCGCCTCATCGCCAATGCCGCGCGCGGGGATGAGGTTCCGCGGATGCTGCGCAATGCGCTGTGCCACCACGGCGCGGCGCACGTCATCGGGCTCCTTCGCCACCTTGGCGCGGATGCGGGCCAGCATGGCCTCACGCGCGCTCATGAGCGGCGCTCCTTCCACAGCTGGTGGAAGGTCTTGCCCTGCGGTGCGGGGAAGTCGCGATATTGCGTCCAGCCCGAGGCGAAAGGCACTTTCGAAAGCCGTCCCTTGCCATGGCCCTGGTTGGTCAGCACGCGGGCGGCCAATGCCGTGGCCTTGCGATAAAGCGAAGGCCGCTTGGCGAGCCAGGCCCAGGCGCCGATCCCGAAGCGCATGGCGCTGGGCTGCAGGTGCTTTTCGAATTCCTTCTCGCGCCAGTGGCGCAGCAGGCGCGGCAGCGGAATGCGCATCGGGCACACCTCCTCGCAACGGCCGCAGAAAGTCGATGCATTGGGCAAATGCTTGGCATTCTCGATGCCGACGAGTGCGGGGGTGACCACGGAGCCGATGGGGCCGGGATAGACCCAGCCATAAGCATGCCCACCCACCGCTTGATAGACCGGGCAGTGGTTGAGGCAGGCGCCGCAGCGGATGCAGCGCAGCATGTCCTGGAATTCCGTGCCCAGCACATTGGAGCGGCCATTGTCGAGGATCACCACGTGATACTCGACCGGCCCATCCGGGTCGCCCGCACGGCGCGGGCCCGTGGAGAGTGTGGTGTAGTTCGAGAACTCCTGCCCCGTGGCCGAGCGCGCCAGCACGCGCAGGATGGTCGAGGCATCTTCCAGCGTCGGCACGATCTTCTCGATGGACGCAATGACGATGTGCACCTTGGGCAGGATCTGCGTCAGGTCGCCATTGCCTTCATTCGTCACGATGATCGAGGTGCCCGTCTCCGCGATCAGGAAATTGGCGCCGGTAATGCCAACATCCGCTGCGAAATATTTCTGCCGCAGCACGGTGCGCGCCTCTTCCACGAGGGCGGGAATCTCGGTCAGGTCGCGCTTGGGGTCGAGGTGGGTGTGGGCCTTGCGGAAATCCGCCTCGATCTGGTCGCGCGTCAGGTGCACGGCGGGGGCGATGATGTGCGAGGGCCGCTCATTGCGGATCTGGATCAGATATTCGCCCAAGTCCGTCTCGACCGGCTCGATGCCATTCTCGCTCAGGTAATGATTAAGCTCGATCTCTTCCGAGATCATGGACTTGCCCTTGGTCGCCATCTTCGCGCCCACGCCGCGGCAGATCTTGAGGATCGCAGCGCGCGCCTCATCCGCCGTATCGGCCCAGTGCACATGGCCGCCTGCGTCCTTCACCTTCGCCTCGTAACGCTCGAGGTAGATGTCGAGATGCTCCAGCACATGGTCCTTGATGTCGCGCGCCTGGTCACGCAGCGCATCGAATTCAGGGAGTCCGTCGCGCGCCTTGGACCGCTTCTGGATGAAGCGCGGGCCCGTCTCCGTCATGGCATATTGCAATTGCCCGTCGGCCAGCGCCTTGGAGACATTCTTGGGGAAGGTTTCGCTTGAAATATCCATCATTCGGCCTCCGCGATGGGCGGGGTTGCTTTGTCGCCCGCCAGCACCTCCGCGATGTGGCGCACCTTCACGGGCGATCCTTCGCGCTTGAGCTTGCCGGCCATGTTCATGAGGCAGCC
>NZ_JBIICB010000212.1:0-7569 GCF_044239095.1 Aestuariivirga sp. | reverse complement strand
TGATGAACGCCTTCAAGGCGGAGATCGTGAAGCAGGGCTATGAGGTCATCGAGTCCGACGGACAGGTGTCCTCGCCCAAGCAGACGGCCGATATCGAGGCCGCCATCACGCAGGGCGTGAAGGGCATTGTCATCAGCCCGAACGAAGTGGACGCCATGGCGCCCGCGCTGCAGCAGGCTGTTGAGGCTGGCATTCCCGTCGTGACGGTGGACCGCCGCGTGGCGCAGGTCGAGGGCATTCTCGCCCATGTCGGCGCTGACAACGTCAAGGGCGGCGAGGCCCAGGGCAACCTGATCATGTCGATGTTCCCTGATGGCGCGACCATCGTCAACCTGCAGGGCCAGTCGGGCGCCTCGCCCGCCATCGACCGCAACAAGGGCCTGCACAACGTGCTTGATCCGGTGGCCGACAAGTACAAGATCGTCTTCGAGCAGACGGCCGGCTTCGCCCGCGACAAGGGCCTCTCGGTGACGGAGGCGGCACTTTCCGGCCTCTCCGAGCCGCCGAAGGTGATCGTTGCCGCCAATGACGACATGGCGCTCGGCGCAATGGAAGCAGTGAAGGCGCGTGGCCTCACCGGCATCGCCATCATCGGCTTCGATGCGCTGCCCGAAGCCCTGGCCCAGGTGCGCGATGGCGGCCTCACCGCCACCATCGAGCAGTTCCCCGGCCAGCAGAGCGCGCTGGGTGTCCAGACGCTTGCCGCCTTCATCAAGGATGGCACCAAGCCGGCTGAGCAGGTTCTGCTCCTCACGCCGGTCGCCATCACCAAGGACAACCTCAACACCGCTGAACGCCTCGGCGAAGTGAAGTAACCTATAGGAACCCTCCGGCCGGGCAGTCGTCCGGCCGGAGGATTTTCTCATGACAGGGCCAGGCGAGACGTCACCGCTACTGCGCATGCGGGGGATTTCAAAATCCTTCCCCGGCGTTCGCGCGCTCGAATCGGTTGATTTCGAGGTTGGAGCGGCAGAGATCCATGCCTTCCTCGGTGAGAACGGGGCGGGCAAGTCAACCCTGCTCAAGATCCTGTCGGGCGCCCAGCCGCCTGACACTGGCAGTATTGAGTTCGCAGGCAGCGCCGTCAGCTTCTCCTCCCCGCAGGAGGCCCAGCGGGCGGGCATCGTCACCATCTACCAGGAATTCACGCTCGCCCCCGACATGACGGTGGCGGAGAACGTGTTCATCGGCCGCGAGCCCGGCTCCCGCTTCTTCATCAGCTACCGCCAGCTCGAAGAGCAGACGGCAGCACTCTGCCGCCGCATCGGCCTTGAGCGCAGTCCGCGCGCCCTGGTGCGCGATCTTTCGGTGGCCGAGCAGCAGATGGTCGAGATTGCCCGCGCGCTGTCCATGAAGTCGCGCCTGATCGTGATGGACGAGCCCACCAGCGCGCTGAGCCGCGCCGAGGTCGAGAACCTCTTCGCCATCATCCGCAGCCTGAAGGCGGAAGGCATCTCCACGATTTTCGTCACCCACAGGCTCGAGGAAGTCTTCGAGATCTGCGACAGCTATACGGTTCTGCGTGACGGCCGCCATGTGGGCCGCGGCGCCGTCAGCGGCATCGGCATGGATGGAATTATCCGCCTCATGGTTGGCCGCGAGCTGGGCCTGCTCGCCCGGCGCTCCGAATCCTACAATACCGGCGAGGTGGCCGTCGAACTCCGCAACATCACCCGCCGCCGCAAGAGCACGGATGCCAGCGCCATCGAGCTTCACGATGTCTCGTTCAAGGTGAACAAGGGCGAGATCCTCGGCCTTGCGGGGCTCGTCGGCGCCGGCCGCACCGAAACGGCGCGCGCGCTGTTCGGGGCTGATCTCTTCGATTCGGGCACCGTGCTGGCGGAGGGCCGCGAACTGCGGATCACCAGCCCGCGCGATGCCATCGCCAACGGCATCGGTCTCGTGCCGGAGGACCGCAAGCAGCAGGCGCTGTTCCTCGCGCTGGCCATCCGCACCAACCTGTCGATTGCCGCGCATGACCGCATCAGTTCGCTCGGCGTCTTCATCAGCAGCGCCAAGGAAGACAAGCTGGTCGAGGAATACCGCCGGCTCCTCAACATCCGCATGGCCTCGCCCGACCAGATCGTCGGCAATCTCTCAGGCGGCAATCAGCAGAAGGTGGTGCTGGCGCGCTGGCTGGCGCTGCGGCCCAGCGTCCTGATCGTCGACGAGCCGACGCGCGGCATCGACATCGGCGCCAAGGTCGAGGTGCACAACCTGCTCTTCGAAATGGCGCGCTCAGGCATCGCCATCATCGTGATCTCATCCGAATTGCCGGAAGTCCTGGCGCTCGCTGACCGCATCATCACCATGCGCGAAGGCCGGGTCACCGGAGAGATCATGCGTGAGCATGCGACACAGGAAAAACTCATGACGCTGATGACCATCGGTCCGCAGCGCGCGGCATGACGGGAGAGTGATCGATGAGCAATGGCGTGGTGAAGCCTCCGGGGGAAGGGTTTGACGCCTTCACCTTTCTGGCGCGCTTTGCGCCGCTGATCTTCCTGCTGCTGCTCATGCTGGTCTTCGCCATCATGGAGCCGCGCTTCCTGTCGTCGGTCAACCTGTTCAACGTCATGCGGCAGGTGTCGATCACCGGGCTGCTGGCAATCGGCATGACCTTCGTCATCCTCACCGCCGGCATCGATCTTTCCATCGGCTCGCTTCTGGCCTTCGCGGGCCTCGTTGCGGCGGCGGTCGCCAAGGGCGGCATGGAGGATCGCTTCACGGTCGGCGACGAGACGATCGGCTATGGCTGGCAACTCGCGGCCCTGGCGGCCATCGCCGTGGGGCTGCTCGGCGGCCTGCTGCAGGGCATCGCCATCACCAAGCTCAAGGTGCCGGCCTTCGTGGTCACACTGGGCGGCATGTCGGTGTTCCGGGGGGCAGCCCTGCTGTTCGCCTCTGGCGGCCCCATCTCGGGCTTCCAGCCGGACTACACCTGGTGGGGCCAGGGGCGCATCCTATCGGTGCCGGTGCCTGTCATCATCTTTATCGTCTGCGCCATCGTCGCACATGTGGTGCTGAGTTACACGCGCTACGGGCGGCGGGTCTATGCGGTGGGCGGCAATCCGGAGGCGGCGCGGCTTGCCGGTGTCAACGTCAACTGGGTGATCGCCAGCGTCTACGTCATCATGGGCTTCTTCGCGGGGCTTGGCGCCTTCGTGCTCTCGGCCCGGCTCAACTCCGCCGAGGCCGTGGCGGGAACGGGCTACGAGTTGACGGTGATCGCCTCCGTCGTCATCGGCGGCACCAGCCTGTTCGGCGGCTCGGGCTCGATCTTCGGTACGGTGATCGGCACCGTGCTCATCGGCGTGCTGCTCAACGGGCTCGTGCTGATGAACGTCAATTCCTACATCCAGCAGATCATCATCGGCGTCATCATCGTGCTCGCCGTGGCATTCGATACCTTCGCCAAATCACGGCGAAAACGCGCCTGAGGCTCGAGGCGCGCGTTACGTCCCTTCCGTCACCCCAGCGAAAGCTGGGGTCCCGCTTTCTGTCAGCATGTGCTGCACCGAAAGCGGGATGCCAGCTTTCGCTGGCATGACGGTGAAAAATGTGGGGGCTAATCTCCACTGACTGACTGCCGCTCAAGAGCATGATCTTGCGCGAGTTTTTTTGATCAGATGATTCCACCTGGCCTGAACGCGTCAGGCCGAAAGGTAACGCGACAGCTTGTTCAGCGAGTCGTTCTCGACCAGTTCCTCGATCTGCACCTCGCGGTTCAGTTTCGCCTCAAGGTCCATGCACCAGTCCACGATCTTGATGCTGTCGATTTGCAGCGATGCGAGATCGACGTCGGCGTTCTCGTCTGACTGGAGACGCTGGTGTTCCGGCTCGCTGATCATGCCGCAAGCCAGCATGCTCTCGATGATGGTGCGGCGGACTTCGGTGACTGTCATGGCAGGATCGAGACCTTCAGAGTTTTGACGAAGTTGAACGTATGGGTGCACTCGGATTGGTAGTCGGTGATCTGGCCACGGATTTTCCGGTCATTGAACTGCTCCGAAAGGTGTCTCTAGCGCGCGTTCCGACCAGGTGGAATCACCTGGTCGAAAAGAACTCGCGCAAGTTCAATGGCTTGAGCATGATCTTTTCGCAAAAGTGGTTTCCACTTTTGCGGATCATGCTCTAGAGTTGGCGCCAAACAAGGTATTCCATGTTCATTGATTGGTTGAGTATCCCAAAGGCGTAATGGGAAGATTGGGTGTTCGAGAAGGATCTTCGGGTCAGGCGCCTCGAGTCCTTTCTTCCGTCTAATCGAGCCGGAAAACTTATGAATCGCAAACGACTTCAAGTCGTAATTACTCTATCGGCCTTGTCTGGACACACTATCTTGAGTGTCTTGGTAACGTGGAAGGAGTGCGATCTGTCGCTTTCAAACTCGGTTACAACTCCGGCGAACTTTCTTGAATTGAACTGTTCTGTGAGGTGCTTCCAGATCGTAAGTGTGAGTTGCTTTCCGATGCAAGCATGCCTGCCGGCGCCGAAAAGTGCAGAATTGATTGCTCTATCATTCGAGTAACCGAAGGGCTCAAGATGAATACGGATTATATCACTAGGCTTGACTCGATGTCCCGCAATCTCTGTGGGCGAAATTGCGCTTCTGTGTGTGGTCGAGATCATTACCTCAACAGGATATGGCGGTAATTGTGCTGGAGCAGTACCCCCACTGAGTTGGAAAGCCAGGAATAAGTTTTCCGCTAGGGTTGAAATTACATTCTCCACACCAAAAACAAGACAGTTCAACTGGCAGATGAACTCGTCTTCGTCCGAGCTAGGGTCTGTCCCGAGGAATTGACAAACGCGCTCGAGCATGACGTCGAGCTTGCTCAGTGAAGCCATGGTATGTTTCACTTCAAACATTTTGCCAAGTCTCAAGCCCATCACCTCTTCGCTTAGGTCGCGATCGACGAGCTTGGAAAAAACATCTCCGATGAGAGGTGTAAGCAATTGGGTTACAAGATTGATCTCACCACTCTGTGGGATGCTATCAAGAAGACCGCAGATGACGTTTGGCAGTCGCTGTTCGATTTCATGGTGTTTCGATGATAGATATTGTCCGAGGATTTTCCTAATTCGCGTATGGTCCTGGTTCTCTAGGAAAATCGGTAGTAACTCTAGAGCGGGTTGTAGATGTATGAAGCTGTTCGGCTGTCTGCGCCGCATTTCTCGGACAAGTGCCCTTAGATCAGGGAGTGCAAAATCCGTGCTACGCAGTATATCGATGGCAATGCTGGGGTCGACGATCACCAGCGTAGAGAAAAGGTTTCGTTCCCACCATATCTTGGGCTCACATGCTTCGAAAGCCGCCCGGCGAGCTGTAGCGTCCATAATGCGGCGAAACTCGAACGACTTCAAATTTGGACCCCATCGTTGGCTTGTGCGCCTTCTCGTTTCTTGCGAGTAATGAAATCAAGCCACAGGGGTTTCAGCAGCCCATAGACCAATACATCCAATCGCTCCTTGTTTGTTGAGTTGCTTAGGTGTTTTCGGAGACGCCCCTCGCGTCTCCACGCGCTTTGGGCCATTAACCAAATCATTGCCTTGTTTGTAGGAAGCACGTTGGCCTTGCCTTTGTGAAATCCGGTTTCCATAAATAGGAGCCGATAGATCTCATCGGCGCATTCGGTGATTACGTTCTTGCCCCGCCAGCTTTTGTCGCCGATCAGGGTAGAGACCACGAATGTTCCCTTGGACACGTTGAGCTTGATGATGAACACGCCGATGGGAACCGCCGAGCCTGCGGGGAAGATGCCGATGAACCGGCGGTCTGGGCGCGACAGGCCTGTTGCGAAGAATGAGCGCTGGCGTTCGATGCTCCAGGTCTTCAACTCCGCATTCATCATTTCGGCGACGATGGGATCGAGCGTCCAGCTTTCAAGCTCAGGTCCCTCGTCGCCGGGCTGGAGCGTGCGGAGAACGAAGTTGGGTGTCCGCAGTTCAATGATTTGGGGAGGCAATTCGCTCACTTGAACGACCTTTCACCCTGACGATCCGAAACGGATAACCGAGGGTAGACAAATGTGATCGATTGCACAACATGCATTGATCGATGCCACCCAATTTTTGCGCAAAATTGTCATCTTAGGTTGAAGGTGTGGGGTCTGGAGTTGGAAACCATGCGAACTGCATCATCGTCAGGCGTCTGCCATCCCTCAACCCAGGGATTTCATCGGTAAGCTCTGCCTCGAGGATCCAGTCGCTTGCGGAAAAATAGGCGATTGCTTGCTGATTGGTTTGCGGCACCTGCGCGACGTACTTATCGATCCCGAACCTGCGGGAGATACGGGGCAAGAGGCGGGGCAGCACCTCGCCCGCCACATGGGCCAGGCTTACCCTGTGCGTGTCGACCATGATCTCGACCATGGCAATGAGGTGCTTGCGGTCAAAGTTCATCTCCAGCACGCCCAGGTGCCCGTCCGTCTCTGCATCGAAGATGCCGATGATCGCCCGTTGATTGGCGTGCATCCGCATCACGTACTGGCCAAGCTGCTCCTTGCTCACACGCCTTGGTCTCAATCCCCGCGGCAGCATGATCTTGGGATCTGCCAGCCAGCGTGACCAGTCGTCGGACACCAGCCGGGGTGACATCAGCCTGATGCGGTACTCGCCGCATCGGAGGTCGAGCTGGGCTATGTTCTGGGGTTGCTGCAAAAAAGTTCATTCCGCATTTACGGGCGCACCATAGGCATGCCCGTCCCGTGATGCCAGTGCGAATCGATGCCGCAATTCTTGCGGAAAAACCCTCTGCCACCAATAGGGCTCCCACTTTTGCGGTTCATGATCTAGACTGGCCGCTATGGGTTGGCGTGACATCAACATGAACCGCCGCAAGCCGCCTGCCCGGCTGGCGGTGGTTCTCGTGGAGGAGGGGCAGGACGCGCGTGAAGCGGTGCTGCGCAAGGCGTGCCTGATCGCCCTGTCCACACTGGCTGACAGCTCAAGCATCGCGCCAAGTCTCGCCGCCTTCGTTGCCGGCTACCTTGCAGGTTTCGCCCGCCATCAGGCGCTGAAGCATGGCGTCGATGCGGAGAAGGACATGCTGAGCCTTTGCGCAGTCCTCGGCTCTGATGCGCCTGCCGCTCTGGCGGAGGAGATTGCGGCGCTGCGGTTCTCGCCGCGTACGGGGTCACTCCGGACCTCGCGTGCCATGTTGCGTGCCGAAAACGGTAACGCGGATGCGGGCTACCTCGCAGGCCATCTCGCATCGCTCTGCGGAGCCGATCGGCTGCTCGGCTCCGCAGTGAAGCTGCTGGCCGCGGGCAAGATTGAGGATTTCCTCACCGCCTGCGACGTTGCAGCTGATCGCCTGCAGACCCACCAGCCCACCATGGCCCTCCGCTTCGATGAGGACGAGCGCGCGATCCTGCGCCAGGCCTTGATCTAGAGCATGATCCGCAAAAGTGGAAACCACTTTTGCGGTAAGATCATGCTCGAGCCATTGAACTTGCGCGAGTTCTTTTCGACCAGGTGATTCCACCTGGTCGGAACGCGCGCTAGTGTCTTGATCGATAAATATGTATGATCATGCCCTGATTTGATTTGGGGGCATGAGATGGGCAA
>NZ_JBIICB010000211.1:0-7580 GCF_044239095.1 Aestuariivirga sp. | reverse complement strand
GGCGAATTGCTCCGTGGACTGACCGATCAGGTAGCTCCGCGCCACGCGCCCAAACAGGTGCCGCAGCGGCTCGATGCCGCCTGCCTTGGCGATTCCGCCGGCGATCCAGTAAATGGTCTCGAAGGACGAGAGCGCCTTCTCCGCGGCATCCGCATTGGTCGCCTTGGAATCATTGACGAAGGCGATCGTCCCTGCCCGCGCCACCTGCTGCATGCGGTGGGCAAGGCCGGGAAAGCCCGCCATCGCCGCCGCGATCCTGTCTGGCGCCACGCCCAGCGCGGCTGCCGCGCCATAGGCCATGCAAGCATTCTGCCAGTTGTGCCGTCCTTTGAGTGCGGCCATGCCGCGAAGGTCGATCTCGGCTCCGGTCCGGCCCTGGCGCCTGTCGCGCAAGATCCCGTCATGCGCGGAGATGCCGTCCGAAAGGTCCCTGACCACCGACACGCGGCGAAGGTCGGCGCCCGTTGCCGCCGCTGTCTCCGCGATCGCGGCGCACCACTCATCATCGACGCCGCACAGCGCCGTCCTGCCCGGCCCCAGCCTTGCGAACATGCGCGCCTTTACGGCGGCATAGTTCTCCATGCTGCCGTGGCGGTCGAGATGGTCTGGCGTGATGTTGGTGAGGATGCCGGCATCAGGCGCCAGCCCCGGCATCAGGTCGATCTGGAAGGAGGAGAGTTCGAGCACATAGACCCGGCCCTTCACGGGTTGGCGCAGCAGGAACACCGCCTTGCCGATATTGCCGCCAACCTCGGCGTCGAGGCCCGCATGCGTCAGCACATGCCCGGTCAGGGCCGTGGTCGTCGACTTGCCATTGGTGCCGGTGATGCCGACGATCCGGGCGCCCGCGGCAGCGGCCTCGCGCGCGAAGATCTCGGTGTCGCCGATCACCTCGATGCCGGCATGGCGCGCCTTCAGCACCGTCCAGTGCGGTTCGGGGTGGGTCAGCGGCACGCCGGGGCTCAGCACCAGCGCATCGAGCGTGCCGAAGTCGATCTCGTGAAGATTGCCGACGGGAAGTCCGGCAGCGCGGGCCTTCTCGACGGCGGGACCGGAATCATCCCAGGCGAAGACCTCGGCCCCGCCCAGCCGCAGCGCCTCGATGCAGGCCGTGCCGGAGCGCGCCAGCCCGAAGACGGCGATGCGCTTTCCCTTGCATGTGGCGGCGGGGAACAAGGCCTACCTCAGCTTCAGCGTGGACAGCCCGATGAGGGCCAGCACGATGGCGATGATCCAGAAGCGGATGACGATGGTCGGCTCCTTCCAGCCCTTCTGCTCGAAATGGTGGTGCAGCGGCGCCATGGCGAAGACGCGCTTGCCCGTCAGCTTGAACGAGGCAACCTGGATGATGACCGAAAGCGTTTCGAGCACGAACAGCCCGCCGATGATGGCGAGCACGATTTCGTGCTTGGCGGCCACCGCGATGGCGCCGAGCGCGCCACCCAGAGACAGCGAGCCCGTATCGCCCATGAAGATCATGGCGGGGGGCGCGTTGAACCACAGGAAGCCCAGCCCCGCGCCGACGATCGCGCCGCAGATGATGGCGAGCTCGCCCGACCCCCTCACGAAGTGAAGCTCGAGATAGTTCGAGAAATTGAAGTTGCCGACGAGATAGACGATGAAGCCGAGGCTCGCCGCCGCGATCATCACCGGCACGATGGCCAGGCCATCAAGCCCGTCCGTCATGTTCACCGCGTTGCCCGCACCCACCACCACGAACATGCCCACGAAGATGAAGAGGATGCCGAAGGGAATGAGCACGTCCTTGAAGAAGGGAACGGCCAGCGAGGTGGAGAGCGGCTTCTCGCCGATCCACATGAACATGGCCACCGCGATCCCGGCGATGGCGAACTCGGCCAACAGCCTCACCCGGCCGGAGAAGCCCGTGGTCGTCGCCTTCGTCACCTTCAGGAAGTCGTCGTAGAAGCCGATGGCGCCGAACCCCAGCGTGACGAACAGCACGGCCCAGACATAGAGGTTGCGAAGGTCCGCCCACAGCAGGGTTCCCACGAAGATCCCCGAGAGGATCATCAGCCCGCCCATGGTGGGCGTGCCCTGCTTCTCGACGATGTGGCGCTGCGGCCCATCAGAGCGGATCGGCTGGCCGCGCCCCTGCTTCACTTTGAGCAGCGAGATGATGCGCGGCCCGAACAGGAAGACGAAGATGAGCGCGGTCATGATCGCCAGTCCCGTGCGCGTCGTCTGGTAGCGGAAGACATTCAAGGCGGAAATGTCGTCGGTGAGGCTGGTGAGCAGATGGAAAAGCATCAGGACTCCTTGGAAAGCGGCGGGTGGGCAGCTCTGATTGCCTCCACCAGCGGCCCCATGCGGCTGCCGAGCGAACCCTTGATCATCACCACGTCGCCGGGCTTCAGCCCCGCGAGCACGGCGTCGCGCAATGCCTCTGACGTTGCGGCATAGGCCCCGCGCCTGTCGCTTGGCACCCGCGCCCAAAGATTCGCCATCAGAGGACCTGCGGCGTATAGGACATCCACCTTGGCCGCGTCCATGGGCTCCAGCAGGCCGGCGTGAAGCTGCGGACCCTGCTCGCCAAGTTCCAGCATGTCGCCCAGCACCGCGATCCGCCGGCCGCCCCAGCCCGGCTGTGCTGCACCAAGCAGCGCCAAGGCTGCGGAAACCGAGGCGGGGTTTGCATTGTAGCTCTCGTCGATCAGCAGCAGTTCGCCGCCATCGATGCGCAACCTCTGCTGCACGCCGCGGCCCTTGGCGGGCGCGGCCTCGGCCAGCGCCAGCGCCGCGCGGGCGAGGTCGGCGCCCGCAAGTTTCGCTGCCGCCAGCACGCAGAGGCTGTTCACCGCCATGTGCTCGCCAGGAATTCCCAACTTATAGGTGACAGTCTCACCAAACATGCGCGCCGTGATGCAGCAGCACCCGGCGTGCAGCGCCACCTGCTCCATGCGCACATCAGCCTCCGGGTGCTTGCCGAAGGACACGATGCTGGTGATGCCCGCGGCCCGCGCCGCCGCAGCCAGCCGCTCGAAATAGGGCGTGTCGCGGCTGATCACGGCATGGCCGCCCGGCACCACGCCGGTGAAGATCTCCGCCTTTGCATCGGCGATGCCGTCGAGGGAGGAAAAATTGCCAAGGTGGCTCGGCGCGATTGTGGTGATGATTGCTACGTTGGGCTTCACCATGCCAACCAGCGGCGTGATCTCGCCGGCATGGTTCATGCCAATCTCGAACACGCCGAAGGCGGTCTCGCGCGGCATGCGGGCGAGCGTCAGCGGCACGCCCCAGTGGTTGTTGAAAGAGGCGGCGGAGGCATGCGTCGCGCCCGAGGCCTCGAGCGCCACCTTCAGCATCTCCTTGGTCGAGGTCTTGCCGACGCTGCCGGTCACGGCCACGATCTGCCCGTGGCAGCGCGCACGCGCCGCAAGGCCCATGTTGACGAGGCCATTCAGCGGGTCATCCGCCACCTCGAGCACGGGTCCTGCCGCCGTCATCTCCGGTGTCACGCGGGAGACGACGCCAAGCCCGGCGCCAGCCTGCAGCGCACTTGCCACGAAGTCATGCCCGTCATGCCGCTCGCCCCTGATGGCGATGAAGACGTCGCCCGGCTTCACCGCACGCGAGTCGATCGACACGGCGGTGAGCGGCATCCTCGCCTCGCCATGCAGCTTTCCACCCGTGGCCTTCAGCAGTTCCTCAACCGTCCACAGGGCCTCAGCCATGGTATTCGCGTCCCTCGATTGCGGCCTTCACGGCCTCATGATCGTTGAATGGCAGAACCTGATGTCCGGTCTTCTGCCCCTCCTCATGGCCCTTGCCGGCCACCACCAGCACGTCGCCTTCTTCCAGCGCATCGATGGCCGCACGGATCGCCGCGGCCCGGCTGCCGATCTCGATGGCGCCGGGTGCTGCGGCCATGATCGCGGCACGGATCGCGGCAGGGTCCTCGGAACGCGGATTATCGTCCGTCACATAGACCCTGTCGGCAAGCCGAGCCGCGATTTCGCCCATCAGCGGGCGCTTCGCCCGGTCGCGGTCGCCGCCGCAGCCGAAGACCACATGCAGCCTGCCCAGCGCATAGGGGCGAAGCGAGGCCAGCGCATTCTCAAGCGCGTCCGGCTTGTGGGCATAGTCCACGAAGACCGCGGCCCCTGTCCTGCTGCGCCCGGCGAGTTCCAGCCTGCCCCTGGCGCCCTTCAGCGATTGCAGCGCATGCATCACGATCTTCTCGTCGCCGCCGGTCGCCAGCACCAGCCCCGCTGCGACCAGCGCATTCGATACCTGGAAGCCGCCGGCGAGCGGCAGGTCAATGGCATGGTGGCGGCCCCTGACGTTGACGGCGAGATGCTGTCCCGACGGCCCCCGCGTGACACTCAGCAGGCGGATCGTTTCGCCCGCTTGCCCCACGCTCCACACATCGAGGCCGCGGGCGCGGGCGCGGCGCGCCGCTTCCAGCCCGCGCGGCGTGTCGACGTTCATGACGGCCGCACTGCCCGGCATGAGCAGTTCCTCGAACAGGCGCATCTTGGCGTCGAAATAATCCTCAAGGCTCGCGTGATAGTCGAGGTGATCGTGCGAGAGATTGGTGAAGCCCGCGGCCGCGATGCGCAATCCGTCGAGACGGCGCTGGTCCAGCCCGTGGCTCGAGGCCTCGATGGCAAGATGCCCGACGTCCGCGGCCGCGAGTTTGGCGGCAATCTCTTGCAGCGTCATGGCATCGGGCGTCGTGTGTTCGAGTTCCATCGTGCCGTCGGGCGAGACGACGCCCACCGTGCCGAGGCTCGCGGCGCGAAAGCCCATTGCCGTCCAGATCTCGCGCACGAATGTTGCCACCGAAGTCTTGCCGCTGGTGCCGGTCACGGCCACCACAATGTCCGGCTGCGCGCCATAAAAGCGCGCGGCCATGCGCGCGAACAGGCGGCGCGGGTCATCCGCCGTGATGAGCGGAACGCCCGCTGCGGCGGCGCTTCCTGCCGCCACAATGGCAACAGCGCCCTTTGCGATGGCCTGCGGAATAAAGGTACGGCCGTCGGCGGCCGTTCCCGGCAGCGCCACAAAAACCGAGCCCGGTATCACCGTACGGCTGTCGGCGGTGAGATGCGTCACGGCAAGGCCTTCCGCCCCCGGCGGAACCGGGGCTTCACCTGCAATCAGCTGGCCGAGGGTCCTCACCTGCGCGTCAGTTCCTCTTCTTGGCCTTAGCCTCGAGCTTGGCGAGCTTGTCGAGGTCTTCCGGCGTGAAAACGGGCGCCACGCCCAACATCGGCGCGATGCGTTCGATGATCAGCCCCGCCGTCGGCACGGCATTCCAGCCCGAAGTGGCGAAGCCATAGGTTTCAGGCGTGGCCTTGGGCTCATCCAGCATCACCAGGATCAGGTAGCGCGGCGCATCCATGGGGAAGGCGCCGATGAAGGAGGCGAGCCGCTTGTCCTTGGAATAGCGCCCGTTCACCACCTTCTCGGCGGTGCCCGTCTTGCCGCCCACGCGGTAGCCGATGACATCGGCCTTCGACGCGGAGCCCTCGATCCCGTTCAGCCGGAACAGGTAGCGCATCTTCTCGCTGGTGTCGGGCTTGACGATCGTCTGCGCCATGGCCATCGCCTCTTCCCCGCTGCGTTTCAGCAGGGTGGGCGTCATCATGTGTCCCCCATTCAGCAATCCTGCAACGACTGCCGCACCCTGCAGAGGTTGGACGGCAAAACCGTGGCCGAAAGCTGCCGTCGCCGTGGCAAGCCTGCTCCAGCGTTTCGGCAGCAGCGGCCTTGCGCTTTCGGGCAGCTCGGTCTGCAGCCGGTCGAACAGCCCGACCCGCTTGAGGAATTCCTGGTGGCGTTCCAGACCGACGTCGAGCGCCATCTTGGCGGTGCCGATGTTGGAGGAATGGGTGAACACTTCCGGCACGCTCAGCACCCGGCGCTCAGCGTGGAAGTCATTGATGCGGGCGCTGCCGATCACCAGCGGGAAGCGCGCGTCATAGAGGCTCTCGAGACTGGCAGTACCGTAGTCAAAGGCCATCGCGAAGGTAACAGCCTTGATGACGGAGCCAAGCTCATAGACGCCGCTCGTCATCCGGTTCTGCTGTTCCTTGGTGAAGTTCTTGTTCTCCTGGTTCGGGTTGAAGTCCGGGAGAGACACGAGCGAGAGCACCTCGCCCGTGGTGATGTCCATCACGATGCCGCCGCCGCCGATGGCGCTGAACTTGGTGATGGCCTTGGAGATTTCGTCGATCATCGCCGCCTGCACGCGGATGTCGATCGACATCTGCGCGGGCTGCGTCCGCCGCTCTGCAGGCTCGGCCAATGACGCGGTATAGAGCGCGCCCTGCCCGTCAAGGAACTTCTCGATGCCGGCGATGCCCTTCGTGTCGAGGTCGACGTAACCTACCACATGGGAACCGAGGCGGCCCTGCGGATAGACGCGGCGGCGCTCGTTCACGTAGCTCACACCGGGAATGCCAAGGTTGTAGACGGCGTCGCGCTCCTCCGGCGAGACCTGCCGCTTCAGCCAGGCGAAACGCTTCGATGTTGTCAGCTTGTGGCGAAGCTCGCGCGCGTCGAGGTCGGGCACGGTCGCGGTGAGGAGTTCGATCGCCTCGTCGATGTCGATGATCTTGGAGGGATCGGCATAGAGCGAGGCCACGGCGACGTCGGTGGCCAGCAGCACGCCATTGCGGTCGATAATGTCGGGACGCGGCAGCCGGTCCTCGGCGGCGATGCGCGGTGCTGCCTCTTCCATCATGGGGAAAATGGTGAGCCGCGTCAGCTGCCCGGCGATGGCCAGGAAGGCGAAGCCAAAACAGATGGCGATCAGGCGGATGCGGTTCTGCCCGGCGAGGCGGCGGGGCGCCTCGTCCTCCGGCAGGCGGTCTGTGGCGGGCTCTGTCATTGCACCTGCATCTTGTCGATGATGGCGCCGATCGGGTCGGAGCCTTCGGCTTCGAGCTTCATCACGGGTTCGGCCGGCACCTTGCTTGCGATCTCCTCGAGCGTCACGATCTGGCTGGCCTTGAGGGTGGACAGGCCGAGGTGCTGTTCGGCCAGCGCGCGCAGCCGGTCGGGCCTCGTCAGGCTCGACCATTCGGCATTGAGGAGCCGCATGTTCTCCGTCTCCTCGGCGATGGCGCGCTCATGCTTGCTGATCTCGCGCTCCAGACCGCGCGTCTCGTGCTCAAGCGAATAGAGCACGAAGCCGGAGGCCAGCAGCGTCATGACCAGGATGAAATTCAGGAACTTGTGCATCAGTGGCGGGTCCCATGCGGAAGCCTCAGGCCGATCTCGTCCACAATCGCCGGCATGGGCGCTGCCGCCGTGCGGATTCCGGCGCGCAGCTTGGCGGAGCGCGCACGCGGGTTCCGCGCGGCCTCCTCGCTGCTCGCGGCGATGTGGCCCTTGAACGGCAGTTCGAAGGAAGGCGCCTCGCTCTCCGCAACACCCGGCAGATGGCGCGAGCCCGATGGCAGCTTGCCCCCGCGGGAGGCGAAGAAGCGCTTCACGATCCGGTCCTCGAGCGAATGGAACGTCACCACCACGAGGCGGCCGCCCTCGCGCAGCATCCGCTCGGCTGCATGCAGCGCCTCAACCAGCTCGTCGAGCTCGCCGTTCACATGGAT
>NZ_JBIICB010000210.1:0-7581 GCF_044239095.1 Aestuariivirga sp. | reverse complement strand
CCGATGATCATTTCAGTCCCCGGCTGCCGGGCTTGATGGCGGGCAGGGCAGCAAGCTCGGGCGGCAGATGGCCTGCCTCGTAGGTGGGAATGTCGAGCCGCGCCAGTGCCGCCAGTGGAACGCCGACCTCCGCCTTGCCCCCCGAACGGTCGATCAGGCAGGCCGCCCCAACCGTAACGCCGCCTTCTGCATTGATCCCGGCGATGCACTCGCGCGAGGAGAGGCCGGTCGTCACGATGTCCTCCACCATCAGTACCCTTGCGCCGCGCTCGATCGAGAAGCCGCGGCGCAGCGTGAGCTTGCCGTCCACCCGCTCGAAGAAGATCGCCGGCACGCCGAGCTGGCGGCCCATCTCGTAGCCCACCACCACGCCGCCCATGGCGGGAGAGGCCACGAGGTCGATGGGGGAGGAGACAACCGCCTTCACCTTCTCCGCCAGTGCAGCGCACAGCCGCGCGGCGCGGCCTGCGTCCATCAGCACCCGCGCGCACTGCAGGTAGCGGCTCGAATGCAGCCCGGAGGAGAGTATGAAATGCCCCTCGAGCAAGGCGCCCGCGGCGCGGAATTCGTCCAGAACTTCGTCTTGCGTCATGCGTCTATCCCGTCTTTCGGTTCACGTCGCTCACCGCGGGCTTGCCGCGCAAGGACGCCATGATCACGTTCAGGTGTATCAGGTCATGCACCTCGAGGGTGATGTCGAGGTCGAAGAAGTCGCGCGCGCCCTCGCGCGCCACCATCTGCAGCGCATCGATGTTGCCGCCAAGGTCGCTGATCGCCTGGGTGACCTGGGCAAGCGAGCCCACCTCGTTGAGGATCGAGACCGTCAGCCGGGCAGGGAAGCGCTGATCCTCGGCGCCCGTGTCCCAGGCAAGGTCAACCCAGCGTTCTGGCTGGTTGTCGAACTGCTCCAGCGCCTTGGCGAAAATCGGATAGATGGTGATGCCTTCGCCCGGCATCAGGATGCCGACGATCCGCTCACCCGGCACGGCACCGGTCTCTGGCGCGATCCTCAGCGCCGTGGTGCGCGAGACGCCGCGGACGGGAACCGACAGCTCCTCGCCGTCCGTCTTGCGCGCGGGCGGCCTGCGCCGCAGTTCCTTCAGCTTGCTGTCGTCGATGGTCAGGCCCATGGCCTTCAGCACGTCGATGGCGGCCAGCTCGCCCCGGCCGATGGCGGCCAGCGCATCCTCGATGTTCCGGTGGCCGAGGCGGGGCATGGCGGCAGCCACCTGCTTTTCCTCATAGCCCTTGCCGAGCTTGGCCAGCATCTTCTCCACGATCTCGCGGCCGAGCCCCGCGAACTGCTTGCGCGCCGCGGCCCTGGTGGCGCGCCTGATGGCGGCGCGCGCCTTGCCCGTCACCGCGAGGCCTTCCCATGCGGCGGGCGGCGTCTGCGCCTCGGAGCGGATGATATCCACCTCGTCGCCGTTCTTGAGTTCGGTCACCAGCGGCGCATGGCTGCCGTTTACCTTGGCGCCCACGCAGCTGTCGCCCACGGAGGTGTGCACCGCATAGGCGAAGTCGATGGGGGTCGCTCTCTTTGGCAGTGCGATGAGTTTGCCCTTGGGCGTGAAGCAGAACACCTGGTCGTGGAACAGTTCGAGCTTGGTGTGCTCGAGGAACTCGCGCGGGGATTCGCCCTCCTGCAGCATCTCGACGAGGTGGCGGAGCCAGCGGTAGGCGTTGGATTCGGCCGCAGGCGCGCGGAATCCGTCGAGCGCCTCCTTGGCGTCGGGTGCGTCCTTGTAGATCGCATGCGCCGCCACACCGCGCTCGGCGATCTCGTGCATCAGCCGGGTGCGGATCTGCATTTCCACGCGCATGTGGTGCGGGCCGATCACGGTGGTATGGATCGAGCGGTAGTCGTTCTGTTTGGGCGTCGAGATGTAGTCCTTGAAGCGCCCCGGAACCGCGCGGTAGGTGCGGTGGATGATGCCGAGCGCCCGGTAGCACTGGTCAACCGTCCCGACGATAACCCGGAAGCCGAAGATGTCTGACAGCTGGCCCAGCGACAGAAGCTTGCGCTCCATCTTGCGGAAGATCGAGTACGGCCGCTTCTCGCGCCCGTGGACCTCCGCCTTGATGCCGTTCTCGGCCAGCTTCTGCATCAGCTCCTGCTCGATCGAGCGGAGGATGCCGCCCGACTCGGCGTGGAGCTTGGCCAGCCGCGCCAGGATGATCGTGTTGGCCTCCGGGTTCAGCACCTTGAAGGCGATGTCCTCGAGCTCGTCGCGCACCGCCTGCATGCCCATGCGCCCGGCGAGCGGCGCATAGATTTCCATCGTTTCCTGCGCGATGCGGGTCCGCTTCTCGGGCTTCACATGTTCGAGCGTGCGCATGTTGTGCAGCCGGTCTGCAAGCTTCACCAGCAGCACCCGCACATCGCGTGACATGGCGAGCAGCAGCTTGCGCAGGTTTTCGGCCTGTGCGGCTTCCTTGGTGACTAGATCGAGCTTGGCGATCTTCGTCAGTCCATCGACCAGCACCGCAATGTCGGGTCCGAATTTTTCCTCGATTTCCTGGTGGGTTGCCTCGGTGTCTTCCACCGTATCATGAAGCAGGGCGGCGGCGATGGTGGCCGAGTCGAGCTTCATCTCGGTCAGGATGGCGGCCACTTCCAGCGGATGGTTGAAGTAGGCCTCTCCGGAGGCACGCTTCTGGTTGCCATGCGCCTTCATGGCATAGACATAGGCGCGGTTGAGGAGGTCCTCGTCCGCATCGGGGTCATACTTGGTGACCCGCTCGACAAGCTCATACTGACGCATCATGACAGTTGATCTTAGCGCGGAAAAATCAAATGGCGAGTGGGGTTTGAGGGAGAACAGACCTTCCGTAGACGCCGTCACTCCAGCTGCCGCCGGCATGGCGGCCCCCGGCTTGGTTTCCAAATAGAAAGAGGCCGGACACGGGGTCCGGCCTCCGAAAATCAATCGTGAAAGGCTCAGTAGCCGTTGCGCTGGCTGCCGGGGCTTTCGGCCGGGGGCATGCCCTCGAGGCCGCGCAGCAGGTCTTCTTCCGTCATCCGCTCCATCTCGGGATTGTCCTCGTCGCCCTGGGCGTCGTTGACGACGGTCATGTCGCCGGACTGCTGGATGAGGGGAACCTCGGTGGCCTCGGGCTCGTCCACTTCCACATGCTTCTGCATGGAGTGGATATATTCCTCGCGCAGGTCTTCCGGAACGATGGTCTCGTCCGCGATCTCGCGCAGCGCCACGACCGGGTTCTTGTCATTGTCGCGTTCCACCGTGATCTGCGACCCTTGCGAGATGGAGCGGGCGCGATGGGCGGCGAGCAGGACCAGCTCGAAGCGGTTGGGCAGCTTGTCGATGCAGTCTTCAACGGTGACGCGCGCCATGAGGCTCGTGCACTCCTCTCGAATTGGAAGGGAATTTTGCGGCCTATAGGCGCTATTTGCGGCCAAATCAAGCCCGCCGCCTCCGGCCGCGCAGCGCGCTCTGGCTGGTCTTGGCCGGAAATTGAAAAAGGCGAAGCGCGGAAAAGCGCTTCGCCTTGCTTCTTCCTGGGTTTCCTTTACTGCCGGTGACCGTACCGGCGGAGCAGCTGCAGGTCATGCGCGCCCGGAAACCAACTTCCCCAGACCTGGGTCACATCGAGTGCACACCGTGGTCCTGTTCTTGATTGGCCGAAACGGTATCACACCCCATATTCTTGTCGAGTTAAAAATGACACATCGGCGCCACAATTGGGGCCCTGCGTCAGGTCCATATATCAGGGGTTGTTCACAGGGCAGGTTATGCAATCTGCTAAACCCGCCGCCGCTGGCTTGAGTTCCGCGGCCTTTGCCGTAAAAGGGCCTCTTCGCCCCCCGAAGCAGGAACACCATGCGCCTTTCCCAGTATTTCATGCCCATTTTGCGCGACGATCCCAAGGAAGCGGAGATCGTCTCCCACAAGCTCATGTTGCGTTGCGGCATGATTCGGCAGGAGGCGGCGGGCAGCTATTCCTGGCTGCCCATGGGCTACCGGGTGCTGCGCAAGATCGAGCAGATCGTGCGCGAGGAGCAGAACCGGGCAGGGGCCATCGAGGTTCTGATGCCGACGATCCAGCCGGCAGATCTCTGGCGCAAGTCCGGCCGCTATGACGCCTATGGCAAGGAAATGCTCCGCATCAAGGACCGGCATGACCGCGACATGCTGTTCGGCCCCACCAATGAGGAGATGATCACCGACATCTTCGCCCAAGGTGTGCAGTCCTACAAGGACGTGCCGCGCAATCTCTATCACATCCAGTGGAAGTTCCGCGATGAAGTGCGCCCCCGCTTCGGCGTCATGCGCGGCCGCGAGTTCCTGATGAAGGATGCCTATTCCTTCGACCTCACGCGTGAGGCAGGCCAGCATTCCTACAACAAGATGTTTGTGTCTTACCTCAAGACCTTCGCCCGGATGGGCCTCAAGGCCGTGCCGATGCGCGCCGAGACCGGCCCCATCGGCGGCAAGGACAGCCATGAATTCCTGATCCTCGCCGACACGGGTGAGTCGGAAGTCTTCTTCGACAAGGCCTTCCACGATATGGACTGGGAAGCCTTTGACATCGACTATGACAATGCCGATGCGGTGGCCAAGGTCGTCGACGATTTCACCTCGAAATACGCCGCCACCTCCGAAATGCATGACCAGGCGGATTACGAAGCCCGCGTTCCCGCGGAGCGCCGTGTGACGGGCCGCGGCATCGAGGTCGGCCACATCTTCTTCTTCGGCACCAAATATTCGGAGCCGCTGGGCTGCACCGTACAGGGGCCGGACGGCAAGATGGTCACAGTCCAATCGGGCTCCTATGGCATCGGCGTCTCCCGCCTCGTCGGCGGCATCATCGAGGCCAGCCATGACGAGGCCGGCATTATCTGGCCGGAGCCGGTGGCGCCCTTCAAGATCGGCCTCATCAACCTCAAGGCCGGCGACGCCGACACGGATGCCGCTTGCGAGAAGATCTACAAGGCGCTCGAGGCGAAGGGCGTTGACGTCCTCTACGACGACCGCGACGACCGGGCGGGTGCCAAGTTCGGTACCATGGACCTGATCGGTCTTCCCTGGCAGGTCATCATCGGCCCGCGCGGGTTGAAGGACGGCATCGCCGAGGTCAAGAACCGCAAGACCGGTGCGCGTGAAAACGTGGCGCTGGACCAGCTCCTGGTCCGCTTCGCGCCCTGATGGACAAGAGCCTTCCCGATACGCGTCCCTTCGCCCGCTTCGAGTGGATGCTGGCGGGCCGCTATCTGCGCGCCAGGCGCCGGGAAGGTTTCATCTCCGTCATCTCGCTCTTCTCCTTCCTCGGCATTCTGCTGGGTGTGGCCACCCTCATCGTGGTCATGGCGGTGCTCAACGGCTTCCGTGCCGAGCTTCTCGACAAGATCCTGGGCTTCCAGGGCCACGTCGCCGTCTACCGCTCCGATGTGACGCCCATTCCGGACTATGAGGCGCTGCAGCAGACGCTCTCCGCCATCCCCGGCGTCACGCGCGCGGTGGGGCTGGTCGAGGGCCAGGTCATGGCGTCCTCGCTCCGCAACAACACGGGCGCCCTGGTGCGCGGCATTTCCGAAGCCGACATCCTGAAGCTGCCGAGCCTCAACAACGACAGTCTCCGGACCGCGCTGAAGGAAGAGGGCGTGCCGGATGTCACCGCCTCTTTCGCCAGCTTCGATGCCTCGGGCGGGGTTGCCATTGGCGAGCGCATGGCCTGGCGCCATCAGCTGGGGCTGGGCTCGCGCATCACCATCATCTCCCCCGAAGGGCCCGAGACGGTGATCGGCACCGCGCCGCGCATCCGCGACTATCCGGTGGTGGCCATCTTCAAGGTCGGCATGTCGGACTATGACGAGAACGTCATCTACATGCCCCTCGCCGATGCGCAGGAATACTTCGTCACCGAGGAGGGCGTGAACCAGATCGAGGTGATGGTCGATGATCCCGACGATGTCGACCGCTATCTGCTGCCGATCATGGACGCGGCAGGAGAGGGCATGGCCGTCACCACCTGGAAGACCCGCAACTCCACCTTCTTCAACGCGCTTGCGGTGGAGCGCAACGTGATGTTCCTGGTGCTGACCATGATCATCCTCGTCGCCGCCCTCAACATCATCTCCGGCCTCATCATGCTGGTGAAGGACAAGGGCCGCGACATCGCCATCCTGCGCACCATGGGGGCCACGCGCGGCACCATCCAGCGCGTGTTCTTCCTCACCGGCGCCACCATCGGCGTTGCGGGAACGCTCGGCGGCTTCATCGTGGGCCTCCTGATCTGCCTCAACACGGAGCGCATCCGGCAGTTCATCTCATGGGTCTCAGGCGTTGATCCCTTCAACCCGGAGCTCTACTACCTCGCCCAGCTTCCCGCGCGGATGGATTCCTGGCAAACGGTGCTGATCGTGCTGATGTCGCTCGGCCTCTCCTTCGCCGCCACCCTCTATCCCTCGTGGCGGGCGGCCAAGCTCGATCCTGTCGAGGCGCTGCGCTACGAATGACACCCGCCCTTGAACTTCGCGCGGTCGCCCGCTCCTATGCCGAAGGCAAGGGCCGTCTCGAGGTATTCCGGAACCTCGACCTCACGGTGAGGCCGGGCGAGATTGTGGCGCTCGTCGGCCAGTCGGGCTCGGGCAAGTCCTCGCTTCTCCACATCGCGGGGCTTCTCGAGGCGCCGACCGCGGGCGATGTGCTGATCGCGGGCCAGAACTGCTCGACCCTCGACGACACGGCGCGCACCCGCATCCGCCGCATCGGCATCGGCTTCGTCTACCAGTTCCATCACCTGTTGCCGGAGTTCTCGGCGCTGGAGAATGTGATGATGCCGCAGCTCATCGCCGGCGCCACCCGCGCCGCGGCGGCTGATCGCGCGCGTGATCTTCTCTCCCGCATGGGGCTGGAGCCGCGGCTCGAACACCGCCCCTCCGAACTCTCAGGCGGCGAGCAGCAGCGCGTGGCCATCGCCCGCGCGCTGGCCAACCGCCCGCTGCTTCTTCTTGCGGATGAGCCCACCGGCAACCTCGACCCCGAAACCGCCGCCCACGTCCACGCCGAACTGCTCCGCCTCATCGCCGACGAAGGCCTGGGCGCCCTGGTGGCCACCCACAACCTCGACCTCGCCAAGGGCATGACCCGCATCGCCAGGCTGGAACGCGGCCGGATCGTCTGAACCAGAATTTCCCTTCTCCCGTCGCAACGCGATGGGAGAAGGTGCCCGAAGGGCGGATGAGGGCCTCTCTCCACGAGTCCCGATGTTGAAGCAGGCCCTCATCCGGCCTGCCGGCCACCTTCTCCCATCCTCCGGACGGGAGAAGGGACTCGTGGTGAGTTTTTCCTTCTCCCGTCGCCCTGCGATGGGAGAAGGTCCCCGAAGGGGGTATGAGGGCCTCTCTCCGCGAGTCCCGATGTTGAAGCAGGCCCTCATCCGGCCTGTCGGCCACCTTCTCCCATCCTCCGGACGGGAGAAGGAACTCGTCGTGAGTTTTCCCTTCTCCCGTCGCAACGCGATGGGAGAAGGTGCCCGAAGGGCGGATGAGGGCCTGTCTCCGCGAGTCCCGATGTTGAAGCAGGCCCTCATCCGGCCTTCGGCCACCTTCTCCCAACC
>NZ_JBIICB010000209.1:0-7656 GCF_044239095.1 Aestuariivirga sp. | reverse complement strand
AGGTCGTAGCTGGCCGTGGCCGCCGCACCCACCGTGTTGAACCCTGCCTCGGCATCGAAGGCCTTGTCATAGAGGGCGCTGTCTGCTTCCTCGCCGGGGGTGATGCCGAAATAGGTGTCCATGTAGCCGTCTGAACCCCAGCCCGCCCGGGGGCCCACCATGACCTGAAGGTCCTCGGTCGGGTTGACGATGAAGTCGATGCCGAAGTCGGCCACCTGGCCGGAGTATCCGTTGAAGCCCTGCCGCACCTCGACGAAGCCGCGGATCCAGTCATGCCGGTAGGCCATGCCGAGGCCCACTTCCAGCGCCCAGTCGACATCGTCCAGGCCCTCGAGTTCGTTCGAATCGGAGGATTCGCGCCGCCCATTGAAATTGAACGAGGGATAGATGCTGAGGCGCTTGATTCGCTCGTCCTCGTCGATCACCTGGCCGATGCCCGGAATGAAGAACTTGCCCACCGAGATGATGGGAAAGGGCACCGCAATCACCTCATCCGAGCCCGGATAACGGGGCTTGGCCATCAGTCCCATGCCCAGATCAAGGACATATTGGTCGGTGCTGTTGTCCTCCGCCTGGGCTGATGGCATGGCGGCGATCATCAGGGCGGCGGCGGCACCAAGGGCGGTCTTGAGGCTTGTCATCATCATCTCGCGATTATCGTTGATGAAGCTTACCAATTTCTGGCCATGCCGGAAAGCTGCGATTTCGCGCCCTGAGGCCAGGCGCCAAATCGCTCGAGGGGAAGGTCTTGCCGGCGGGCGGCCACGGGCGGCTTCAGCATGTGGCGTGCCCTCATGCGGGTTGCCGGGTGTTGATGAATTCCTGGTCGATCTCCGGCAGCGCTTCGCCCTCGAGGGTGGCCTCGAAGCTGCGCAGGCGCTTGTAGACGGAGAGCAGCTCGATCATCGTCGGCCAGGACTTGAGCAGGAACTGCAGCGAATCGCGCACCTGGCCGAAGGCGCTCAGGATCTGGTTGAGGGGTCCCAGCGTGATCTTGCCCGCGACGATGGTGGGCGCCAGAACGATGAAGGGGAAGATGTTGTCGGTCTGGATGTAGAGGTAGCGGCCGACGTTGAAGTAGAGATAGTTGAAATACAGCCGGAAGTAGTTGACGCGCACCGCCTTGAACAACTCGCTGAGGGTGGGTGGCTGGGCCCGGTTCGCATCGTCCTCGCCATAGACCAGCTCCTTGCGGTAGGCGGCCTCGACGCGCTGGTTGCGGAACTCAAGGCCGGGAAGCCTGAGGCCGATCAGGGCCACCAGGGCGGTGCCGAACACCGACCAGATGAGCGCCATGGTGACGAGTGGATAGGGGATGGCGCCGAGCAGTGGAACCTCGGAGACATTGGCGGAGAGCCCGTGCAGCAGCGGAAGAAAGGCGATCAGCGTCATCACCGCATCGACCAGGTTGACGCCCAGCGTTTCGGTCAGCACGGCGAAACGCTTGGAATCCTCCTGAACGCGCTGCGAGGCGCCCTCGATGTGGCGGAGCCTGGCCCAGTGGCCGGTGTAGAAGTCATTCATCGCCGTGCGCCAGCGGAACAGGTAGTGGCTGACGAAGAAATTGTTGAGCGCGATGACGGTGACCGCCACCGAGGCGATGGAGAAGAAGGTGAGGATCTGGGCGTAGAACTCCGGCAGCGTTACCGGTCTCGACTTGGATACTGCCGCTTGGACAAGGTCCCAGAAGGGGCCATACCAGGCATTGATCGCAACACTGACCTGCACCTGGAAGTAGATGACGAAGACGATGAGCGCAGTGCCCAGCACCGACCAGGAGAACCACGGCTGCGGCGACAGCACCCGCCAGACGCCAGCGAATATGCCGACAGCCAGCGCGTAGTAAATATAGAACCACAGGAAGGGCTTGGACCAGAACACCGAAATGCCGATGATGGGGGGCGTGCCCTCCGGCGGGTTTTCCAGCCCGGCGATGTGGCCGAGGTCCTTAACCAGGAAGAACCAGAGAAGGACGGCAAACAGCGTCCATGCGGCGGCGGAGATGAAGAACAGGCGCGGCGCGGGAAAGAAGGAAATGAACATTGGGTGCCTTGGCGGGGGTGTGAGGAACAATGAAATCGATTACTGCAGATAGAGCCTGAGGACCAGCCGATGCAAATGAAGGTGCTTCCATCATCATGACCTTGCCCGGTCCCTTTCAGGGCGCCATCGCGGCTTGGCTGGAGCGCAATGGCCAGGGCGGCCGGCGTGCCGGCAGTGACGCCCTCTCCGCCACCTACCGGGCGGGAGGCTCCTCCGCCGCGGTCGATCCGGCTGCCTATCTGGTGGCGCGGCTTCCCGCCACCTATGCCGCCGTCGCGCGGGTGCTGGCGGAAACCCGCGCCAGGCGGCCGGACCTTACGCCGGAAAGCCTGCTCGATGCGGGCTCAGGCCCCGGCACCGCCTCATGGGCCGCCGTCGAGGCCTGGCCGGGCCTGTCACGCGTCATCTTCCTTGATACCGCGCCGGTTTTCCTGACGCTGGCGGCCAGCCTGGCGGCGGCGGGGCCTCCGCCGCTCTCATGTGCTGACGCCGTGGAGGGGTCGATCGAAGCGCCGCCCCCTGGGCTTGGCGCCGATCTGGTGGTCGCGGCCTATGCGCTGGCTGAACTCCCCCTGCCGCGGGCGGCGGCAGCCGCGGCCAGGCTTTGGGCGGCCAGCCGCTCCTTGCTGGTCATTGTTGAGCCGGGAACGCCCCAGGGCTTTGCCCGCATCCGTGCAGCGCGGGAGACGCTGCTGGGGCAGGGGGCGGTGCCTGTGGCGCCCTGCACCCATGCCCTGGCCTGCCCCATCACCGGGGACGACTGGTGCCATTTCAGCGTCAGGCTGGCCCGCAGCAGGGCCCACATGCATGCCAAGGGCGCACGCGTGCCCTTCGAGGACGAGCGTTTCGCCTATCTGGTGGTGGCGAGGCAGGGGGCGCCGTCCGGCCTTGCCCGCGTCATCGCGCCGCCGCTCCACGCGAAGTCGGGGTCCAGCTTCAGGCTGTGCGGCGGCGGCAGGATCGAGACCCGTATTGTTGCGAGGCGGGACGGGGCAGCCTACAAGCTGGCGCGGAAACTGGACTGGGGCAGCCTGTTCGGCGAACCAGCAATGGCAAAGGACGAAGCATGACCAGGCAGCAGATTTCATCCGGCTCGCGCTTTGAGGCCGAGATCGGCTACTCACGCGCCATCGTGGACGGCGACTGGATCTGGGTCTCGGGCACCACCGGTTTCAACTATGAGACCATGACGATCTCTGGGGACGTGGCCGAGCAGGCGGAGCAGACGTTCCGCAACATCAAGTCCGCGATGGAGAAGGCGGGCTTCTCGCTCGAAGACGTGGTGCGCGTCACTTACATCTTTCCGAATGCCGCGGACTTCCCGCCATGCTGGCCTGTGCTGAGCAAATATTTCGGCAAGACGCGCCCGGCCGCAACCGCCATCGTCGCAGGACTGGTTGATCCGCGCATGAAAATCGAGATCGAGGTGACGGGCAAAAAACGCTGAGGCTTTGCTTGACAGGGGGTAGGGCCTCCTCTATCACGCGCTTCACCTGAATTGCGGGTGTAGCTCAGTTGGTTAGAGCGTCGGCCTGTCACGCCGAAGGTCGCGGGTTCGAGCCCCGTCACTCGCGCCATTCAGAACAGACGAAAAGGGCCGCCCTGCAGGGTGGCCCTTTTCGTTTGGGCCATGGCCGATGCCGCGCGGCAGCCAGCGGAAGATGCCATGTGCGCGGATATAGGCCGCATAGTCACGGTACACCGGATCCTGCGAGAGATGCCGCTCTTCCGTCCGGGCGCGGAGCAGGTAGATCACATTGATGCCGGCAAGCCCGAGGCAGAGTTGAAGTGCGGTGACGGGCGACCCATCCATGGGCAGGAATGGGATGCTGATCAGCCACCATGAGATGTTCTTGGCCACATAGGCCGGGTGCTTGTTGAAGCGGTAGGGACCTGAGGTGATGATGCCGCGGTGCGGCTTGTTTTCAGGGGGAAGCCACGGCCGGCCCGGGGGGACGTACCGGCCGTGGCCAGTGGGTGATTTAGTTGCCGTCGCCGAGGCAGGCCCCGTTCACCCAGTTTGTGTTGCAGGTCACGCTGTTGAACGGGCCTGGAGATTGATCGCTTTCGGACCGGTCGCGGCTCCCGCTTGATCTGCCAACGATTGCACCTTTGCCGCTTGAACTGCCGCCATTGGCGTTGCCGCCGCTTGTTTCGCATAGGCGCCGGGGACGACAGGCGACGCTGCGAGGTAGAGATTCAGACTTAACGCTACGGCGGACACGGCAAGGAACAGTCTGCGATTTGGCATCTCGGATCTCCCTGTGTTAGCCAAAACTGAAAACATTTCCTGCATAGGCTGTAATTAGGGCCTCAAGGAAGTAGAAAATACGTAGTTCTACGTATCTAAGATTGAAAACAGACGAAAAACAGCAAAGGTTTGCACGCTATGGGTGACTGAAATCCTTTTCGATTCAAGGAGATTCTACAACTTTTGCATGCAGAGTATGGCATCTTGACGCAGGTACCGGTTTCGAGATCCCAGGCCTCGGTCAGGCTGGCGGCGCTGCAATCAGCCCCCGGGCGTAAGGTTCGCCCCTGCGACACATGTCACTCCTGCTTGACAACTGTGCCGAAAAACTTGCGGGTGAAGGGCCCGTGCGCTACCAAGCGGCGGATTCTTCTCCGCCACCCGGGCGGAGCCAAAGGCGAAAGCAAAATGCCTGATCTTTTGAGAGAATATCTGCCCGTCGTCATCTTCCTGGGGGTGGCTCTTGGCTTCTCCCTGATCCTGCTGATCGCGCCGATTCTGATCGCCATCCGCAATCCGGATCCCGAAAAGCTCTCGGCCTATGAGTGCGGGTTCAACGCCTTCGACGATGCGCGCATGAAATTCGACATCAGGTTCTACCTTGTGTCGATCCTTTTCATCATTTTCGACCTGGAAGTGGCCTTCCTCTTCCCCTGGGCGGTCTCGCTCAAGGAGGTCGGGGTCTTCGGCTTCTGGTCGATGATGATCTTCCTCGGCGTGCTGACCATCGGCTTCATCTATGAGTGGAGAAAAGGAGCCCTCGAATGGGATTGATCGAACAGGCAAGCCCGGAGCAGCGCGAGTTCTTCACCGAAATCAACGCCGAGCTCGCTGACAAGGGCTTTCTCGTCACTGCCTCCGATGACCTCATCAACTGGGCCCGCACCGGCTCGCTGATGTGGATGACCTTCGGCCTTGCGTGCTGCGCGGTCGAGATGATGCAGGCCTCCATGCCGCGCTGGGACCTGGAGCGCTTCGGCTTCGCGCCGCGCGCCTCGCCCCGCCAGTCCGACGTGATGATCGTGGCCGGCACGCTGACCAACAAGATGGCGCCAGCACTCCGCAAGGTCTATGACCAGATGCCGGAGCCGCGCTACGTCATTTCCATGGGAAGTTGCGCCAATGGCGGCGGTTACTACCATTATTCCTATTCGGTGGTGCGCGGCTGCGACCGCATCGTGCCCGTCGACATCTATGTGCCGGGCTGCCCGCCCACGGCCGAAGCGCTGATCTACGGCATTCTGCAGCTGCAGAAAAAGATCCGCCGCACCGGAACGATCGAGCGCTGACATGGCTGAGACTTTGCAAGAACTGGGCGAGCACATCGCCACCAAGCTGGGAAGCGCGGTGACAGGGTTCAAGGTGGAGTTCGGTGAACTTTCCGTAATGGCCGAGGCCGCCGGGATCATCCGCGTGCTGAGCTTCCTGCGCGATGACGCCGAATGTGGCTTCGTCTGCTTCATCGATATCTGCGGCGTTGATTATCCGCAGCGCGAGAAGCGCTTCGACGTGGTCTATCACCTGCTCGCGCCCTACAAGAACCGCCGCATCCGCGTGAAGGTGGAGACGGATGAGGACACGGCCGTGCCCTCCGCTATCTCCGTCTTCCCTGCCGCAAACTGGTTCGAGCGGGAGGCCTTCGACCTCTATGGCATCCTGTTCTCCGGCCACCCGGACCTGCGCCGCATCCTCACCGACTATGGCTTCTCAGGCCATCCGCTGAGGAAGGACTTCCCGCTCACCGGCTATGTGGAAGTGCGCTGGGACGATGAGGTGAAGCGCGTGGTCTATGAGCCCGTGAAGCTGGCCCAGGAATTCCGCGCATTCGATTATTTGAGCCCGTGGGAGGGAACCGACTACGTGATCCCCGGCGATGAAAAGGCGAAGTAGTGACAGACTCGTCCACCGTCCGTAACTTTTCCATCAACTTTGGGCCCCAGCATCCTGCGGCCCATGGCGTGCTGCGCCTGGTGCTTGAGCTCGATGGCGAGGTCTGCACGCGCGTCGATCCGCATATCGGCCTCTTGCACCGCGGCACCGAGAAGCTGATCGAGTACAAGACCTATCTGCAGGCCGTGCCCTATTTCGACCGCCTCGACTATGTGGCGCCGATGAATCAGGAACATGCCTGGGCGCTCGCCATCGAACGGCTGCTGGGCCTCGAGGTTCCGAAGCGCGGGCAGTTGATCCGCGTGCTTTATTCGGAGATCGGGCGGCTTCTGTCACATCTCCTCAACGTCACCACGCAGGCGATGGACGTTGGCGCCTTGACCCCGCCGCTGTGGGGCTTCGAGGAGCGCGAGAAGCTGATGGTGTTCTATGAGCGCGCCTCGGGCTCGCGCATGCATGCCGCCTATTTCCGCCCGGGTGGCGTGCACCAGGATATTCCGCCGGAGCTCGTCGAGGACATCGGCGTGTTCTGCGACCATCACAACAAGGTGCTCGACGATATCGAGGGGCTCCTCACCGACAACCGCATCTTCAAGCAGCGCAATGTCGACATTGGCGTCGTCTCGCTGAAGGAATGCTTCGAGTGGGGCTTCTCCGGCGTCATGGTGCGCGGCTCAGGCGCTGCCTGGGACCTGCGCAAGTCGCAGCCCTATGAATGCTATAACGAGATGGATTTCGACATTCCCATCGGCAAGAACGGTGACTGCTATGACCGTTACCTGATCCGCATGCAGGAAATGCGCGAGTCCGTGAAGATCATGAAGCAGTGCGTGAACCGCCTGCTGGGATCGGAGAAGACCGGACCCGTCTCCGCTGCGGACGGCAAGGTTGTGCCGCCGAAGCGGGGCGAGATGAAGCGCTCCATGGAAGCGCTCATTCACCACTTCAAGCTCCACACGGAAGGCTTCCACACGCCGCCGGGTGAAGTCTATGCCGCAGTCGAGGCGCCCAAGGGCGAGTTTGGCGTTTATCTGGTGTCCGACGGCACCAACAAGGCCTACCGCTGCAAGCTCAGGGCTCCCGGCTTTGCGCATCTTCAGGCGATGGACCACATCTGCCGCGGCCACATGCTGGCGGACGTCTCGGCCGTCCTCGGCTCTCTCGATATCGTCTTTGGTGAGGTGGACCGGTGAGCGTACGCCGTCTTCATTCCGTGCAGCCCGACAGCTTCGCTTTCAATGCGGAGAATCTTGCCTGGGCCAAGCAGACCATCGCCAAATATCCGGCTGGCAAACAGGCTTCCGCCGTCATTCCGCTGCTCTGGCGCGCGCAGGAGCAGAATGAGAACTGGGTGTCGAAGCCCGTGATCGAACACGTGGCGGACATGCTGGACATGTCCTACATCCGCGTGCTCGAGGTTGCGACTTTCTACACCATGTTCCAACTGGCCCCGGTAGGCAAGGTCGCCCACA
>NZ_JBIICB010000208.1:0-7766 GCF_044239095.1 Aestuariivirga sp. | reverse complement strand
AAGGCTTCGACGGCCATGCCAACGCCGTGTCCGAAACCCGCGCCAGGCTGCTGAGGACCAACCGGTGACCGGGCGCACGGGCGGGCAGATCCTCGTCGATCAATTGAAGATTCATGGCGCCAGCCATGTCTTCTGCGTGCCTGGCGAAAGCTATCTCGCCGTGCTGGACGCGCTGCATGATGCCGCGATCACCACCATCGTGTGCCGCCAGGAAGGCGGCGCGGCCTATATGGCGGAGGCTGCAGGCAAGATGACGGGCAGGCCCGGCATCGTGATGGTCACGCGGGGGCCGGGCGCCACCAACGCCTCCTGCGGCATCCATGTCGCCTCGCAGGATTCGACCCCGCTCATCATGTTCGTGGGCCAGGTGGCGCGCGATATGAAGGAGCGGGAGGCCTTCCAGGAACTGGACTACAAGGCCGTCTTCGGCACCATGGCGAAATGGGTCGTCGAGATCGACCGGGCCGATCGCATCCCCGAAATCGTCAGCTGTGCCTTCCACGTGGCAAGCCAGGGCCGCCCCGGCCCCGTGGTGATCGCCCTTCCGGAAGACATGCTCACCGAGACGGCGGAGGTTCAGGATGCACCGGCCTTCTCGCCCGCCGTCATGAAGCCGGGTGCGGCCGACATGGAGGCGCTGCAGCGCCGCCTTCTGGCCGCCCGGCGACCCATCGTTCTGGCGGGCGGCTCAGGCTGGAGCGAGCAGGGCGTGACTGACCTCGTCCGCTTCGCCGAGACCTTCGATCTGCCCGTGGCTGTCAGCTTCCGCCGCCAGATGCTGTTCCCGGCGGATCATCCGAATTTCGCGGGCGACCTCGGCATCGGGCCCAATCCGAAGCTGCTTCAGCGCATCAAGGATGCGGACCTCGTGCTGCTGGCCGGGGGGCGCCTCTCCGAAATGCCGTCCCAAAGCTATACTCTTCTCGACATCCCGGGCGACGGGTCGCGGCTCGTCCATGTTCATCCAGGTGCGGAGGAATTGAACAAGGTCTACCGCACCGGCCTTGGCATTCTCGCCGCACCGCATGCCTTTGCGGCAGCCGCCGCCGCGCTGCCAAAGCCCAACACGGTAGCCTGGGCGGGCAGCGCACACGCAGCGCATGAGGATTATCTCGCCTGGAGTGACCCCTCACGCGTCAGAACCGCCGGAGACCTCCAGATGGCTGGCGTCATGGCGCATCTCCGGCAGGTGATGCCCGCTGCGACCGTCTATTGCAACGGCGCGGGCAATTACGCCACATGGGTGCACAGGTTCTGGCCCTTCCGCAGCTTCGCCTCGCAGCTTGCGCCGACCTCGGGCACCATGGGCTATGGCGTCCCGGCAGCGGTTGCCGCGAAGGCGCTTCAGCCGGAGCGCGAGGTCATCGCCTTCGCGGGTGACGGCTGCTTCCTGATGAACGGGCAGGAATTCGCCACCGCCATGCAATACGGCCTGCCCATCATCGTGGTGGTGGTCGACAATGGCATGTACGGCACGATCCGCATGCACCAGGAACGCGAGTATCCGGGCCGCGTCTCCGCCACCTCGCTGCGCAATCCGGACTTCGCCGCGCTTGCCCGGTCCTATGGCGGGCATGGCGAGACCGTCACCAGGACGGCGGATTTCGGCCCGGCGCTGGCGCGCGCGCGGCAGAGCGGCAGGGCCTCCATCATCCACTGCCTGATCGACCCCGAGGCCATCACGCCGGCGCGGAGCCTCACCGAGATCCGCAACGCATCCCGCGCGACATAGGAAAACTTGACGGCGGCGCGTCCCGCGGGTTGATATGGGGCCATGACCAGCGCCTCGCGTACCGCCGCCATCCCCCTTGCCGCTCATGCCGTGTGCGCCGCAGCCGGCGTGCGTGACGGTTTGAGGGCCGCCCAGTTCTATGTGCGTGACCTGTCCAACGCCGACCGGTCGGCACAGGGGTCGCCCGTGCGCGCGCCCTTCCTCTCGCGCATTGTCGCGCGGGGTGCGCGCCTCGTCGACCGGCTGATGAACTGGGGGGCAAATGTCTCGATCGCCCTGTTCCTGCCGAGTTGGCGCAAGCTGCCCTCGCCCTTTACCCCCGGCATCATGCATGCGGTGGCCCGCGGCATCCGCGACGACAGCCTGATCCACAACCCCACCTTCAATGCCTATTTCTTCCGCGCCGCGATCCACATCGCGGGGCGCTATTCGGCCCCGCCCTACCTGATCCTCGAGCATCGGGTGGATGCCGCCCGCCGCAGCCTTGCGCCGAGGGCTGACGAGGAGGTGACGGAAAACGGCATGTTGGCGCGCATCCTCATCGCGCTGGTGGAGCAGGGGCCGGTGGCGCGGATCGGCAAGGTGGCGGAGCGTAACCGCTTCATGGCGCAGGTCGAACCCAATGTGGCGGTGAACGCCATCGCCTGCGTGGCGCTGATGTTCGCTGAGGAAGGACGGCCCGCCGAGGCTATCGATGAGGATGAGTTCTTCTCCGTCACCGGCGCGCTGATCGGCCCCCGGCTGCCCGCCATCGCCCAGCTGATTGCGCGGCGGGACGAAGCGGGCCTCGCGCGGGAGCTCACCGACATCAAGGCGATGTACTGACCGCTCAGCCCTCGCGCCTTGCAAAGGCTTCGAGCGAGGCCACGTCCGTGACGCGGATCGACTGGTACTGGACGGAGACCCACCCCGCAGTTTCGAACTCCCGCAGCGTGCGGTTGACGCGCACGCGCGAGGCGTTGCTCATCTGCCCCAGGACGGATTGCGCCAGGCGCAGCGGGGCGGGGGGCTTGCCCATGGCTTGGCGTCACCACCGTCGCGTCGAACATGGTGCGGAAGCTGCTGGTATATGGACCTGTTACGGACCGATGGTAAGAAGGTCATGATCCACAGGGGCGAGAACCTCTCCTAGCAGTTCAAGGGCATCGTCGAGGACGATGTGAGGAACTGCCGGGGAGCAGCCAGTTGTCACCGGAGCGCAAATGAAAAAAGGCCCGGCAGCGATGCCGGGCCTTCTCGTTCGCTTGGAGCGATTAGAAGCGGTAGTTAAGCGAGGCCTTGACGATATTCATCGTAAAATCAGTTTCAGAGTGGATGTCCACAACCGGCCCCGGAGTCTGCAATTCGTAATTGGTCTCGACAGTACCCAGATCAACATAAAGATACTCAGCACCTACAGAGACATTCTCTGTAAGCCGGTACTCGACGCCGGCGCCAGCGGTCCAGCCAGTGAGTGTGTCGGAGTCGGCGTAATTGTCACCGTCGAACCCCAAGTTGTCGATGTTGACCTCGACATTGGCAACCGCAAGGCCGCCCGTTGCGTAGATCAGCGCATCACCCGTGGCGAAACCTGCGCGCGCGCGGAACGTCGCGAGCCAATCCATTGAGGCATTCCCCTCGGTATGGAACGGGTCCGAGTCGTTGCAATCCTCGCGGCCAAAGTCCTCGAGGCAGGCTGAATCTGTTTCGAGGCCAGTGATTGCCCAATCGGCAACCGCGCCCAGAACGAAGCCACTGCCGAAGCCATAGTCGTAACCCACCTGAGCGCCGCCGAGCCAGCCTTCCAGGTCGCCTTCTGCGCCGAAGGAAGAGGGGATGTCTTCAGAGGGGATCTTAAAGTCTTCGGCATTGGTCGTTGAGCTAAGATCAGCAGAGCCCCAAGCATAACCGCCGAACACGCCTGCATAGATACCCGTCCAGTCCGAGGTGGGTGCGTCGGCGATGTCGGCAGCATTTGCAGCGCTGGCGAGCATGACGAGCAGGGCGGAAGACAGTAAATAAGATTTCATTTGGAACTCCACTTTTTACAAACCTGAGTGGAAGCTAGCTGGGTTGTGCCGGCATATGGTTGAAAATATGTCACAGCCGGCCGAAAACGTCGTAAATACAAGAATATAGCAATGGTTGAAGTGTTCGCCTGAAATATTTCCGTTTTTGCTGTCGCCGTTCGGCAAGCGCCGCGATGCGCGCCTTGGCCTTTGCCATACCGGGCAGGTCCACGAATATGGCCTTCCTCATCTCCTTGTCCTTTTGCGTCGCCCTCCTGAAATGAGCCGGCAAGAAAGCCCGGCGCACCCAGTGGCACGCCGGGTCGATTGTACGACCCGCAACGGTTCTGCCAGCCAGAATGGACGCGAGCCTCCGCGTCCCGTCAGCAGGATCCATAACCCGACCTTCAATGCCTATTTCTTCCGCGCCGCAATCCACATCGCTGGGCGCTGATCGGCCCCCGGCTGCCCGCCATCGCCCAGCTGATTGCGCGGCGGGACGAGGCGGACCTCGCGCGGGAGCTCACGACATCAAGGCGATGTACTGACCGCTCAGCCCTCGCGCCTTGCAAAGGCTTCGAGCGAGGCCACGTCCGTGACGCGGATCGACTGGTACTGGACGGACACCCACCCCGCAGTTTCGAACTCCCGCAGCGTGCGGTTGACGCGCACGCGCGAGGCGTTGCTCATCTGCCCCAGGACGGATTGCGCCAGGCGCAGCGGGGCGGGGGGCTTGCCCACGGCTTCGCTGCCAAGCCGCGCCAGGACAGCAGCGATCCGCCGGTCGCAGGACGAGATGAGCAGGTCACCAACAGCGCGCGCCATGGCGTGCATGCTTGCTTCGCTCAGCGCGCCGAGAAGGCGGTACAGATCGGGATTGCGGGCGCCGATTGCCCCGAGGTCCAGGAGGCTCACGTAGAGCGCGCGGCTTGGCTCCAGCGCACGGAAACTCAGGCCGCGCTGGCCACCCGTCATGACCGGGCCCCAGCCGAACCATGCGCCGGGACCCATGACATGGCACATCATCATTTCCCCGCCCGAGGGGATCAGCACACCGAAGGCGCCTTCGGCAACGCCAAACATGCCGCCCGGCCCGTCCTCGAAGTGGTAGGCATACTGGCCGCGCGAATACTGGCGCAGCCGCGCGCAGGCGAGGAGTTCATCCTTCAGCCAGTCCGGCTGCGTCGTAAGCCAGCCCATGTTCCGCATGGCCAGCCTTGAGGCTTCCTCGCCCACTATCCCGTTCTCCGTGTGCCTTGCCAAAGCGACTGCCGGGAAGATTGTGCCAGAATGCACAGTCTGTCCAGTTTCGGTTATTTAATGCTCCATATGGTTGTGGAAAGGGGGCGAGCGCAGGCGGCCGGTGAAAGTGGACCGCGCGATCCACATGCCGGGAGGCAAGCGCTGATGCTCGTGGCCGGACCTGATTGACATCGCCGCCCCGGTGGACGATGTCAGAACAGTCCACGAAGCATATCCGCCGGCGGTTGGTGCGAAATCATGCTGGATTACCTTCGCGGCGACAGAAGGCAGTTACGGCAAATCCTGCCCCAGCACGTCCCGGCTTCCGATCAATTCACGGTCATTCGCTTGAAAGAAAACGCTCATAAATTCTCCGTAGCCCCCATGATGGATTGGACTGACCGGCATTGCCGGATGTTCCACCGTCAGCTTACGCGGCATGCGCTGCTCTATACCGAGATGGTAACGGCGCTGGCGATCCGCCATGGCGACAGGGAGCGGCTGCTGGGGTTCAGCCCGGCTGAGCATCCCGTCGCGCTGCAGATCGGCGGCAGCGCGCCGCCGCTTCTGGCTGAAGCCGCTAAGTGGGGCGAGGATTACGGCTATGCCGAGATCAACCTTAATGTCGGCTGCCCTTCGGACAGGGTGCAGAACGGCCGCTTCGGCGCCTGCCTCATGGCCGAACCGGAACTGGTGCGCGACTGCCTGGGCGAGATGCGCCACGCCGTGCGCCTGCCCGTCACCGTCAAGTGCCGGATCGGTATCGACGACCAGGACGAGGAGGAGGATTTCACCCGCTTCGTCGAGACCGTCATGCAGGCTGGCGTTTCCACCTTCATCGTCCATGCCCGGAAGGCCTGGCTGAAAGGACTTTCACCGAAGGAGAATCGTGAGGTTCCGCCGCTGAACTATGGGCGGGTTCACCGCCTGAAGCAGCGCCATCCGGAGCTTACCGTCGTGATCAACGGCGGCATCGGCAGCCTCGAGGAGGCCGGGGAACAGCTGAAGCATGTCGATGGCGTGATGCTGGGCCGTGCGGCCTACAACACCCCCTGGCTGCTCCACGAGGTCGACCATCGCTTCTTCGGCGCGGCGGCGGAGGAGGTGAGCCCGGTCGACATCGTCGCGCGCATGAAGCCCTATGTGGCCGAGCAACTCGAGAAGGGCGTCTGGCTGCAGAACATCACCCGCCACATGCTGGGCCTGTTTCATGGCCTGCCGGGCGGCAGGCTGTGGCGGCGCGTGCTCTCCGAGGAGGCCTCGCGGCCGGGTGCAGGGCTCGACGTGCTCGACAAGGCGGTTGAACAGGTGGCCTCGCGCCTGAAACCCCACGCCATCGCCGCCGAGTAACGCCCCCGGTGCGGATCATGCTCAAGGAATTGATTTGGCGCGCGTTCTTTTCGACCAGGTGATGCCACCTGGTCGGAACGCGCGTTAGCCGCCGTTCAAGGCCTGGATGCGCCCCGCACGGCCGCCGCGGCGGCTCTTGCGCCGGGTCAGGCCTTCCACGCGGTCCGGAAGCTCCGCCATCACGCCCCGCCGCTGCTCCGGGGATAGCCCCAGCCAGCCGCCGATCTCGCTCCGCGTCCGGCCGCAGCCGATGCAGTAGCCGGTTTCCGGATCGACGACGCAGATCTTGATGCAGGGCGTCTCGATGGCGGGCTGATTCATCGCATTCATGGCGCTGAAGATAGGGATGACGCGGGCTGCGGCTCGGGCCGGAAACGCCGTTCGATAGCCCAAAAGCGGCTAGTTACGAAGAAGGAGAATGCCGTCCATCGCTTCGTAGCTGTGCAGCCTGCGCAGGAAGCTGTTGCCGAGCAGCGACCCCGACATGGCGCCCTCCGGCAGCACCATGCCATCGACCTCCTCCACCACGATGCCGTCGATCTGGATCGTGTCGATGTTGATGCGTGCGGCCATGACGGTGCCGTTGGCGGTGGAGACGGGGAACCTGAAGGACAGTTCATCCGGCTCGAAGCCTGCCGTCTGTGCGTCTTCATAGCTGAGGGCCACGGTGGTGGCGCCGGTGTCCACCATGACCTTGATTTCTCTGCCGTTGATGTCGGCCATTGTCACGAAATGCCCGTTGGGTGACATCCGCAGCTCCGCGGTGTTGGCATGGGCCACCCCTGTCATGGCGGAGCAGAGCGTGGCAAGCAGCAACAGCATGGTGCGGAACATGGAAATATCCTCCCGCAAAGATTGTAACGTGAATTCCACCGGGAATGCAAGGCCGAAGCCCGTTCAGGCGCCGAGAATAGCGGCTGCGAAGACGGCGAGCATGGCGGTTTCGGTCATGACCTGGGCCGTGCCGCAGACATCGCCCGTCTGGCCGCCGATCTTGCGCATGGCAAGGCCCCGGACTGCGCCGAGCACCAGGCCTGCGGCTGCAAGCGCCAGAAGCGCCACTGTCAGCGACAGGAAGGCATATGCGCCGAGCCCCGCCGCAAGGCCCCCGATCACGATCGCGGCAAGGCCGGTGCGGCGGGTGGGCTGGCCGGCCAGTACCGACAGCCCGTTGGCGCGTGCGGGCCTTGTCGTGGACAGCAAGTCGACCATCAGCGCGCGTGAGAAGGCGGCAGCCCCCGCGCTCAGCGCCAAGATGGCGCTTGGCGGCAGGTCGAGAAGGGCCGTGAGCAGGGAGGCCCGCCCCATGATGGTGAAGACCAGGGCGAGCGTGCCATAGGCGCCGATCCGGCTGTCCTTCATGATGTCGAGCCGCTCTTCGCGCGTGACGCCGCCGCCAAAACCATCGGCGACATCGGAGAGCCCGTCCTCATGGAAGGCGCCGGTCACCAGGG
>NZ_JBIICB010000207.1:0-7776 GCF_044239095.1 Aestuariivirga sp. | reverse complement strand
GCCCTTTCAAGTGTCAGCCACTTCGCCTTGCCCTCCGTCAACCATCTCTGGGCAATGGCGGTGGAAAATGCTCTCCTCGTACCGTTATCCAACAAGTCCGGGCGATGGCCGAAGACGATCCGCCTTGCGATCTTGCGGTAGCGATCATCCTCAAATAGGCCAGCGATCTCCGCTCTTGCTGGCCATGAGCCCCGATGGAAATCACGCATCAGGGCGGCGTCTCGCGCGCCGGGGAAGCCCCGGTAGATCTGCCCCTCTAGCCAGGGAGATTGCTCGTAGACTTCGCGTGTTGCGACATACGCCTGCAGAAGTCGGTGACGGAGTTCCGGAGATCCCTGCAGGAGCTGGGCGCGCCGCATGATTTCCGGCTCACCTATCTTCATGAGTTCAATGCGATCCCGCGCCCTCTCCAGGTCGAGCAGGATCGGGCAGCTGCTTGCCTTGATTGTTCGCAGCGGCTTCGGTTTGGTGGCCGCCCACTTCCTGAGTGAATCATCGCTCACTGACGGAAGCTCCGCAGGATCATGCGCGAGGTTGAAGGCGATCACGTTACCGTTATTCTGAGGGTCGACCGCGATGGCCGAGACCAGCCAATGATTTGGCTTGTTGTAGGGAAAGTCCGTATAGAGGCGAACCGCGGCTGACCGGGCGTGTCGTACCGCCTCCGCCTTCTGCCCCATCCTCAGCAGGTGTTCCCACAACCAGGGCGCTCTCTCCTTCATCAACTGCGCCAGATAGATGGTCGCCTCGACGTCCGCCAAGGCATCATGCGCATTGGGGTGCAGGAAACCGTTTGTAGGCGCCAACCGGTCCAACTTGAAGGTCGGCGCGCCATCGGCCCGCTGGGGTATTTCCAATCTGCCCGGTTCGAACTCGTGGACCGCCAGCGCCAGGCGCATGATGTCGAGGCGGCTGTTGCCATTGGTATTTGTCAGGAAGGGCGGTAGCAGCGATTGGTAGAAGGCTTGCCGAAGGAGATCTTCATCGAATTCCAGGCTGTTATAGCCGGCAAACACAGCAGGCGACCATGCTGAGAGCTTCTCGTGGATCGTGGCCGCCATCTCGAAGTGGGACGGAAGTACAGGATCGGACAGTTGATCCAGAGCGACACCAGTAACGAGAAGAGCCCCCGGAGCCGGAAGAATATGTGGCTGGATGCGGCAGCGGATCTCGAAGCGATCGATTTCATTCAGGGCGTCATCGGTTCGAATGGCCGCAAACTGCAGAATCTGATCGTAGAAGGTATCGCTACCCGTTGTCTCGGTATCATAGAAGACGAATGCCATGAGATATTTGCCCCGCGCGCCCTGACCACTCAGTCTTTGCGGCCAGAGATCGTGGTCTTTGTCTCGACGGGGCTGGAAGTCGCGCTTTTCAGCCAGCAGCTCTTTCTTCTGGCCATGTACGTAAATGCGCGGCAGATATCATCCTTCTCGCAACTGTCAGAACACTCGCCAAATCCGACGTCCCGTATCTCCCGGTAGTCGTTCCCCGGATAGTCGGTTCTTTCCATGATCGTGATCGTCGATCTTCGGAGCCTGCTCTCAAGATAGATCCTGTAGCCAGCGAATGCGTTCGGGTTCCTGAATACGCGTTCGCCATCAGACTTGAGAAAACACACAGCGTGTCTGGTGTTGAACGTGAATGCCTTGCAGCGCCTGTCAGACATGCACGCTTCCTCACACTGTGCTGCAGACACGTTCTTGAGCGGCATGCCGGGAAGGTCATGACCGAATATGTCAGCACCTTGAATGTGAGACATGGCAATCTGGCTGTTATCGACAGGAGGGGCGGTCACCACAGGAGGTGTGCCCTGCACTACCTGGCCGGATGGCGGCTCCAACGGTACCACCACGATCTCTTCATCGTTCGAGGGGCTTGCCGTTCTTCTCCGGTCCGTGGCAGGCGCTGTTTCATTTGCTATCTTCACATCGATGCCGACGCTTTCCGCGTCCTGAAGGGTCAACCACGTCATTGAGTCGGGCGATGCGGAGCTGATGTAGGCAATCGCGTACTCTGACAGTCCCAGAGAGTTGAGGTATGCACCAACCAGCGCGTTTCCGACACCGGTTTCCCGGTTCACACCGTTCTCCTGGATGAAGGACGCATGGAAGCCCACTTTCGATGATTCCTCCATGTAACGTTGCACGCCCGCAAGCCAGATATGACCGCAGGCGGATGCACAGACGGTATCCGCAGGAACGTAGGTGAAGAAGCCTTTCAACCGAATCGCCTTACCGATCTCCACACCAGCGAGTGTGCTCCCGCCGGGACTGTTCAGAACGACAATGGCCATGTCGTTCTGAAGGGCCACCTGCGCGAACTTCTTTTCGTCTCCGGCCACAAGCTCGCCTTCAATAGTGATGAAGACAAGGTCACCCGAAGGTTCGGGCTCCACGCTGATTTCAGCGGCTTCGGGGTAACGGCACATTCCTGCGAGCAGAACCGCAGAAAGGAGCATCAGGCAGATCATGCGCTCAACGGCCCCGAGCAGACCATTGACCAGACAAGTACGCTCAGGATTGCTGTGCTGGCTTTTCATCAGGAACCCTCGACGCTCTCAATTTTCCGCTTGGACAGCAGGCTCTGAGCCAAGGGCCATGTGCGATCGCAGAAACCCCACTTGGCGGGCTCAATCCCAACGCGTCTGAGTTCGATGCGGTCAGCTGCCCAGCAACAAGAGATATCGATATCGGCGTGCACCTTTCCGGCGTCGTGCCAGTGCAGGGCCTCCGTCAGCCGGGACAGTCTTCCTTGCTCGAAATCGAAGAAGCGACCATTGAGCGCCTTCGCGACCTCCGCAGCACGCGCCCCGTGTCGCGGATCCTCCCACTCGTTCTCACGCCGGCAGTCATGGAGCAGTGCGAACACGGCCATGAACGAGTGATCACCCGCCAGTTCGTCCGCAAGCACCATTCCGTTCGAGAGCACGGCACGCCAGTGTACCGGGCCGTGGTGGCTCTCGGGGCCGAGCATGAAGCGGGACTCCGCTTCCCGGAGAAGGCCGGCGGTATCGACATCAATCAGTTCGATCATGCGAGTACTTTCTTCCTGATGCAGTAGCGTCTTGGATGACGAGGTCCATTCCGCCAGTATCACTCAAAGGTTTTGGATCATGCAAGCAGACTGGGATCAAGACTTGCTATAGGTCAGACGGGCAGATGATCGCATGAAAGCAATCGTTCCTGTTGACACCAGCATCGGTGTTCGTTATAAAGAACACAGCATTTAGATTGGGTCGACGCCCAAACCAACCTGCCTTCCCGGGCAAGGTGGTGTCCGAGAGGAGATGCGGCTTGAAAGAGCAATTATGCGGGGTGCGTCGACCCTCGGATTGATGAGGGAGCAAGAATGGCGCAGACGGAAATCCCTATAGACAAGATCGAGGCATACCTGGACACGTACTATCGTGTGGGCGTTGGCCCCGATGCGTTCGTGCTGCAGGTCGGCCAGCATTCGCCTGCTCTCGCCTTGCTTTACAAGCAGAACGGCTGCGATTGCGCTGTATTCATAACAGCCTTCAATCCCTTCGGACGAAAGCAGGTTGATAGCGCCAATGAGGACGCTCACGAGCGTCTCAGAGAGCAGCTTGATGGCCCTTCGAACCGCGTCATCGAGGGCGTTGGTGCCGATCCTACCGAGAAGTGGAAGGAGAAAAGCTATCTCGCGTTCGGGCTCGATGCCGATACCGCGCGAGAACTGGGTCGCCGTTTCAGGCAGGATGCGGTGGTCTGGATTGGAAGCGATGCCGTCCCGCAATTACTGCTTCTGCGCTGATTTTTCGGTCTGGCCAACCTGATTGGCTGGGGAGGTTTGTTCCGGATTGCCGCCCCCGACATCTCGTCGATTGCCGATACAAGGAGAATAGGCATGTCCTATCAAACTGGTGACCTAGCGGCTGCCCCCGCACCGGACGTGCGCATAGCTCTATACCTAGACATCGACGGCGTTCTCCTGCGTAGAACACGTCAACAAGGCTTTGGTGCGATGAGCCTTTATGAGGTCGCATCCGGAGCGACAGAGTTGCTCGAGTGGGCCACCGCCAATTTCGACGTATTCTGGTTGAGCACCCGAACCTCGGGGGGCAGCATTGAGAACGCTGAGAGAGCGTTCAGGCACGCCTCTCCGTCAGCCATGAGGTCCGACCGGTTCTCATCCCTGATCCGTTCTATACCAGCATCGCAGTGGGACACTGCCAAGATCTCTGGAATCGACACTGCCAAGCCGTTCTTCTGGATTGATGAAGACCCCGATCCGATTTCGGTCGCGCATCTGAGCGAAAACGATCTGATGCACCGGTTGATCAAGGTATCTGTAGACAGAGAACCGGATCTGCTGAACTCGCTGCCGGGCGTCATCACTGAGCGAATGAAGTCACGCTGAACATTCAAGCTATCCCCAAGGCACCGCTCATGAAAAGGCAAACTTACGCCGTCGGCGACATACACGGCTGCGCCAAACTTCTGGATAAAGCTCTGATCTGGATCCAGAGGCAGTCGGGAAGCACTCCGTTTCACGTGATCTTCATCGGGGATTATATTGACAGAGGCCCAGATAGCAAATCGGTCCTGGATATCTTGATGGCCGGTCCCCAGCGGCAGGATGATCGTTATACATGTATTCGCGGCAACCACGAACAGATGTGCCTCGATTCCAAACTCTCAGATCACCACCTCGAGGAATGGCTCGCAAATGGCGGAGATTCTACCCTCGAGTCATTCGGCGGGTCGATCGGATCCACCTACACGGATTGGATGGGTGCACTGCCTTTCTGGCACGAGGACAACCTGCGTATCTTCGTTCACGCAGGCCTCGAGCCTGGAATTGCTCTTTCGAACCAGGATCCCGAGACCTTGCTGTGGATCCGCGAGCCCTTCCTGACCTCCAGACGTTCATTCGGCAAGCATGTGGTCCACGGCCACACGCCGGTGGGACCTACACTTCGGAAGAATCGAACCAACATTGATGCAGGCTCCTTCAAAAGCGGAAAGCTCTGTGTAGCTGCATTTCACGACAATTCTGATGCCCGTCCAACTGCAATTCGGGTTCTTGAATAACGCTGCGCCTGAATAGCTTCTCTGAACGTGCGAAGATTATAAGGAGGAATGCGATGGCAAATTTGGATATTCCGTACCTCGATCGCCTGTCCTCCATCCCGCCCGGCCTTCTTTACCCCCACCAGGCAGACGGAGTGGCCTTCCTGCTGTCGAAGAAGCGCGTGGTTCTTGCCGACGACATGGGCCTCGGCAAGACCAGGCAGGCCATCGTGGCCATGAACGTCGGCGCACCGGAGGGGGCGATCCTCGTCGTCTGTCCGGCATCGCTCAAGCTGAACTGGCGGCGCGAAATCCGGATGGTCGACCCGGATGCCGTGGTGGAGATCATTGGTGCAAAGGACGGAGCACCCGACGGAACACCGAGGTGGGTGATCGTCAACTACGACCTGCTCACTAGGAACGCCGCCAGGCTGCACGACATCCCCTGGGCCGGAGTGATCCTCGACGAGGCGCATTTCATCAAGAACGCCAGTCAGCGCACCAGCCACTGCCTGAAGTTGCTCGGTGTCCAGAAGGAGGCACGGGCGCCCATCATCGGTCCACAGTATGTGTTCCTGCTGACCGGCACGCCCATGACCAACCGCCCGCGGGACCTGTTCAACCTCCTCCGCTGCGTCGGGCACCCAGCGGCGCGCTCCTTCCTGTCCTTCGCCAAGCGCTATTGCGATGCCTACCAGAACGATTTTGGCTGGGTCACGACTGGCGCCTCGAACCTGGAAGAACTGAACCTCCTTTTCAAGGAGGTCTCGATCCGCCGCAAGAAAGAAGAGGTGCTGGATCTCCCCCCGAAGGTGCGGAGTTGGGTGCCGGTCGATGTCGCCTCCAGCCCCTCGGCGGTAGAGGCCTCACTCGCCTTCTTCCGCTGGTATGCCGCCACCGACCCGGCAAACCCCAACGACAAGCAGTTCCTCGCAAAGCTGATGAAGGTCAGGACCGCGCTTCACAAGGCCAAGCACAAGGCGGTGGAGGAGCGCATCCAGGATGTACTGGCAACCGGCCAGAAGGTCGTGGTGTTCACCTCCTTCACCGAGGGCCTGAAACGCCACGCGAAGAGCCTTGGCAGCGCTTGCGTGACAATTTCCGGGTCGGACACGTCGGAGCAGCGGCAGGCCGCCGTCGAGCGCTTCCAGGACGACCCTGAGATAAGGGTCGCCGTCTGCAACCTCATCGCCGGCAGCGTCGGTATCACCCTGACGGCCGGAACCCACGTGATCTTCCAGGACCTCGACTGGGTGCCGGCGAACCATGCCCAGGCCGAGGACCGCTGCTACCGGCTCGGGCAGAAGAACCGGGTGACGGTCGAATACTTCTACGCCGCCGGTTCGCTGGACGAGTACATCTCGGAACTGCTGTCCCTGAAGATGGCGCTAATAGGATCCGTGGAGGCGGAGGTTGCCCCTGATGCCTCCTTTCTGGCCGAACTCGAGGCCCGGCTGCGGGCCATCGCACCCGCCCTCATGCAGGAGGCGAAGCTGGCCAAGAGCGATCCGAATGAGCGGCTGGCGGAGCTCTCCGCCCTGCTCCCCAAAGCCCATCGAGAGCAGGAGGAGGCCGACAAATCCGGACTATGGGAATTCAAGTCGTCCCGGAATCCGTCGAAATCATACCGGGTCACATATGGTCGTGCCGGGCACCTGGAGTGCAATTGCGAAGGTTTTTTGTACCGCGGAAACTGCAAGCACGTCCGGGAAGTGCGAGCGACGACTTGATCAACTTTTCCAGAATGTTTGATCCCATTCCTGATGCAGCGATCAGTCATGCGACCGTCCTCCGCCCCCGCTCACACGTTGCGGCTCGGTAAACTTTCCTCTACCCCCATCCCACAATCAGAACTGCATCACTGATCCTCAATTATTCAATATCGGATCTGGTAGAGCAGAACGAGCGATCTCCAACGCTCTAAGAGGCCGCCGCTCTAGATCAAACGTCGTTACAGGCTTGTCATAAGGCCTCATTGCATCGCCCAACAGTCGATGAAGAGCCCCGGAATCTGTACGCCAAAGAGGATGAACCACTACGAAGCGTACAGTGTTACCGCTACGCTTTTCGACAACAGCATTTAGCCCCAAGGGACCGATACCAGTTTGAACTGAAAGAGTACCTGCTCGCAGCCGCGCCGTCGCTTGAGCCAATTGCAAACTACGCGTCGGCCACGCTTTCAATTCAGGATATGTGGAAAATACTCCGTCAAGACCGCAAGTGTAGTTGTGATCAAGCGCTACTCGCAGGTACGCAATAGCAAGCCTCCAATCCAAAAGGTTGTGAACCCGCCTGTTTCCATACTGTTGGATGCAGCGATAACAGGCCGTATGACAATGCTGATCGTGCGCGGACTCTAGAAACGCGGATAATGGCCACACAGCTTCATTTGAGGTGATCTGGCCTATCAGCCGAACCACCTCGGGGATCCCATCCAGTCCAACTTGCCCAAGCCGTCTCGAAAGCCCTGACCCGTTTATCAAGGAATCTGCGATCTGGAGGACGGGCCTTCCATCCCTAAGACGGGGCTCTAGTGCTTCGAACTCATTTGGAGCCACGTCCAAGGCTAGAGCGGCCTTCTGTACAAGCAAATGGGTAGCACTGGTCGCTGCAGTGGGAACGGCGGTGGAAAACTAGACCACGGTAGCGGCGGGATTGGCCCGCTGCGGGCGGAGTAAAAGTCGCCCACTATCTATGTCCTTTCTGTGTGAGCAGGGAGGGCTCGGAGATCTACACCGTG
>NZ_JBIICB010000015.1:0-30423 GCF_044239095.1 Aestuariivirga sp. | reverse complement strand
TCATAACCCTTCGTTGCCAGCCAATCAGCAGCATCAGACGACAGCTCGATGTTGATCTGACGTTCCGCCAACTGCGCTTCGAGTTGTATGACAAACTTCTCGACGACCTTGCGGACCACCGACGGCGGAAGATGCCCGAAGGGGATCACCGCATCGAGCCGGTTGCGGAATTCCGGCGTGAACAGGCGCTGGATCGCTTCCATGTCATCGCCCTGGCGGACGCTGTTGCCGAAGCCGATGGCCTCGCGCGCCATGTCCTGCGCGCCGGCATTGGTGGTCATGATCAGGATGACGTTACGGAAGTCCACCGACTTGCCATTGTGGTCCGTCAGCTTGCCATGGTCCATCACCTGCAGGAGAATGTTGTACAGGTCCGGGTGGGCCTTCTCGATCTCGTCCAGCAGCAGCACGGAATAGGGATGCTGGTCGATGCCGTCCGTCAGCAGCCCGCCCTGGTCAAAGCCGACATAGCCGGGAGGTGCGCCGATGAGGCGCGAGACGGAGTGGCGCTCCATATATTCAGACATGTCGAAGCGCAGCATGTTGACGCCGAGCACTTCCGCCAGCCGCTTGGCCACCTCGGTTTTGCCCACACCCGTGGGGCCGGAGAAGAGATAGCTGCCGATGGGCTTCTCGGGCTCGCGCAGGCCGGCGCGGGCCAGCTTGATCGAGGCGGCGAGCGACTCGATGGCCTTGTCCTGGCCGAACACCATGCGCTTCAGGTCAGCATCAAGGTTCTTGAGGACCGTGGCGTCGTCCTTCGTCACGTTCTTGGCCGGGATGCGGGCCATGGTGGCGATGGTGGCTTCAATCTCCGGCACGCCGATCACCTTGCGGCGCTTGTCTTCAGCCACGAGCATCTGGGATGCACCGGTCTCGTCGATCACGTCGATCGCCTTGTCGGGCAGCTTGCGGTCAGCCATGTAGCGGGCCGATAGCTGCACCGCGGTCTCGATCGCGTCATCGGTGTAGCGGACCTTGTGGAACTCCTCGTAATAGGGCTTGAGGCCCTTGAGGATCTCGATCGCGTCCGGAATCGAGGGCTCGTTCACGTCGATCTTCTGGAAGCGGCGCACCAGGGCGCGGTCCTTCTCGAAGTGCTGGCGGTATTCTTTGTAGGTGGTGGAGCCAATGCAGCGGAGCGAGCCATTGGCCAGCGCCGGCTTCAAGAGGTTCGAAGCATCCATGGAGCCGCCCGAGGTGGCGCCAGCGCCGATCACCGTGTGGATCTCGTCGATGAACATGATGGCGCCAGGGCGCGCCTCGATTTCCTTCACCACCGCCTTGAGGCGCTCCTCAAAGTCACCGCGATAGCGGGTGCCAGCCAGAAGCGTGCCCATGTCGAGCTGATAGACCGTGCAGTTGAGCAGCACCTCCGGCACTTCGCCATTGATGATCTTGCGGGCGAGGCCCTCGGCAATGGCCGTCTTGCCAACGCCCGGGTCGCCCACGAAGAGCGGGTTGTTCTTCTGGCGGCGGCAGAGGATCTGGATGGTGCGGCGCACTTCCTGCTCGCGCCCGATCAGCGGGTCGATCTTGCCCTCGCCGGCCTTCTTGTTGAGGTTGATGCAATAGGCGTCGAGCGCGTCGCCATCGCCCTTCTTCTTCGGACCGCCCTCCTCCCCACTCTCGTTTCCGGCAGCGTTCTGCTGGTCCTGATCGACGCCACGCACGGGGCGTGTTTCGGAAAGACCGGAACGCTTGGCGATGCCATGGGAAATATAGTTGACGGCGTCATAACGCGTCATGTCCTGCTCCTGCAGGAAGAAGGCGGCGTGGCTCTCGCGCTCCGCGAAGATGGCGACGAGCACGTTGGCGCCCGTCACTTCCTCGCGGCCAGAGGACTGGACGTGAATGACGGCGCGCTGGATGACGCGCTGGAAACCGGCGGTGGGCTTCGAATCCTCACGCTCGGCGGCGATCATCTGGCCAAGCTCGGTGTCGATGTAGTTGGTCAGGCTGCGGCGCAGCACGTCGAGATCGACGTTGCAGGCCTTCATGACGGCGGCGGCGTCCTTGTCGTCAATCAGCGAAAGCAGCAGGTGCTCGAGCGTCGCATATTCATGGCGGCGTTCGTTGGCCAAGCCCAGGGCGCGGTGCAGCGCCTTTTCGAGACTGCGGGAGAATGTCGGCATTGGCCTATTCCTTTTCCATCGTGCACTGGAGAGGGTGCATGTTGTTGCGGGCGAAGTCCATGACCTGCGTCACTTTCGTCTCCGCCACTTCGAACGTGTATACCCCACATACGCCAACGCCCTTCTGGTGGACGTGCAGCATGATGCGGGTGGCCTCTTCGCGTCCCTTGCCGAAGAACCGTTCGAGAACGAGCACGACGAATTCCATCGGCGTGTAATCGTCGTTGAGGAGCAGGACCTTGTAAAGCGAAGGTTTCTTGGTCTTCGCCTCAGTACGGGTGATGACCCCTGTCTGATTTTCGTCTTTGTGGTTCGGCTGTTTCGGCATGAGAGCGAGTATATAGGTGCTTCCCCTCGATTGTGGAGAGGTTATTCACGGCGAAATTCGGGCGGCGGCAATTCGTCCGAACCTGACATGTCTCGCCCGGGGCGGGTTGGTCGCAGGACTGGGTTCAGGCTCTGGACAAACCATTCCTGGTCGGCCAGAATTCCCTGCAGTTTCGGTCTTCACGCGGCGGCCAGTTCGGTGATGCGCCGCGTCATTGCATGATCGGGCTCGCGCATCAGGTCGCCGATGCCGAAGTGGTTCTCCCCTGGCAATTCCACATAAGGGCTGGCGATGCCCAGCCCCGTCCATGCCGCCGCAAGTGACAGCGCCTGGCGCAGGAATTCGGCACTTTCGGCGCCGCCCACCCAGGAATCGAAGGGCATGGCATTTGGCATGGGCCACAGCAGCGGGCTGGCCGCAACGGCATCGGTCACCGAAAGCCTCAGGCTCTCGTTCATGGGGGTGGCCATCAGCGGCCGCAGGTCGAACAGGCCGCTGATCGAGAGACCGGCCTGAACGAGCCCGGGATCTGCCCCGTAGAGCGCCCAGTCCGTGGCCGCCATGCAGGCCGCGAGGTGGCCCCCGGCGGAATGGCCGGTCACCACCAGGCGGCGCTGGTACGTCTTTCCCAGATACAGGCAGAACTGGCGCATTTCATCAATAATGGCGGGGATGGAGGCCTCCGGGCACAGGGTGTAGCTCGGCACCGCCACGTCGAGGCCGTGGGCATTGGGCCCGCGCGCCACATGGCTGAACACGGACTTGTCGAAATTCAGCCAGTAGCCGCCGTGGATGAACACCACGATGGGCCCCTGCCCGCCGCCACCGGCACCCCGGAACAGGTCGTAACGGTTGCGCGGCAGGGCGCCATAGGACAGGTCCAGGTCACAATCCGCCACCTCCCGCCAGGCCTTCGCCTCGGCATGCCAGCGGGAAATATAGGCGGGATGATCCGGCACGCGGGCCCGGTTGTTGTAGTCGGCGGTAAGGTCCATGTTCATTCTCTCTCACTCACAGGAAGCGCCGGGCCGCTTCGCCATGGGCGGCACGCAGGGCAGCGACATCAACCCCCACGGGCAGTCCATCGACGACGCGCCATTTGCCGCCCACCATGACCCGGTCGGCGCGGTGGGCACCGCACAGCACCAGGGCGGCGACCGGGTCTCCAGCGCCAGAAAAGCGCAGCTCGTCGAGCGTGAACATGGCGAGGTCCGCCTGTTTGCCCACGGCAATCTCGCCGATGTCGCTGCGGCCAAGGCAGGCCGCGGAGCCTTTGGTGGCCCAGCGCAGCGCGTCGAGATGGGTCACCGACGCGTCATAGGTCAGCCGGTTGATCATCAGCGCGTGGCGAACACCTTCCATGAGATTGGAGGAATCGTTTGAGGCGGAACCGTCCACGCCAAGCCCCACCGGGGCGCCCGCCGCCTCGAGTTCCCGCGTGCGGCACTGGCCGGAGGCCAACACCATGTTGGACGTGGGGCAATGGCAGACCCCCACCCCGTGCTGGCCCAGGCGCTTCACATCGCCATCCGAAAAATGAATGCCATGCGCCAGCCAGGTGCGGGAATTGAGCCAGCCTACATCCTCGAGATAGTCGAGGGGGCTCATGCCGAAAACGGAATGGCAGAAGGCGTCCTCATCCCGGGTTTCGGCAAGATGCGTGTGCAGGCGGCAATCATGCTTTTCAGCCAGGTCGCCACAGGCGCACATCAGTGATTTCGTTACGGTGAAGGGGGAACATGGCGCCAGCGCGATCTGGATCATCGCACCCTCGCCGCGCTCGTGATACTTGCCGATGACGCGTTCGCAATCAGCGAGGATCTCGTCCTCGTCCTGCACCACCGAATCGGGCGGCAGGCCGCCATCCTTTTCCGAAAGGTTCATCGATCCGCGCGTCACCGTCATGCGGATGCCGAGGCGGCGCGCCTCCTCGACCTGGATGTCCATCGCCTCACCGAGATCGGCTGGAAACAGATAGTGGTGATCGGACGTGGTGGTGACACCCGACATGAGAAGTTCCGTCAGCGCCAGCCGAGTCGACAGGCGCACCGCCTCCGGCGTGAGGCGGGACCACACGGGGTAAAGTGCCTTCAGCCAGTCGAAGAGCTTCTTGTTGATGGCCTGCGGATGGGCCCGCGTCAGCGTCTGGTAGAAATGGTGGTGGGTATTGACCAGGCCCGGCAGAACAACGTGGCGCGAGGCGTCAAAGACGTCATCCACGCGGGCGCTCGGCGCTTGTCCCGGCTTCAGAACCTCCGCAATGCGCCCATCGCGCAGGACGATTCCGGCACAGTCCTGGTGGCCCAGGACGGCGAGCGGTGACTTGATGAGAAGACCCGACATTTCATACCCCGCTGCCGGGCCGGGGTTGCACAAGCCCGGCACTTCGGTTCACAATGTATGGCACGGGCCGGCGGACGACGCCAATAAGGTGAGCCGCGGGGCCCACAGGGAGAAAACAGATCATGACCTTCATGAAGACAGCGATTGCATCGCTGGCGGCGCTTGCAGCCGTCACCGGCATCGCCATGGCACAGGAAATGAAGACGGAAATCGGCGCGGGCGAAGGCCAGGTCGATATCGTCGCATGGCCGGGCTACATCGAGCGCGGCCAGACCGACAAGAACTTCGACTGGGTGACGGACTTCGAAGCCAAGACCCAGTGCAAGGTAAACATCAAGACCGCCGGCACCTCGGATGAAATGGTGGCGCTGATGAACGAGGGCGGGTTCGACCTCGTCACCGCCTCGGGCGACGCCTCGCTGCGCCTCATCTCGGGCAAGCGCGTGCAGCCGATCAATGTCGACCTCATCCCCTCCTTCAAGACGGTGGACGAGCGCCTGCAGAAGGCGCCGTGGCACACGGTGGGCGGCGTGCATTACGGCGTTCCCTACCAGTGGGGCGCCAACGTGCTGGCCTACAACACCAATGTCTTCAAGGAAGCCCCGAAGAGCTGGTCGGTCGTGTTCGAAGAGCAGACCCTGTCCGACGGCAAGTCGAACAAGGGCCGCGTGCAGGCCTTCGACGGCCCGATCTACATTGCGGATGCCGCCCTCTACCTGATGGCGAAGAAGCCGGAGCTTGGCATCAAGGACCCCTATGAGCTGACGGAAGAGCAGTACAAGGCCGCCCTCGACCTGCTGCGCGCCCAGAAGCCGCTGGTTGGCCGCTACTGGCATGATGCATTCATGCAGATCGACGACTTCAAGAATGAAGGTGTCGTGGCCTCCTCGTCTTGGCCGTTCCAGGTGAACCTGCTCAAGGCCGACAAGCAGCCGATCGCCTCCACCATTCCGGAGGAAGGCGCCACCGGCTGGGCCGACACCACCATGATGCACGCCGAGGCGGCGCACCCCAACTGCGCCTATATGTGGCTCGAGCACTCGATCAACCCCAAGCTCCAGGGTGACCTTGCTGCCTGGTTCGGCTCGGTTCCGTCCGTTCCCGCCGCCTGCAAGGGCAATGCACTGCTGGGTGATGCCGGCTGCGACACCAACGGCATGGGCAACTTCGAGAAGATCCACTTCTGGCGCACGCCCGTCGCCAAGTGCGAAAGCCAGTCGGCTGGCTGCGTGCCCTATTACCGCTGGGTCACCGACATGATCGCCGTGCTCGGCGGCCGCTGAGCAACGCGGCATTCACCATGATGGGGTCCCCGGGGCGCATGTTCCCGGGGATCCTCGTTCTGCAAAAGGCCGCCCGCCAGGAAGCGTCATGACCACTGCCGTCACATTCCAGCACGTGAGCCGCCACTTCGGGCAGGTGCGCGCCGTCGACGACGTGTCGCTCGACATTGCCGAGGGCGAGTTCTTCGCGCTGCTCGGCCCCTCAGGCTCCGGCAAGACGACCTGCCTCCGGCTCATCGCGGGCTTTGAGCAGCCCAGTTCCGGCCACATCGAGATCTTCGGCGCCACCGCGGAGGGCGTTCCGCCCTACCGGCGCAACGTCAATACCGTGTTCCAGGACTATGCCCTGTTCCCCCACATGACGGTGCTGGAAAACGTCGCCTATGGGCTGATGGTGCGCGGCGTCGACAAGCAACAGCGGCTGGCGGAGGCGGAGAAGGCCCTGGCGCTGGTCGCACTTCCCGGCTTCGGCCAACGCCGCCCGTCACAGCTCTCCGGCGGGCAGCGGCAGCGCGTGGCGCTGGCCCGCGCCCTCGTCAACCAACCCAAGGTGCTGCTGCTGGACGAGCCGCTCGGCGCGCTTGACCTCAAGCTGCGCGAGCAGATGCAGGTGGAGCTCAAGACCCTGCAGCGCAACCTCGGCATCACCTTCGTCTTCGTCACCCATGACCAGGGCGAGGCGCTGTCCATGGCTGACCGGGTCGCCATCTTCAACCATGGCAAGATCGCGCAGGTGGGCACCCCAGAGGACGTCTATGAGCGGCCCCAGACCCGCTTCGTGGCGGACTTCGTGGGCTCCTCAAACGTGCTTTCGCCCGCCATCGCCAGGGCCGTGGGCGGACCTGAAAGCTGGATCAGCCTGAGGCCCGAAAAGATCGTGATCCTGCGCGAGGGCGAGGCGCCATCTGGCCGCCTCCAGGCCCGGGTCAAGGTCAAGGCCGTGCACTATCAGGGTGCGGGAACGCGTCTCAACACCGAAACGGCCGATGGCGCTGCCATCAACGTGATGGCGCCCTCATCGCTCGGCAAGTTCCGCGAGGGCGAGGCATTGACGCTGCACTGGGCGCGTGAGGCCATCCATGTGATGGAGCGCGAGACATGACGGCTGCCGTCATTCCGCTGGAGGGGGGCTTCACGCGGCGCCTGTCGGACATCTTCTTTCGCCGCCCCTCTTTCCTTCTCCTGCTGCTGCTGGTGCCGCCGCTCCTGTGGCTCGGCATCGTCTATCTGGGCGCGCTCTTTGCACTGCTGCTGCACAGCTTCTATTCAATCGACGAGTTCTCGGGGCTCATCGTCTATGACTTCACCCTGGCGACCTACGGGGAGCTCCTGAGGCTCTCCAATCTCGATGTCATCATCCGGTCGCTCGTCATGTCGGCCGCGGTCACCATCGGCTGCGCCATCATGGCCTTGCCGATTTCCTACTATGCCGCGCGCTATGCCAAGGGCAAATGGAAGGCCGTGTTCTACCTTCTCATCATGCTGCCGCTATGGTCCAGCTACCTGGTCAAGGTCTATGCGTGGAAGCTGATCCTCGCCAAGGAAGGCATCATCAGCTGGCTTGCCGCCAAGCTTCACCTGACCTGGGCGCTGGACGGGCTGCTGGCCATCCCGGTGATCGGCGGACCTTCACTCTCCTTCAGCTACATCGGCACATTCCTCGTCTTCTGCTATGTGTGGCTGCCCTTCATGATCCTGCCCACGCAGGCAGCGCTGGAGCGCGTGCCGGGCAATCTGATCGAGGCATCGGCTGATCTCGGTGCCGAGCCGGGGCAGACCTTCCGCGCCGTGATCCTGCCGCTGGCGCTGCCCGGCCTCATCGCCGGATCGATCTTCACCTTTTCGCTGACGCTGGGCGACTACATCATCCCGCAGATCATCGGCAATTCGAGCTTCTTCCTGGGACAGGCGGTCTATACGCTGCAGGGCACGGCGGGGAACATCCCGCTCGCCGCCGCCTTCACCGTGGTGCCCATCGTGGTGATGCTCATCTATCTCGCCATCGCCAAGCGCATGGGGGCCTTCGATGCGCTCTGAACCCAGCCAGAAGCCGCCGCTGGCGCTGAGCCTCGCGGCGCTGGGCGGGCTGCTGTTCCTGCATGTCCCGCTGCTCCTGATCTTCCTTTATGCCTTCACCACGGAAGAAAAGAGCTATGAGTTCCCGCCGCCCGGCTACACGCTCAAATGGTTCGGCGTGGTGTGGGAGCGGCAAGATATCTGGGACGCCATCTGGCTGTCGCTCAAAGTCGCCTCGATTGCCACGCTGATTGCGCTGGTGCTCGGAACCTGCGCGGCCGCTGCCGTCTCGCGCGCCAGGTTCTTCGGGCGGGATTATATCTCGCTGCTGTTCATCCTGCCGATCGCGCTTCCCGGCATCATCACCGGCATCTCGCTGCGCTCCGCCTTCAGCGTGATGGACATTCCCTTCTCGACCTGGACCATCGTGCTGGGCCACGCCACCTTCTGCATCGTGGTGGTCTACAACAATGCGCTGGCCCGCTTCCGGCGCACCGCCGGCAGCATGATCGAGGCGTCGATGGACCTCGGCGCCGATGGTTTCCAGACCTTCCGCTACGTGGTGCTGCCGCAGATCGGCAGCGCCTTGCTGGCAGGCGGCATGCTGGCCTTCGCGCTGTCCTTCGATGAGGTGATCGTGACCACCTTCACAGCGGGCCAGCAGACCACCCTTCCCATCTGGATGCTGAACGAGCTCATCAGGCCGCGCCAGCGCCCGATCACCAATGTGGTGGCGATCTTCGTGATCATCGTCACCTTCATTCCCATCCTCGCCGCCTATTACCTGACACGCGAGGGCGAGCACACCGGCGGGGCTGGAAAGTAACGGCCGCTACTAGCCCTGTTCGTTGGCCGCAAGCTTGGCGAAGGTTTCGAAGAACTGTCCCGAGAGCTGCCGTGCCGTGGGCTCGATGAAGCGCTGGGCCAGGCTTGCGATCTTGCCGGTCACCTGGGCGTCGACGTCATAGATGAGCTTGGTGCCCTCGGGCACCTCCTCGAGGCGGACATTGGCGCCACCCACGGCGCCGCCCATCATCGACTTGCCCTCGCCGGAAATGCGGTAGCCGTGGGGCGGATCGAGATCGGAGAGTGTCACCGCGCCTTTGAAGCTTGCCTTCACCGGTCCCATCTTCACGGTGACCTTGGCTTCCATTTCGGTGTCGGACGTCTTGATGATCTCCTCGCAGCCGGGAATGGCCTGGCGCAGCACCTCAGGATCGTTCAGTGCCTCCCACACCCTCTGCCGGGGCACGGGGATGATCACCTCATCGGATAGCTTCATCGTTAAGTCCTCCCAAAACCTTCGCGATTATGCCGCGATATCGCCGCGCTTCCACTGTTCCTTCGTCGCAAGGCGGAACGCCTCGAAACGCCCTTCCGAGATCGCCGCGCGGATGCCCTGCATCAGGGTCTGATAATAGGCGATATTGGCCCATGACAGCAGCATCATGCCGAGCAGCTCGCCCGAGCGCATCAGATGGTGCAGATAGGCGCGCGAATACTGCGACAGCGCCGGGCATGGGTGTTCGGCATCCAGCGGGCGAGGGTCGTCCGCATGCCGTGCGTTCCGCAGGTTGATCTTGCCGAACCGGGTGAAGGCCTGGCCATGCCGGCCGGAGCGCGTAGGCAGCACGCAGTCGAACATGTCGATGCCGCGGGCCACCGATTCCAGAATGTCTTCCGGTGTTCCAACACCCATCAGGTAGCGCGGCCGGTCCTCGGGCAGGTGCGGGATGGTGTGCTCGATGGCCTGCAGCATCAGCTCATGCCCTTCACCCACCGCGAGCCCGCCGATGGCATAGCCTTCGAAGCCGATGGATTTCAGGCCATCGGCACTCTCCTTGCGGAGCCTCGGGTTGATGCCGCCCTGAACGATGCCGAAATTGCCACGCCCCGGCTGCTTGCCGAAAGCGATGCGCGAGCGCTCCGCCCAGCGCAGCGAGAGCTGCATGGCCTTCTCGGCCTCCTTTTCGGTGTGCGGATATTCGATGCACTGGTCGAGCTGCATCTGGATGTCGGACCCCAGCAGCCGCTGGATCTCCATGGCGCGCTCCGGCGAGAGCTCGTATTTCCGCCCGTCGATGTGGGACTGGAACATCGCCGCCTGCTCCGTGATCTTGCGGATCTTGGACAGCGACATGATCTGGAAGCCGCCGGAATCGGTGAGGATGGGGCGCTTCCAGCCGATGAAATGATGAAGTCCGCCGAGCTTCGCCACCTCCTCCGCCCCGGGCCGGAGCATCAGGTGATAGGTGTTGCCGAGGATGATGTCCGCCCCCGTACCCTCCACCTGGTCGAGATAGAGGCCCTTTACAGTGCCGACGGTGCCCACCGGCATGAAGGCCGGGGTGCGGATGTCGCCATGGAGCGTGTGGACGGTGCCGCGCCGTGCGGAGCCATCCGTGCCGTGCAGGCTGAAGCTGAACTCAGTGGTCATGAGACCGGGAATAGCAGGCTGGAGTCGCCATAGGAATAGAAGCGATAGTCATTGGCAATCGCATGGGCATAGGCCGCTCGCATGGTCTCGAGGCCGGAGAAGGCCGAGACGAGCATGAACAGCGTCGATTTCGGCAGGTGGAAATTGGTGATGAGCAAGTCCGCGCCGCGAAACCGGTAACCCGGCGTGATGAAGATGTCTGTCGTGCCCGAGAACGGCTCGAGGCCGGAGGCCACCAGCAGGCGCAGCGAGGTCGTCCCCACCGCCACGATGCGCCCGCCCCTGGCGCGTGCCGCCTTGAGACGCTCGCAGGTGGCTGCCGTCACCTCACCCCATTCGGCGTGCATCTTGTGATCATTCGTGTCATCCGCCTTCACCGGCAGAAAGGTGCCTGCACCGACGTGAAGTGTAACGAATTCCTGTGATATACCAGAGTCTTGCAACCGCTTCATCAAGTCCGGCGTGAAGTGCAGACCAGCCGTCGGCGCTGCAACCGCACCCTCCTTCTCGGCATAGACCGTCTGGTAGTCCTGCCTGTCCTGCGCGTCGGTGCCACGTTTACCCGCGATGTAGGGTGGCAGCGGCACCTCGCCCACGGCGGCGATGGCCTCGTCCAGTGCGGGCCCGTTGAGATCGAAGGCGAGCGTGACTTCACCGGCCTCCCCCTTGGCTTCGACGGTCGCATCCAGCGCCCCGAAGCGCAGCCGGTCACCGGCTTCCAGCTTCTTTGCCGGTTTCACGAAGGCCTTCCAGCGGTGCCCGTCGAGACGCAAATGGAGCAGCGCCTCGATCTTCGGCGTCGTGCCGCCGCGGCCAAAGCGATGACCGGACAGGGCCGCAGGAATGACACGCGTGTTGTTGAAGACCAGCACGTCGCCGGCGCGCAGCAGATCGGGGAGTTCGCGGAAGATGCGATCTTCACGCCCCTCCTGACGCACCACCAGAAGCTTCGAGGCGTCGCGCGGCGAGACGGGCCGCAGCGCGATGCGCTCCGGCGGGAGGTCGAAATCGAAATCGGAAACGCGCATGGAGGTTCGGCTTCCTGGCGCCGCCCCGTCAGGCCATCACCCCAATCTCTTGAGACGCTACACCTTCGCCGGGGTGATGCCTTTTGGAATTGGGATGACGCCGGCTTGTCGATTACTTCGCGTCTGCCGCGACCTGCAGCTTCGCAATCCTGTCCGGCTCACGCACGGGTTCGCCGCGCTTGATGCCGTCGACGATGTCCATGCCGTCCGTCACCTTGCCCCACACCGTGTACTGGCGGTCGAGGAAGGTAGCGTCGCCGAAGCAGATGAAGAACTGGCTGTTGGCCGAGTCCGGATTCTGTGAGCGCGCCATGGAGCACACGCCGCGCACATGCGGCTCCGTCGAGAACTCCTGCTTCAGGTTCGGCTTCTTGGAGCCGCCCATGCCAGCCTGGCCGGGGCTGAAGCTGGAGGACGCCGTGTTGCCATACTGCACGTCGCCGCCCTGGGCCATGAAGCCCTCGATGACGCGGTGGAACACGACGCCATCATAGGCACCCTCGCGGGCGAGCTCCTTGATGCGCGCCACATGGTTGGGCGCGAGGTCGGGGCGAAGCGTGATGGTGACGCGGCCCTTGGGCTCGTTCTTGGCGTTGGCCACGTCGAGATAGAGGGTGTTTTCGAGGTCAGCCATTATTGCACCGTTACCTTGGTCATCTTGTCGGGGGTTGCAGGCGGTTCGCCCTTGGCGATCTGATCGACGCAGGCCATGCCCTGCTCATCGACCTGGCCCCACACCGTGTACTGGCCGTTCAGGAAGTCGCCATCCGCGAACATGATGAAGAACTGGCTGTTGCCGGAATTGGGATCCTGCGAGCGGGCCATGCCCACCGTGCCGCGCTTGTAGGGTTCGGGCGTGAATTCGGCGGGAAGGTCAGGCTCCTGTGAACTGCCCATGCCGGTGCCCGTCGGATCGCCCGTCTGGGCCATGAAGCCGTCAATCACGCGGTGGAACACGATGCCGTCATAGAAGCCGGCGGCGGCCAGCTTGGTGATCTGCGCCACGTGCTTGGGCGCCAGGTCAGGCCTGAGCAAAATCGTGAACGAGCAGTCCTTGCTGGTTTCCACCGTGATCTTTTCGGCGGCGAGCGCAGGGCTTGCGAGAAGGCCAGCCGCCAGTGCAGCCAGAGCCAGTTTTCTGATCATGTCGTCTCCCATTGGTTTTCGGTGCCGTTCCTGACCGCACCGCAAGAAAAAGTCAATGTGATGGCTTCACCAGCGCCGCCGCCATCACCTCCTGCGCCTCCTTGGGGATGAACAGCGTGGTATCACCCCCCATCTTGGCGATCTGCTTCACCAGCGAGGAGGCGATCATGCGGGTGGCCGGCGAGGCCGCGAGGAAAACCGTCTCGATGTCGGGCGCCAGGGCGGCGTTCATCTGGCCCAACTGCACCTCATAGTCGAAATCGGTCGAGTCCCTGATGCCACGGATCATGATCCCCGCATGGTGTTGGCGCGCCGCATCGACGGCGAGACCATCGAAGGTGGCAACCGTGATCTTGATGCCCGTATGCTCGGCAATCGGCCGGGTGACCTTCTCCAGCAGCGCGATCCGCGTCTCCGCCGGAAGCATGGACTGCTTGCCGTGGTGGATGCCCACCCCCAGCACCAGCTTGTCCACCAGCCGCGCTGAACGCGCGATGATGTCGAGATGGCCATAGGTGACCGGGTCGAAGGAGCCGGGATAAAAGCCTGTCCGTGCCATGTTCAGCGATCCCTGAGTGCCATCCTGCAAGCTAGCCACAGACGGCACGTCACGGCAAGTGAAGGGCAAGAGGCCGTCAGGCCTCGCCCTCCTCCTCCTCGACGTCGGTGATGTGCTCGACAGAGACCACGTGCTCGTCATCCGCCACGTCGAAGACGATGACGCCCTGGGTGGAGCGGCCCTTCTTGCCGATGCCGGCCACCGGGCAGCGGATCAGCTGGCCGCCATCGGTGACAAGCATGATCTGGTCTTCGTTTTCCACCGGGAAGCTGGCCACCAGCGGGCCGTTGCGCTCATTCACCGCCATGGCGACGATGCCTTTGCCGCCGCGGCCGGTGATGCGGTATTCGTAGGACGAGGTGCGCTTGCCGTAGCCGTTGGCGGAAACCGTCAGGATCGTCTGCTCGGCAGCACCCATCACGGCGTAGCGCTCCTGGCTGATCATCGCCTCGGCCGTGGCCTCTTCGTCGCCGCCAGCGGGCGTGGCATCCGCCTCTTCGCCCGCCACCGCGCGCGACATTTTGAGGAAGGCGGCGCGCTCATCCGCGGTGGCTGCCACGTGGCGGAGGATGGACATGGAAATCAGGTGGTCTCCATCATCAAGCCTGATGCCGCGGACACCCGTTGAATCGCGGCCCTTGAACACGCGCACCTCCTCCACGGGGAAGCGGATGCACTGGCCCTGGGCGGTCGTCAGCATCACGTCGTCGGCCGCCGTGCAGATTTCGACGCCGGCGATCATGTCGCCCTCATCGAGCTTCATGGCGATCTTGCCTGAGCGGTTGATCTGCTCGAAATCCGACATTTCGTTCCGCCGGACGGTGCCGGAGCGGGTGGCGAACATCAGCTGCTGGCCGGTGGCGGTCGAGGCATCCTCCGGCATCGGAAGAATGGTGGTGACGCGCTCATCCTGCTGCAGCGGCAAGAGGTTGATGAGCGCCTTGCCGCGAGACTGCGGCGTTCCCAGCGGCAGCCGCCAGACCTTGAGGCGGTAGACCATGCCGGCGGAGGAGAAGAACAGGATGGGCGTGTGCGTGCTGGCCACGAACAGCTTGGTGACGAAATCCTCTTCCCTGGTGCCGCCGACACCCCTGCCCTTGCCGCCACGCTTCTGCGCGCGGTAGGTGGAGAGCGGCACGCGCTTCACATAGCCTGCGTGGCTGACCGTGATGACCATGTCCTCGCGCTGGATGAGGTCCTCGTCCTCCACCTCGCCATCATTTTCCATGATGACGGTGCGGCGGGGCGTGGCGAACTCGGTCTTGATGGCGGAGAGCTCGTCCTTGATGATGCCCATGACGCGGGCGCGCGAACGCAGGATCTCGAGATAATCCGCAATCTCGGTGGCGAGCGTCTGCAGCTCTTCTGCGATCTCGTCACGGCCAAGCGCGGTGAGGCGCTGCAGGCGCAACTCCAGAATGGCGCGGGCCTGTTCCTCGGACAGGCGATAGGCGCCCTCCCCGGTGAGCCCGTGGCGCGGATCGGCAATGAGGGCGATGAGCGGGGCCATGTCCTTGGCGGGCCAGTCACGCCCCATCAGGGCCTCGCGGGCTTCGGCCGCATCCTTCGAGGTGCGGATGAGCCTGATCACCTCGTCGATGTTGGCCACCGCGATGGCCAGGCCCACCAACACATGCGCGCGGTCCCGCGCCTTGGTGAGCAGGAACTTGGTGCGCCGTGTGACCACCTCCTCGCGGAAGGCGAGGAAGGCCTGCAGCAGGTCCTTGAGATTGAGGAGCTCCGGCCGGCCGCCGGTGAGGCATACGTTGTTGATGCCGAAGGTCGATTGCAACGGCGTGAAGCGGTAAAGCTGGTTCAGCACGATGTCCGCCATCGCGTCACGCTTCAATTCGATCACCACGCGCATGCCGTCACGGTCGGACTCGTCGCGGATGTCGGAAATGCCCTCGAGCTTCTTCTCGCGCACCAGGTCGGCAATGCGCTCGATCATCAGCGCCTTGTTCACCTGATAGGGAATTTCAGAAATGATGAGCGCCTCGCGCTCCTTGCGGATTTCCTCCGTGTGCACCTTGGCGCGCATGACGACGGAACCGCGGCCCGTGTGCGAGGCCGACTTGATGCCGACGCGGCCGAGGATCAAACCGCCGGTGGGAAAGTCCGGACCCGGGATGATGTCGATCAGGTCATCGATGGAGATGGCGGGATTGTCGATCACCGCCATGCAGGCGTCGATCACTTCGCCCAGATTATGGGGCGCCATGTTGGTGGCCATGCCCACGGCGATGCCGCCCGAGCCATTGACCAGCAGATTGGGGAAGCGCGCGGGCAGAACGGTGGGCTCACGCTCGGAATTGTCGTAGTTGGCCTGGAACTCGACCGTGTCCTTGTCGATGTCTTCCAGCAGCGCGTGCGCCACCTTGGCCATGCGGGATTCGGTGTAGCGCATGGCCGCCGGCGGGTCGCCGTCGATCGAGCCGAAATTGCCCTGCCCGTCGATCAGCGGCAGCCTGAGGGAGAAGTCCTGCGCCATGCGCACCAGGGCGTCGTAGATCGACTGGTCACCGTGCGGATGGTACTTACCGATGACATCGCCGACGATGCGGGCCGACTTGCGGTAGGCCTTGTTCCAATCATAGCCGTTCTCATTCATCGAGAACAGGATGCGGCGGTGGACCGGCTTCAATCCGTCGCGCACATCGGGGAGCGCGCGGCTCACGATCACGCTCATGGCGTAGTCGAGATAGCTCCTGCGCATCTCGTCTTCGATGGAGATCGGCGAAATCTCGGAAGGATTGGCGGGCGGTTTCGCGCCCTTCTCGTCGTCGGTATCGGCCACGGAAAACCTGTGAAATATGTCCGGCAAAACCGATCAAACCGCTGCAGAAAAAACAGCGATTCGGCGGCTATCCCAACTTAAGTGGATAGCCCCGCCGTTACAATGAAAAGCTGTTGATTTTCCGGCCTAAATCACGATTCCCGAATAGGCCGGAAAAGGCCCTCCAAGCAGCCTCAGAAAGGCACCTCGTCGTCGAGGTCACGGGACGGAATCTGGGCCTTGGCGCCACCCATGCGCGGACGTTCCATCGGGCTCGACTGGCCGAACTCGTCACTGCCGCCGCCGAAGCCGCCTCCCGCACCCTCGCCCGCGCCACCGCGGCCGCCAATCATGGTGAGGGTGCTGTTGAAGCCCTGAAGCACAACCTCGGTCGAGTATTTCTCAACACCGTCCTTGTCAGTGTATTTCCGGGTCTGCAGCTGGCCTTCAATATACACGGTCGAGCCCTTCTTCAGGTACTGCTCCGCCACCTTGGCGAGACCCTCGTTGAAGATCACCACGCGGTGCCACTCGGTCTTTTCCTTGCGCTCGCCTGTGTTGCGGTCACGCCAGGTTTCTGATGTGGCGAGCGAGAGATTGACGATGGGCTTGCCGTCCTGCGTGTGACGCACTTCCGGGTCACGGCCGAGGTTGCCCACCAAGATGACCTTGTTCACTGATCCAGCCATGACACCAACACTCCTTGTTTCCCGCGCACCCTAGTCAATGCCTCGCACCGGCACAGCAGGGCTTCAAACCTTATCCACACCGCTTATAGTTCTCTTTTTGTTCCAGAGCAAGGCCGGTAAGGTGATTTTTTGTGAGGGAACACGCCGATGCTCAAGCCGATCGAGACCAGCAAAGCCCCGAAGCCCTTCTCCGCCTATGCGCAAGGCATGGAAATCTCACCGGGTCACCGGGTGGTGCATGTCTCGGGGCAGATTGGCGTGACCGTATCCGGAGAGATCCCCGCCGATCCGGCCCGCCAGCATCAACTTGCCTGGGAAAACGCCCTTGCCGTGCTCGCCGCCGCCGGGATGGACCAGCGGAACGTGGTGGACGCCCATGTCTACATCACCGACCCTGCGCATGTTGCGCTTTACCGGGAGACGCGCGACCGCTTCATGCAGGGGCACAAGCCCGCCGCGACGCTTCTCATCGTGGCAGGCCTGGCGGATGCGCGGCTGGTTGTCGAAGTCGACCTGGTGGCTGCGGCTGAGGCAGAGGCCCCGGCCACATCAGCCGAAGCCTCATGAAACGTCGAGGCTCAGCGGCGGCCGAGCAGACCGAACAGCGGGACTCGCTTGACAGGAAGACCGGCATGGATGTGCTCCTTCGCAGGTGCAACATTTTGCTTCGGGTTGTGTGACTGCATCATGGCAGTCTGATAAACGTTTGTGTAAGCGTCGAAAATCCAGTTCATGATCTTTCTCCTTGGCCGTTGGCCGGCTTCTCTTGAACACCCTCAACATGCGCCTTTCGCTCTTGCAGCACAAACGGCATTAATCTACACTGCCTGTAACAAAAAGTTACATGTGACCTATGGGACGACGCCTTCCATCGCTGAATGCGCTCAAGGCCTTCGAGGCCGCCGCCCGGCTCGAAAGCTTCACCGATGCCGCGGCAGAGCTGTTCGTGACCCACGCCGCCGTCAGCCGTCATGTGCGTGACCTTGAGGAATGGCTGGGAACGGAACTCTTCCGCCGCACGGGCCGCGGCGTGGAGCTGACGGAAGCCGGAAGACGCTACGCCCTGCGCCTGACCCCCCTCTTCGATGAGTTGGCAGATGCCACGCGCGAGGCTGCAGCGGTTGGCGACGTGCGGCAGTTGAAGGTGACGGTCGAACCCTCAATCGCCTCACGCTGGCTGGTGCCGCGGCTCGGGCGGTTCAACGAACTCCACCCGGATATCGAACTCGCCATCGACCCGACCAGCAGGCTGGCGGACTTCCGCTCCGGCGAGGCCGACGTCGGCATCCGCTATGGCGCCGGTACCTGGGGCGATGTCGAGGCGGCGAAGCTGACGGATGCCATGATCTTCCCCGTCTGCGCACCAAAGCTGCTCACCGGCCGCGACGCGCTCAAGCCTCCGGACCTCGCCGACTTCAACCTTCTCCATGAATCGCGAAAGCAGTGGTGGGCCGACTGGCTCGCAGCCGCAGGCGTCTCGGGCGTGGAGGACTGGCGCGGCACCGTGTTCCAGAACCACCTCGCCATTGAGGCCGCCGAGGCGGGCCAGGGTTTCGCCCTCGCCGACCAGGTGCTGGCGACCGATTCCCTGCTTGACGGCTGGCTGGTCCGGCCCTTCGGCTTCGACATGAAGGACCACTGGCATTACTGGATCGTGCGCGGCAAGGGCCAGAAGGAGACGCCGCCGGTGCGTGCCTTCCGTGAATGGCTGATGGGCGAGATCGCGGATACCAACAGGAAATTTGCACAGCTGACCGGACAAAAGCCCGCAGCCGTTGCGGCAAGGCCTGTCTCGTCCTAGCCTCTTGCGAGCTTCACCGGAATCGAGACTCATGCCCGCCAAGAAATACGATTGCCTGAAATGCCCCGGCTATTGCTGCTCCTACCCGGTGATTGAGGTGAAGGACCGTGACGCGGAGCGCATCGCCAAGCACTTCGATTTGCCGCTGAAGCAGGCTGAGAAGAAGTATTTCAAGTCAGCCCATGGCTACAAGCGGATCATGCGGCGGAAGGCCGACCCGCATTTCGGCAAGATCTGCCAGTTCTTCGACACGAAGGAGCGGCGCTGCGGCATCTACCTCGCCAGACCATCGACCTGCCGGATATTCCCGGGTGAGGGCCGCTGCGGATACTATGATTTCCTGTCCTTCGAGCGTTCAGGCCAGGAGGACGAGACCTACATCTCGACCACCGATCACTCCGGCAACTGACGCTTCGCCAGGAGTTCGAAGCGCCATGCCAGCAGGGTGGCCGTGAAGACGAGGCCTGTTGCGAGGCCCCACCACAGGCCTGGCGCCCCCCAGCCCAGCGTGAAGCCCAGCACATAGCCACTGCCGAGGCCAACCAGCCAGTAACCGATACCGGCAATAACCAGCGGCACAGCGGCATCCTTGAGGCCTCGCAGCACATGGGACGCGATCACCTGCAGCCCGTCGAACACCTGGAACACCGCGGCGATCACCAGCAGCACGGCGGTCAGCGCCGCGATCGGCGCATATTGCGGGTCGGCAGGATCGAGGAAGATCCGGGTCAGCAATTCCGGCATCAGCACGGGGATCATCACAAGCACCAGCGGCACGGCTACACCGATCAACATGCCCAGATTGCCCGCCTGCCGCGCCGCCGCCTGGTTCCTGGCGCCGGCGAAATAGGCAACGCGCACCATGGCCGCCTCCGAAATGCCGAGCGAGATGACGAAGGGAATGGCAATCCAGCCCATCACGATCTGATATGAGGCGAGCTCGACTGCGCCCATGATGCCGGAGAGAAGTGCGGTTGCCGCAAAAAGCCCGGACTCGAGCGCCACGATGCCGGCAACCGGCAGGCCAAGCCGCACCAGCGGGCCAAAGGCGCCAATCCCCCCGATACTGCCCGGATGCAGCGGCAGCCGCTGCTTGCGCACAAGCCAAAGCGTGTAGACCGCAAGGCACAGGAACTTGAACCACATGGACACAGCCCAGGCGATGCCTGCACCCTCGATGCCAAGCCTCGGCAGGCCAAAGCTGCCATGCACCAGCCCCTGCATGAGAACATAGTTCAGCACCACGGTGATGACGGTGATGGCAAGCACAAAGCCCGTCTTCATCAATGCCGCCACGAAACTCCTCAGCACGCCGAACCAGATGATGGGCAGCATGGCGAAGGCAAAGGCCCGGTAATAGGGCTCGGCCATGCGAATTACCTCCGGATCCTGCCCGGCAAACCGCAGCACGGCGCCAAGATTGAGGACAACGACGGTTGCGGCAACGCCGAGAAGCCCCGCCAGCACCAGGCCCCGGATCAAATCCGGCACCGCACGCTCGCGCTTGAGGGCACCCAGCGCCTCGGACACCAGCACGCCCACCACCGAGAAGAAGCCCATCAGCACGATGCACATCTGGTAGGAGAGATCGGTGGAGATCCCCGCCGCGGCGAGCTCCATCGCGCCGAGCCGGCCCACCACCATCTTGGCGGTAACAATCATCAGCACATCCGCCAGATAGGCAAAAATCAGCGGCATGGCGATGACGAGCAGCGCCTTGGTCTCGAGCAGGCGGGAAGGTTTCAAATTGGCAGTCCTTGTTGCGGGCTCAGGGATTAGCCCGCCGCGCCCGCTTCAGGCAACTCCGCGCGCTTCCTGCAAATGGGCCCGGATCTCGGCTAGGAAGATCTCGGCGAATTGCTGCAGCTTCGATTCGCCTACGCCATGCACCTCGCCGAAATCCCAGCGGGTGAGCGGGCGCTTGGCGGCCATGTCGATCAGCGTGCGGTCGGTGAAGATCACATAGGCGGGCACGCCGCGCTCCCGCGCCAGCTTCGCGCGCAGTGACTTGAGGCGCTGGAGGAGCTCGTCTGACACACCCTCGGTTTCAACCGCCGCAATGATCCTGCGCGCCCGCTCGGCCTTCTTCGTGGGCTTGGCGGCGGTCTCCCGGCAGCGGAAAGAGCCCTCGCCCCTGGCGAGTGCGATGGCCTTGGGCGAGAGCGACAACCCGCCATAGCCCGCCACATCGATCGCGAGATAACCACCGCCCATCATCTGCCGGATCATCGATTGCCAGTGCTGGCGGCCATGCGCCTTGCCAATGCCGAAGACGGCAAGCTCCGTGTGGTGCAGCGCCTCGGCCTTGTCATTGGGTTTACCCGCCAGAACATCCGCGATGTGCGCAGCCCCGAAGCGCTGGCCGGTGGTCTTCACGGCTTCGATCACCCATTTCGCCTCCGCCGTTCCATCGACAAGGTGGACGGGATCGAGGCAGACATCACAGTTTCCGCAGGGCTCTGACTCCTCGCCGAAATAATAGAGCAGGTTCTGGCGGCGGCACTCCGGCGCCTCGCAATAGGCCACCAGCGCATCGAGGCGCTTGTGCTCCCTCCTGCGCCGCTCGTCGCCGCCCTCCTCCTGGTCGATGAAGCGGCGGCGCATCTGGATGTCGCCCAAGCCATAGACCATGCGGGCATCCGCCGGGTTGCCATCGCGCCCCGCACGGCCGATCTCCTGATAGTAAGCATCGAGCGAGGATGGCAGGTCGGCATGGAAGACGAAGCGCACGTCCGGCTTGTCGATGCCCATGCCGAAGGCGATGGTGGCGCAGACGATGATGCCCTTCTCCGTCATGAACAGGCTCTGCGCCTCAGCCCGGTCCTCCGCACTCATGCCCGCGTGGTAAGCAATGGCGCGGCGGCCCTTCGAGACGAGGAAGGCCGCAAGTTCCTCCGTCGATTTCCGCGACAGCGCATAGACGATGCCGGACTGCCCCTTCCGCCCATCGAGGAAATCAAGCAGCTGCTGCTTGGCATTGTCCTTGGGCGCCACGGCGAGGTGGATGTTGGGCCGGTCGAAGCCGGCGACATAGACCTCAGCCTCCCCGCCGAAGATCTTGCCCACGATGTCACGCCGTGTCGCTTCATCCGCCGTCGCCGTGAAGGCACCGATGGGCACGCCGGGGAAGGACTGCCGCAATGTCTGCAGCATGTCATATTCGGGCCGGAAGGATGCCCCCCATTGCGAAATACAATGCGCCTCGTCGATGGCGATGAGGGTCACCTCCAACCGCGACAGGGCCGCAATCATCCGCTCCGTCATCAGCCGCTCGGGCGAGAGATAGAGGAGCCTCGTCTCGCCAGACGCCACTTTGCGCCAGATCGCAACATTGTCCTCGCGGGTGGCCGCCGAGTTGATCGTCTCCGCCGCAACGCCTGCCAGCTTCAGCGCCGCCACCTGGTCCTGCATCAGCGCCACGAGCGGCGAGACGACAATGGCGAGCCCGCCCCGCGCGAGGGCCGGCACCTGATAGCACAGCGACTTGCCGGAACCCGTGGGCATGACAGCCAGCACATTCCGGCCTTCGAGCAAGGTGCTGACGATCCCTTCCTGGCCAGGCCGGAAGCTCTCGTAGCCGAATGTCTTGCGGAGGATGTCGTGCGGGGTCACGCTGCTGATCTTCTCCCTCCCCCTTGTGGGGAGGGCCGGGGTGGGGGTCGGGGTGGTGTCGGCAATTTGGACTCAAACACTTTGTCAGCCTTCAGAGCGGCCCCCACCCCTGCCCCTCCCCACAAGGGGGAGGGGAAAGAGATGGGACGCGCCCTGCTCCGTGATCTAGACACTGAACGGCGATTCGGGTGGAGCTTATGGTTTCCGAGCGTCAACCTTTCCTGCGACGGATGTGGATAACAGGAAACTGCCAGCGACCCGCGCGCGTATCTCCGTCACAAGTTCGGTCCATCCTTGCGGATGTTCTCATTTTGATCTAGTCGAGAATCCATGTCAGAGCACAAGAAAGTCCTGTCCATCCAGGGGGCGCGTGAGCACAACCTGAAGAATGTGTCGCTTGAACTTCCGCGGGATAAGCTGATCGTCTTCACGGGGCTGTCAGGCTCCGGCAAGTCCTCGCTCGCCTTCGACACGATCTATGCCGAGGGCCAGCGGCGCTATGTCGAGTCGCTCTCGGCCTATGCGCGGCAGTTCCTTGAGATGATGCAGAAGCCGGACGTGGACCAGATCGACGGTCTCTCCCCCGCCATCTCCATCGAGCAGAAGACGACGAGCCGCAACCCGCGCTCCACGGTCGGCACCGTCACCGAGATCTATGACTACATGCGCCTGCTCTTCGCGCGCATCGGCGTGGCCTATTCGCCCGCCACCGGCCTTCCCATCGAAAGCCAGACCGTCACCCAGATGGTGGACCGCGTGCTGGCGCTCGACGAGGGCACGAGGCTCTATCTGCTCGCCCCCATCGTGCGTGGCCGCAAGGGAGAGTATCGCAAGGAACTTGCCGAGCTTCAGAAGAAGGGCTTCACCCGTGTGAAGGTCGATGGCCAGTTCCACGAGATCGACAGCGTTCCGGCCCTCGACAAGAAGTTCAAGCATGACGTGGACGTGGTGGTGGACCGCCTGGTGGTGAAGCCGGACCTCGCCACGCGCCTTGCCGACAGCTTCGAGACGGCGCTGAAGCTGGCCGATGGGCTGGCAGTTGCCGAATTCGCCGACAAGCCGCTGAAGGCCTCCGAGACCACGGAGGAAGGCGCCAACAAGTCGAAGAACGACACGCATGAGCGGCTGCTGTTCTCCGAGCGCTTCGCCTGCCCCGTCTCGGGCTTCACCATCGATGAGATCGAGCCACGGCTGTTCTCCTTCAACAACCCCTTTGGCGCCTGCCCCAAATGCGATGGTCTCGGCACCGAGTTGCACTTCGAGCCAGAGCTGGTGGTGCCAGATTCATCGCTCTCCATGAAGGAAGGCGCAATCCTGCCCTGGGCGCGCACCGGCAACACATCGCCCTATTACAACCAGACGCTCGAGGCGCTGGCCAAGCACTACAAGGTGTCGATGAATACGCCGTGGAAGGACATTCCGAAGAAGGCGCGCGAGGCGATCCTGTTCGGCACGGGCGAGGACGAGGTCACCATCACCTATGATGATGGCATCCGCGCCTACAAGACCAAGAAGCCCTTCGAGGGCGTGATCGGCAACATCGAGCGGCGCTGGCGCGAGACGGATTCCGAGTGGATGCGGGAGGAGCTATCCAAATACCAGTCGGACCATCCCTGCTCCGAGTGCAACGGCTTCCGCCTCAAGCCGCAGGCGCTGGCCGTGAAGGTGGACCGCAAGCACATTGGCGAGATTTCCGCCATGTCGATCCGCGAGGCCAATGAGTGGTTCGTGACCCTGCTGGCCAAGCTGAAGCCGAAGGACCAGGAGATCGCGGCGCGCATCCTGAAGGAAATCCGCGACCGGCTGAAATTCCTCGTGGATGTGGGGCTCGATTACCTCAACCTGTCACGCACGTCCGGCACGCTGTCGGGTGGTGAGAGCCAGCGCATCCGTCTGGCATCGCAGATCGGCTCCGGCCTCACCGGCGTGCTCTATGTGCTGGACGAGCCGTCGATCGGCCTTCACCAGCGCGACAATGCGCGGCTCCTCGAAACCCTCGTCCACCTGCGCGACCTCGGCAACACGGTGATCGTGGTTGAGCATGACGAGGACGCGATCCGGCTTGCGGATTATGTGGTCGATATCGGCCCAGGTGCTGGCGTCCACGGCGGCGAAATCATCGCGCAGGGAACGCCTGCGGAGGTGATGGCGAACCCCAAGTCGCTCACCGGCCAATATCTCACCGGCCAGCTCGCCGTGCCGCTGCCCGGCATCCGTCGCAAGTGGGAGAAGAACCGCTCCATCCGCGTCAAGGGTGCCCGCGCCAACAACCTCAAGAACGTCTCGGCGGAAATTCCCTTAGGCGTCTTCACCTGCGTCACGGGTGTCTCCGGCGGCGGCAAGTCCACGCTGCTGATCGACACGGTCTACAAGGCCGCCGCCCGCAAGCTCATGGGCACGCGTGAAGCCCCCGCCGAGCATGATCGCATCGAGGGCCTGGAACTGCTCGACAAGATCATCGACATCGACCAGAGCCCCATCGGCCGCACACCGCGCTCCAACCCCGCCACCTATACCGGCGCCTTCACGCCCATCCGCGACTGGTTCGCAGGCCTGCCGGAGGCCAAGGCGCGCGGCTATGAGCCGGGGCGCTTCTCCTTCAACGTGAAGGGCGGGCGCTGCGAAACCTGCCAGGGCGACGGCGTCATCAAGATCGAGATGCACTTCCTGCCGGACGTCTATGTGACCTGCGATGCCTGCCACGGCCACCGCTACAACCGCGAGACACTGGAGATCCGATTCAAGGACAAGTCGATTGCCGATGTCCTCGACATGACTGTGACGGAAGCCGCCGAATTCTTCCGCGCCGTGCCATCCGTGCGCGACAAGATGGAAACGCTGGAGCGCGTGGGGCTGGGCTACATCAAGGTCGGCCAGCAGGCGACCACGCTGTCGGGCGGCGAGGCGCAGCGCGTGAAGCTCGCCAAGGAACTCTCCCGCCGCGCAACGGGGCGGACGCTCTATCTTCTGGACGAACCCACGACCGGCCTTCACTTCCACGACGTGAAGAAACTCCTCGAGGTGCTGCATGAGCTTGTGGACCAGGGCAATTCGGTGGTGGTGATCGAGCACAATCTCGAAGTCATCAAGACCGCTGACTGGATCATCGATCTGGGCCCTGAGGGTGGTGATGGCGGCGGCGAGATCGTGGTCGCCGGAACGCCCGAGGACGTTGTGCGCGAGAAGCGCAGCTACACCGGCCACTTCCTGAAAGAGGTCCTGCGACGAGGCAGGAAGCAGGCAGCGGAGTAGTGCTCTATTTCGCCTATGGCTCCAACATGTCGCGCACCCAGATGCGCCAGCGCTGCCCGGACCATGAGGTGATCGGGAAGGCGGTGTTGCCAGGGTATGCGCTTTGTTTCCCGCGCCATTCACCAATCCGCAATTGTGGCGTGGCGGGAATTGTGGAGCAGCCCGAAGCGGAAGTGTGGGGCGTGGTCTACCGGCTGCATGACGAGGACCTCGCAGCGCTCGACAGGCGCGAGGGGTATGATCCGGCGAAGCCCGCGCAAGTGAACCGCTACAACCGGAAGACCGTCCGTGTGCTGATGGATGGGGAGGCGCTCGATTGCCTGACCTATCTCGCGCGCGCGGAGCCGGGGAAACATGTTCCCAGCGTGGAGTACATGTCGGCGCTCATCACCGGTGCGGTGGAGATCGGGTTGCCGGAAGACTATGTTTCGCGGCTGCGGGCCTTCGGAACAACTGTCTGACCCTCGTCCCCTTCTCCCGTCGCAACGCGATGGGAGAAGGTGGCCGACAGGCCGGATGAGGGCCTCTTTCAACCGGCACGGCTCGCGGATACAGGCCCTCATCCGCCCTTCGGGCACCTTCTCCCATTGCTACGCAACGGGAGAAGGGGAAAACATTTTATCCGCCCCGCTCCTTCCGCAGCTTCGACCAATAGTCCAGCCGCCGCCGCACCTCGCGTTCGAAGCCGCGTTCGACGGGGTCGTAGTATTTCTCGCGGCCCATGCCATCCGGAAAATAGTTCTGGCCTGAAAAGGCATCCGGCTGGTCGTGGTCGTAGCGGTAGCCGGTGCCGTATTCCTGTTGCTTCATCAGCTTGGTCGGCGCGTTGAGGATGATCTTGGGCGGCATCAGCGAGCCCGTTTGCTTCGCCCGCTCCATCGCAGCCTTGTAGGCGGTGTAGAGCGCGTTGGACTTCGGAGCACTCGCCACATAGACCACCGCCTGCGCGATGGCCAATTCTCCCTCGGGGCTGCCGAGGAAGTCATAGGTCTCCTTGGCGGCCAGCGCCTGGTGCAGCGCCTCGGGGTCAGCGAGTCCCACATCCTCGATCGCCATGCGCACCACGCGGCGGACGATAAAGAGCGGGTCCTCTCCCGCCACCAGCATGCGGGCCAGATAATACAAAGCAGCATCCGGGTCAGAACCACGCACCGACTTGTGGAGCGCGGAGATGAGATTGTAGTGCCCATCCGCCGCCTTGTCATAAAGCGGCATGCGCTTCTGCACGGTGCGGGCCAACGTCTCCGTGTCGAGCGGCGTCCCGCCTTCCGGCACGGCGGCGAAGACCTCCTCCAGCATGTTGAGGAAATAGCGCCCGTCGCCATCGGCCATGCCGATCATCGCCTCGCGGGCGGCGGGTTCGGCGGGGAGTGACCGCCTCTCGAACATCTCGGCACGGCGGATCAGCGCCTGCATGGCCTCCGTGTCCAGCCGGTTCAGCACCAGCACCTGCGCGCGCGACAGAAGCGCGCCGTTGAGCTCGAAGCTGGGGTTCTCGGTCGTAGCGCCGACGAGGATGATGGTGCCATCCTCGACGAAAGGGAGAAACGAGTCCTGCTGGGACTTGTTGAAGCGGTGGATCTCATCCACGAACAGCAGCGTGCCCCTGCCCTGCTCGCGCCTGATGCGCGCCTGCTCGAACACCTTCTTGAGGTCGGCAACACCGGAGAAGATGGCCGAGATCTGCTCGAAGGCCAGCCCGGTCTCTCCCGCCAGCAGGCGCGCGATGGTGGTCTTGCCCGTGCCCGGCGGCCCCCACAGGATGATCGACGGGATGCGGCCTGCGGCCAGCATCCGCGTGATGACACCCTCGGGGCCCACCAGATGATCCTGCCCCACGACATCCAAGAGCTTCTGCGGGCGCAGCCGGTCCGCCAGCGGGCGGGGAGCGTCCTTGCCGAAACCTGCCGCCTGGAACAGGCTGGACATCACCCGCCCACGGCAAGTTTCATGATGCGTCCGCCGCGGTCGATGGCGATGCGCCAGAGACGGGCATCGCTTTCCAGAACCGTCCGCAGTGCCTCGACGCTGTCAATCATCACGCCGTTGATTTCAACCACGATGTCACCACGCTTGAAGAAGCGCCGCGCAGGCCCGCCCTCGAGCTTGACGATGGCGACACCCTCGGTGTTGGCCGGCAGGCCAAGTTCATCCGCGACGGCGGGCGACAGATTTGCGGCGACCGCTCCGGCCAGCGGGTTGCGGCCTTCAAGCAACGTTTCCTCGCGCTCCACCGTCTCGGGCGCCGCCACCATCGTCACCTGCGTCTCGCGGCGCTCGCCCTTGCGCTGGTATTCGACAATGGTGGTTGAGCCGATCGCCGTCGTCGCCACGCGGTAGCCCAGCTCCTGCGCACTCTCCACCGGCTTGCCCTCAATGGCGAGGATGACGTCACCGCGCTTGAGGCCGGATGCGCCAAGCGGGCTCTGCGGATGGAGGCTCACGATCATCGCACCTTCCGGCCTCGCCATGCCGAGCGAGGTTGCAATATCGGAGGTCACATCCTGCAATTCGGCGCCAAGCCACGGCCGCTTGATGGCGTCGCTGCCACTTTCTGCCGTAGCGACAACCGTCCTGACCATATTGGTGGGAATGGCGAAGCCAATCCCGATCGAACCGCCAGAACGCGAGAAGATGGCGGTGTTGATGCCGATCAGCTCTCCATTCATGCTGACGAGGGCGCCGCCCGAATTGCCGGGGTTGATGGCGGCATCGGTCTGGATGAAGAACTGATAGTCGCTCACCCCCACCTTGGTCCGCGCCAGTGCGGAGACGATACCGCTCGTCACCGTCTGCCCGACGCCGAACGGGTTGCCGATGGCCAGCACGAGGTCTCCGACTTCCAGCGCATCGGAATCACCCAGCGTCAGCGCGGGCAAGTCCTCGTCCGGCACATCGATCTTGAGAACCGCAAGGTCGGTGCGCTCATCCGCAAGCAGCACCCGGGCCTCGAACTCGCGCTTGTCGGCGAGCACCACCTTGATGTCCGTACCATTGGCAATCACGTGGTTGTTGGTGACGATGAGCCCAGCCGGATCGACGATCACGCCTGAGCCCAGCGAATTCTGCACCCGCTCGCGCGGCCTGCCGAATGACCCGTCGTCGCCGAAGAAGCGGCGGAAGAACGGATCATCGAAAAAGCGGTTGCCTTGCGCCACGGCGGCGACCCGCTGGGCATAGACGTTGACGACGGCCGGCGCCGTTCGCTTCACGACAGGTGCGAAGGACAGCTGAAGCTCGGTGGTCGAGCCGGGCACGACCCGCTCCTCCGCCCAGGCAAGCGGGCTGGCCAGAAACAGCATGAGGGCGGAAATGACAGTGGTGGCGAAACGCATGTGGCTCCTTTGGGCGGCTAAAGCGCCCTTATCTGCGATCAAGCTTTGTCGACAAGATGACCGACGTCTCAATCCTGGTGATGCCAGGAATCTGGCCAATGCCGTCGATCAGCCGGTCCATGGCTTCCGAAGAGGCGGTCTTCACCTGTGCGATCAGGTCGAACTTTCCGCTCACCGTGTGCAGGGTCTCGATCTGCGGGAAGCGGGCGAGATGCCGTCCCACCTCGATCTGGCGGCGGGGTTCCACCGCCAGCGTCACGAAGGCGCGCAGGCCGCTCTGGTCCATCTCGCTGGAAAGGCGAACGGTATAGGCTGCAATGATACCCGTTTCCTCAAGCCGCTTCAGCCGGTCCTGGACCGTGGTGCGCGAGAGGCCGAGCTTGCGGGCCAGCGAGGCGACGGGCTCGCGCGAGTCGACCTTCAGGAGCGCAATCAGCTCCTCATCCTTGGGCGTGATCTGTACCATGCGTCGGAATGGGGTCTCCTGCCGTCGAACCGACGACTCAATCGTCACAATTCAGCATAACGCCGTGTGTATTCCAACCGCGTCGATCGGCATACGAACACCTCAACTTTGCCCCGCCCTGATGGAGGTTCCAAATGGCTCAGCCCGCGCTCAACGTCGTGTCCGAACCCTTCTACGCCGATGCCCCGTCAGTGGCGCAGCTGATGCAGCCGGAAGAGGCCGTGTTCTGCTTCAGCGCAGAGGCGCTGCAAGCACGTCTTGCGCAGTTCACCGCCGGCTTTCCGGGAACGGTCAGCTTCGCCGTCAAGTCCAACCCCTCGAAGGAGGTGGCAACCGCCCTGGCGGCGGCTGGCCTTCAACACTGGGATGTGGCCTCGGTGCAGGAAATGACGCTGGTCCATTCGGTGGCCCCTCAGGCCCATTTCCACTACCACAACCCGGTGAAGTCGCGGCGCGAGATCTTCAACGCCTATCACAAGTTCGGCTGCCGGCGCTTTGCCGTGGACGCGCGCGAGGAGGTGGCGAAGATCGCAGCCATCGTGGGCAGCGACCATGCCGTCGAACTGGCGGTCCGCTTCGTGCTCCCGCGCGACCGTGCTGCCTCCGCCCATGACTTTTCGACCAAATTCGGCGCACCCGAGCACACGGCCATCGAGCTGCTGCAGGACATTCAGCGCCGCGGCTATGTGCCGGTGATGACCTTTCACCCCGGCTCACAATCGCGCGACCCGGCTGTTTACGCACGCCACATCGAGGCGGCCGCCCGCATTGCGCGCGCGGCCGGCGTGCATGTCGGCAAGCTCAATGTCGGCGGTGGCTTCCCGGTCAGCTATCCCTTGAGCAAGCCCGCTCCCCTCGCGCATTTCTTCACCACCATCGCGGAGGCTGCGACCCGGCATTTCGGCAAGGGCATGGAACCGCAGCTCGAATGTGAGCCTGGCCGCGGCCTCGTGGCCAATGCCATGTCGCTTCTCACCCGCATCAAGCTCGTCTGCTCGGATGGCGATGACATCTTCCTCAACGACGGCGTCTACGGTGGCCTCATGGAATTCATGCAGGTGCCGGAACTGCAACCGCCCTATCGCGTGATCCGCGGTGGCAAGGTGCTGCCGGGTCCCACCAAGCCGTGGAAGGTGTTCGGCCCGACCTGCGACCCGCTGGACGTGCTGCCCGCAAAGCTCGACCTGCCGGTGGACCTCCAGGACGAGGACTACGTG
>NZ_JBIICB010000014.1:0-30597 GCF_044239095.1 Aestuariivirga sp. | reverse complement strand
GCAGGATGGCGCCGCGCCAGCCGCGCGGGCGGAAGGCGCTGATCGGGGTGAGCGCCAGCAGCTCCGAATTGATCGGCAAAATTGGTCCGTGGGCGGAGAGATTATACGCCGTGCTGCCCGCCGGTGTGGCCACCAGCACGCCGTCGCAGGTCAGCTCCTCAAGGCGGGGCTTGTCGTCGATGGCGATCATCAGCTTCGCCGCCTGGTGGCGCTGGCGCAGCAGCGAGACTTCGTTGAAGGCGATGGCCCGGTGCACCTTGCCCGTCTCGTCCACCGCCACCATGCTCAACGGGTGGATGACGGTGAGTTCCGCCGCGGCCAGCCGTTCCTTCAGGCCCTCTTCGGCATAATCATTCATCAGGAAGCCCACCGTGCCGCGGTTCATGCCGTAGATGGGCGTGCCGGTGGAGAGGAAGCGGTGCAGCGTCTGCAGCATGTGGCCGTCGCCGCCCAGTGCCACCACGCAGTCGGCGCGGTCGGGATCGGCATTGCCGTGGATGGCGGCAAGCCGCCGCTGGGCCTCGCGGGCCTCGGGCGAATCCGACGCGAGGAAGGCGATTGATCTGAAATTCATGCCGGTTTCATCGCCCAATGTTCATCGCGTTGACAGGCCTGCCGATTGCCTACATTGAAGGCCACCCCTTGGCAACTGCCCCCGGCACCGGAGCCCCATGCGCGACATCGTGATGTGCACGACCTGCAAGTTTTCTCCCAGTGAGAAGACCGGCCCCGACGGCCGCACGGGGGGCGAGACGCTGATCGCCCACATGGCAGACGCCATCGCGGAGCGTGGCCTTGCGCTTGGCGTCAGCACCCAGGCCTGCCTGTGGAATTGCAGCCGCCACTGCAGCGTCATCCTGCGTGACGGCGGCCGCTTCACCTATGTCACCGGTGGCCATGAGCCGACGCGGGAGCAGGCCGAGGCCATCCTCGACTGGTTCGCCCTCCACGGTGAAAGCGAGACGGGCGAAGTGCCCTTCCGCCAGTGGCCGGACCGCATGCGCGGCCACTTCATCGCACGCATTCCCCGGGCGCCCACGTGAAGACCCTCGTCCTCGGCGGCGCCCGCTCCGGCAAGAGCCGCTTCGCGGAGGGGCTGGCCCGCGCCTCTGAAGGGCCCCGGACCTACATCGCCACCGCCGAACCCTTCGACGAGGAGATGCGCCAGCGCATCGCCCGCCACCGGGAAGAGCGCGCCGCCCATGGCTGGACGACGCTCGAAGCCCCGCTCGATCCCGCCGCCGCCCTCCGCCAGGCCCAGGGCTTCATCCTCCTCGACTGCGTCACCGTCTGGCTCGGCAACCTCATGCACCATGGCCGCGACATCGGCGGGGCGGTCGATGGCTTGCGAGAGGCCCTTCAAGAGACACAATCAAGGGTTGTTCTGGTCTCGAATGAGGTCGGCCTCTCCATCGTGCCGGAAAATGCCATGGCCCGCCGCTTCCGGGACGAGCAGGGGATCGCCAACCAGAAACTGTCAGCCGCAGTTGACGAGGTCTATTTCGTGGCGGCTGGACTGCCGCTGCGCCTCAAGGGTTGAGCGGCAACCGCATGTCTACACAATAGCAACGAACAGCAACGCAAAACTCAACAAAAGCATCGCCCGCGTCATCAATTTCACACCACTGAGGATGTCGCCGCGGGTGAGGGTGGTGCGCCCCTCGCCCATCCACGGCAGCTCCAGCATGTCGCCCTGGTAGCTGCGCGGGCCGCCCAGGCGCAGGCCGAGGGCGGTTGCCATCGCGGCTTCGGGCCAGCCGGCATTGGGGGATTGGTGCTTGGGCGCATCGCGGCGCATGATGGCCACGATCTCCCTGAAGCGTGAGGGGGTGCAGGCCGCGAAGAGCAAGCCCGTCAGCCGTGAGGCAGGCAGGTTCACGACGTCGTCCAGCCTTGCGGACGCCCACCCAAACCATTGATATCGCGCATTTTTGTGGCCGATCATAGAATCCGCCGTGTTGATCGCCTTGTAGATGGCGATGCCGGGCAGGCCGAGCAGGGCATACCACAGCACAGGGGCGACGATGCCGTCGGAACTGTTCTCGGCCAGGCTCTCCAGTGCCGCGCGGGAAATGCCGGACTCGTCGAGGCTCGTGGTATCGCGCCCCACGATCATGCTCACCGACCGGCGCGCCTCCGGCAGCGAACGCCCCAGCGCCTGGTGAACGTCAAGTACATGATCTTTCAGGGATCTTTGGGCGATGAGCGTGGTCGCCAGCAACACCTCCACCACCCAACCGAGCCGCCAGTGGGACAGGACGTCGGCAATCATCCAGGCCGGAAAGAACGCCGCACTGATCAGGATGGCCAGTGCTGCCACACCCCGTGCACGGCCTTCCGCAGGGCTCACATTCGGCTTGTTAAGCTTTTGATCCAGATAGGTAATCAGCCTTCCTGCCCAAACGACCGGGTGGCTGATACGGCTGTGGATGGCCTGTGGATAGCCGGTGAATTTCTCGATCAGCAGCGCCACTGCTGCGCGGCCGAAGACCATCATGGGCCAGTCCATCACACCTCTCCCGCGAGTGACAGGAGGCGGTCAAGGTCGAGATGGTTCTCGAGGTGCTGCGCCAGCGCGTCGAGGGTTGTCTCGATGGTGTCCTCGAAGCGTAGAGTGCTGGATTGAATCCCAAGCGAAGTCAAGAACTTGGCGCGGAATTCGTCGCTGGAAAAGCAACCGTGCAGATAGCTTCCCATGACCTGCCCCGAGGCGCTGATCGCCCCGTCCGGGCGGCCCTCCAGCAGGGCGAAGGGCCGGGAGCAGTCCGCCCCACCCGTCTGGCCGAGGTGGATTTCATACCCCGCAAGTGCCGCCCCGGTGGGGACATGGGTGCCGGTAATGCGGGTCAGCGTCTTGTCCGCCAGCAGGGTGGTTTCAACGTCCAGCAGGCCCAGTCCGGCCACGTCGCCAGCGGAACCCTCCAGCCCTTGCGGGTCGCTGATCGTTCTCCCCAGCATCTGGTATCCGCCGCACAGGCCCAGCACCAGGCCGCCGCGCCGGACATGCGCCAGAAGGTCGATGTCCCAGCCCTCCCGCCGCAGCGCCGCAAGGTCCGCGACGGTCGACTTGGAGCCCGGGATGATGACCAGGCGGGCATCTCCCGGAATGGCGTCACCCGGTTGGACGAAGGACAAGGCCACGCCCGGTTCCTGCCGCAATGGGTCAAGGTCGTCGAAATTGGCGATCCTCGGCAGCCGCAGAACGGAAATTTTTGTTCCAGAAGAATGGGTTTGCAGATCTTCCTCAAGTGCCACTGCATCCTCCGCCGGAAGCCGCCGCGCCCCTGAGAAGTGGGGGATCACGCCAAGGCAGGGGGTCAGCGTGCGGGTCTCGAGGAAGCTACGTCCTTCCGAGAACAGTTCAGGATCACCATGGAACTTGTTGATCAGAAAGGCTTTCAGCCGTGCCCGGTCGGCCGGGGGCAGAATATCAAAGGTCCCCGCAATCGAGGCGATCACCCCGCCACGGTGGATGTCGCCGATCAGCACGGCCGGAATGTCTGCGGCCTCGGCGAAGCCCATATTGGCGAGGTCGCCGTTCCGGAGGTTGATCTCGCCGGGGCTTCCCGCGCCCTCCACCAGCACCGCGTCCGCGCCTTGCGAGACCCGCCGGAAGCTGTCGAGGCAGTCGTTCAAGTATTTGCTTCTGTTGCGAAAATACTCCCGCGCCGTCATCGAGGCCTGGCGCTTGCCCTGCACGATGATCTGGGCGCCCGTCGTCGTTTCCGGCTTCAGAAGGATGGGGTTCATGTGCACCGAACTCGGCACCCGGGCCGCGCGGGCCTGGAGTGCCTGCGCCCTGCCTATTTCCCCGCCATCTGCCGTCACTGCCGCATTGTTCGACATGTTCTGCGGCTTGAAGGGCATCACGCTCAGTCCGCGGTTGGCATAGGCCCGGCAAAGTCCGGCCACGATCAATGACTTACCGACATCCGAGCCGGTGCCCATGAACATGATCGCGCGGGTCATGCCGCCTCCGCGATGACATGGGCGTAGGACCCCATCACCAGGCCGCGCCGCAGCCCCATGGCAGGAAGCGGTTCACCGGTTGCGTCAACAGCTGCGAACAATCGCTCGGCATCACCCTCGGTGACCAGGGTCGAATAGTGAAACTCGTGTGCGGTCAATGGCTTGGCCCATGGTGCACCGGCAAGCGGCGTCAGGCGCCGGTAGCCCAGATGCAACTTGCGGGCAGCGAAACTGGTTGCCAGCGGAAGCAGTCCCGCCATGGGGTGCGTGGTTCCTGCCGCATCCGTCAGGCTATCGCCCAGCACCATGAAGCCGCCGCACTCGCCATAGACGAGACCGGGGTGGGCGCGAAGGCCTGCGCGAAATTCGGCATTGGCCGCCAGCCTCCCGGCATGGAGTTCGGGGTAGCCACCGGGCAGGAAGACGAAATCTGCTTTGGGATCAGGCGCTTCGTCGCCAAGGGGCGAAAAGAACGAAAGGCTTGCTCCCTGGCTGCGCCAGCCGTCCAGCAGGTGCGGGTAGGCGAAGGAAAAGGCATCGTCCCGCGCCACAGCGATGTGTTGTCCGGGGGGCGGCAGGGCGGCGCATCCCGGCGGGGCGGCAAGGGGTGCGGCGAGGTCCATCACGCGGTCGAGCAATCCCTGCTCGCTGACCCGTGCCGCGGCCCCCGCGATGAACGCCTCGAGTTCCGGATTCTCCTGCGCCTGAACGAGGCCGAGGTGGCGGGAGGGCCAGGCAAGGGCGCTGTCGTTCGGCAGTGCCGCGAGAACCGGCAAGGTGATCGCCTCCCTCAGCAGCGCCTCATGGCGCGCGCTGGCGACCCGGTTGAGGATCACGCCCAGGAGGTTCAAGTCCTTGCGGAAGCTTGCAAATCCATGAACGAGTGCTGCGGCGGACTGGGCCTGCTGGCGGCAGTCCACGGTGAGGATCACCGGCAGGCCAAGCGCTTGCGCCAGGTCGGCGGTGGAGCCTTTGGCACCCCGCGGTCCATCGAACAGGCCCATCACGCCTTCGATGATGACGAGGTCCGAACCCGCCGCGAGGTCGGCGGCGAGGCTGCCGATAAGGCCGTGGCTCATCGCCCAGGGATCGAGATTGTAGCAGGAACGCCCCGTGGCGGCCTCGTGAAAGCGGGGGTCGATATAGTCGGGGCCGGCCTTGGCAGCAGCCGTGCGGACGCCGCGATTGCGGAAGGCCCGCAGCAGGCCCATCGTGATCAGTGTCTTGCCACTACCCGAGGCGGGGGCCGCCACCACGATGGCCTTAGCCAACCGGGTTCTCCCGGAGCGGGCCCTTGTACCAGTCGAGCAGGCTGCGCCAGTCAGAGGCACGGCCGACGACGACGATGGCGGGGGTCGGAGGCTCGTTGGCCATCACATAGGCGCCGGCCCCTGCAAGGGTCGTCGCGGCGACCTCCTGGTGCGGCATGGAGGCGTTGGACACGATGGTCACCGGATCGTCGCCTGTGCGCCCGCCTTCCATTAAAGCCTGAGCGATCTCGCCCAAATGCTTGATCGACATGTACATTACGATCACGGGAGAGGCCAGTGCAACGGCCTGCCAGTTGACATTGGCCGGCATGTTGCCGGTCGCGTCGTGGCCGGTCAGGAAGATGACGGAGTGGTTGGTGTCGCGATGGGTCGCGGGCATGCCTGCATAGGCGAGGCCGCCGATCCCCGCCGTGATGCCGGGCACGATGCGGAAGGGGATGCCGGCGGCGCCGAGGTTCTGGCACTCCTCGCCGCCGCGGCCGAACATGAACGGATCGCCGCCCTTGAGGCGCAGCACGCGCTTTCCGGCCCGCGCGAGGTCGATCAGGCGGAGCGTAATGTCCTTCTGGGTGGGAGAGGGCTTGCCACCGCGCTTTCCGGCATACTCAAGCTCTGCGCCGACCTTGACCCAGCGCAGGATGTCAGGGTTGACCAGCGCATCGTAGACGACGACGTCACAGGTCTGGAGGGCATGGTAGCAGAGAAGCGACATCAGGCCTGGCGCCCCCGGTCCAGCGCCGACGAGCCAGACCCAGCCGGGCTCGAAGGCCGGGAAGGTTTCGGCGTCGAGCCTTGCGAATCCGGTGTGTTGCTCGGGAGAGCTCACCCAGTCGCCGATCCTTTTCGTTGGTCCAAGTCCCATGGCCGCCTTATACAGTGGGCCCATGCGAAGTGAGAAGCCCGAAGGCGAATTAAGGCGCGGCTGGACCACGGGCGCATGCGCAACGGCGGCAGTGAAGGCGGCTTTTGCGGCATTGCGGACGGGGGAATTCCCCGATCCCGTGACGATCACCCTGCCAAAGGGCGAAACGCCGTCGTTTCCGCTGGCGCTGGAGGAGCGGGGTGATGGCTGGGCGCGCGCCGGAATCATCAAGGATGCCGGCGACGACCCGGACGTGACGCATGGCTGCATGGTGGTGGCAACCGTGCGCCCAGGCGGCGAGGGCATCCGCTTCCGGGCCGGACCCGGCGTCGGCATTGTCACGCGGGGCGGACTGCCAATCCCGCCGGGTGAACCCGCCATCAATCCGGTGCCGCGCGACATGATGGCCCGGGTAATCGCAGAGCTGGGCGGGAGCGCCGCGGAGATCGAAATCTCCATACCGGATGGGGAAGCACTGGCGGCAAAGACCTGGAACCCGCGCCTTGGCATCATCGGCGGGCTTTCGATCCTCGGCACGACAGGGATCGTCAATCCGTTTTCCTGTGCGGCATGGATCGCGTCCATCCACCGTGGGATCGACGTCGCCCGGGCCATGGGCCTCAGGCACGTGGCCGGCTGCACGGGTTCGACATCGGAAGACGCGGTCAGGGCGCATTATGGCCTGCCGCTCGAGGCCATGCTCGACATGGGAGACTTCGCCGGCGGGCTGCTGAAATATCTGCGTTCCCACCCGGTTGCCCGGGTGACGATCGGCGGCGGCTTTGGCAAGATCACCAAGCTTGCCCAGGGTGCGCTGGACCTCCATTCGGGCCGCTCTCAGGTGGAATTCGATTTCCTGGCGGCACTGGCGCCCGAGCTGCCCCGTGAGAGGGTGCTGGCGGCCAATACGGCGCTGGAGGTGCTGGAGATGGCGGAGGCAGCGGGCCTTGCCCACCGGGTTGCCGAAGCAGCACTCCTGACCGTGCGCTCCGTGCTGAGGGATGCGCCCGTTGTTGCAGACGTCATCATCGTCTCGCGCCGGGGTGAGCTCGTCGCCCATGCCGCCTGATCGCATTCTCATTCTCGGGGGCACGCGCGATGCCCGTGAGCTTGCGGACATGCTGGTGGCAAGTGGTCACTCCGTCATCACCTCGCTGGCGGGCGTGACGCAGAACCCGGAACTGCCGGCGGGAGAGGTGCGGCGCGGCGGTTTCGGGGGAGCCGAAGGGCTGCACGCCTATCTGCGGCGTGAAAGCGTGGCTGTGGTGGCGGATGCGACGCATCCATTCGCTGTCCGCATGTCCGCAAATGCCGATGCCGCATGCCGTGAGGCGGGGCTGCCCCTCCTGCGGCTGGAACGCGCGCCTTGGCTGGCCACCGTGGACGACCGCTGGTTGCCCGCGGCATCTGTGGCGCAGGCCGCCGCGCTTCTGCCGGAGCGCGCACGTGCCTTCATCACCATCGGACGCAACGAGATCCAGCCCTTTCTTTCGCGGGAAGACGTATCTGGCCTGGCGCGCATGATCGAGCCGCCGGAAATCACCTTTCCGCCGCGCTGGACGCTGCTGCTGGATCGTCCGCCGTTCACCGTTGCGTATGAACGGCTGCTGATGACGGATCATGCCATCACCTGGCTCGTCACGAAGAATGCCGGTGGCCGTGCGACGGAAGCAAAACTGATTGCGGCGCGGGAGCTTGGCATACCGGTCATCATGGTCGAGCGGCCGGTCAAACCGCCCGCCCAATCCTTTGCAACGGCAGGCGAATTGGCAACAGCGGTACGGCGGCTGCTTTCTCCTTGACCTTGTCACAGTTCTCCGATTGTTATTGTTCACATGTGTGACCCTTGGGAAACGGCCGCCCTGACGGGGAGGCATTATCTGACGGTCAGTAGTGCGGTTGCTGCAAAATCAATTTCTGGTTGAGGAACTCAATGATGAACAAGGTGACTTCCCTCTTCATCGGCGCCGCCTTGAGCGTTGCCGCCGCGGGTGCTGCGCAGGCAGGCACGCTGGACGACGTGCGTCAGAAGGGCTTTCTCCAGTGCGGCGTGAGCCAGGGTCTGCCCGGCTTTTCCAATCCGGACGAGCAGAACAACTGGACCGGCATGGACGTGGATTTCTGCCGGGCCGTGGCAGCAGCCGTTCTCGGTGATCCGCAGAAGGTGAAGTTCACGCCGCTCTCCGCCAAGGAGCGCTTCACGGCGCTGCAGTCCGGCGAGATCGATATCCTGTCGCGGAACACCACCTGGACGATGAGCCGCGATACCTCGCTCGGCCTGAAATTTGCCGGCACGATGTATTATGATGGCCAGGGCTTCCTCATCAACTCCACGAAGTTTCCCGAGGTGAAGTCGGCCGCGCAGCTTGCGGGCGCAACGGTCTGCACCCAGACCGGAACGACTACGGAGTTGAACCTTGCCGACTACTTCAAGTCCAACAACATGGAATACAAGCTCGTCGCCTTCGAGAAGAACGAAGAGGCGCTGGCCGCTTACCAGGATGGCCGCTGCGATGTCTATACAACCGACCAGTCTGGTCTCTACTCGGTGCGCCTGAAGCTGGCGAAGCCCGAGGAGAACGTCGTGCTGCCGGAGATCATCTCCAAGGAGCCGTTGGGACCGGTGGTGCGCCAGGGTGACGATGCCTGGTTCAACGTGGTGAAATGGACCTATTTCGCGCTCGTCAATGCGGAAGAGCTTGGGATCACGTCGCAGAACATCGAAGAGATGAAGGCATCCAAGAACCCCGAAGTGCAGCGTCTTCTGGGTGTCGAGAACGCTGATGGTTCCGCCGCGGGCTTTGGTACCGGCATCGGGCTTGAAGAGGCCTGGGCGGTGAACATCATCAAGGCCACCGGCAACTATGGCGAGATCTTCGAACGCAACGTTGGTTTGAACACGCCGTTGAAGATCGCGCGTGGCAAGAATGCGCTGTGGAAGGACGGCGGACTGCAGTACGCGCCGCCGATCCGCTGAGCGGCAGTCATGACCAGGAGCCCGGCCTCATGAGGCCGGGCTCACTGTCAGTGAATATCCCGTCATGAAATACTCGCAGGACGACGGGCGGCAAGGCGTATCAGCCTGGAACGATCCGCGCTGGCGGGCCCTGTTCTTCCAGGCAGTTCTGGTGCTTGTCGCCGGCGTCCTGGTTTACGACCTCGCCGTGAACACGGCACGCAACCTCGCAAACCGCAATATCGCGTCGGGTTGGGACTTCCTCACGCGGAATTCCGGCTTCGACGTCGTCTTTTCGCTGATCGCCTATTCGAGCGAGTCGAATTACGGGCGTGCCCTGCTGGTAGGGTTTCTCAACACGCTGCTCGTCTCCGCCATGGGCATTGTTCTGGCGACCGTTCTTGGCTTTGCCGTTGGCGTGATGCGGTTGTCGCGCAACTGGCTGGCGGCACGCGCGGCGTCGATCTTTGTCGAATTCCTGCGGAACACGCCGCTGCTGCTGCAGCTTTTCATCTGGTACGCGCTGGTGCTGAAGCCATTGCCGGATGCACGGAACGCGATCAGGATTTGGGATATCGGCGCTCTTTCGAACAAGGGGCTGACGCTGCCCATGCCGATCTTCGGGCCGGGGGCGTGGATGGCGCTGCTTGGCCTGGGACTGGCGGCCGCTGGTTCCCTGATCATCCATCGATGGGCGAGGAAGCGTCAGGCGGAGACGGGAGAGCGCTTTGCGTCTGGGCTTGTAGCCCTTGCGCTCGTCATCGCGCTGCCTGTCCTGTTCTTCGCGATCGCTGGCTGGCCCGTGACCTTCGATTACCCGGTGATGGGCTCCTTCAGCTTCCGCGGCGGTGCGACGCTGGTTCCTGAGTTCATGGCATTGCTGCTGGCGCTGTCGGTCTATACCGCCGCCTTCATCGCGGAGGCGGTGCGCGCCGGAATCCAGGCCATTCCGCGCGGGCAGAGCGAAGCCGCTCATGCACTGGGCTTAGCACCAGGGCCTATCATGCGGCTTGTCATCCTGCCGCAGGCGCTGCGCGTGATCATTCCGCCGCTCACCAGTCAGTATCTGAACCTTACGAAGAACTCATCGCTCGCCGTTGCGATTGGCTATCCCGATCTCGTTGCCATGGGTGGCACGACCCTGAACCAGACGGGCCAGGCCGTCGAGATCGTGCTCGTGTGGATGACGGTCTATCTGACCCTCAGCCTCATGACGTCGGCCTTCATGAACTGGTTCAACCGGCGCGTCCGGCTGGTGGAGAGATAGTGCGATGGAGGCACGCGCGAGCTCAGCCTATGTGCGCCGCGAGGAGGCCCCGATCCTTCCGCCGCCGCCCGGAACAGTGGGGCCCGTCGGCTGGCTGCGGCAGAACCTGTTTGCGAGCCCCGGCAATACGCTGCTTACCATCACCTTCGGGCTCTTCATGGCCTTGGTTGCCTGGTCGATCATCGATTGGGCGCTGATCCGCGCCGTGTGGACCGGTCAGGATCGTGAGGCCTGCGCGGTAGACGGTGCGGGCGCATGCTGGCCTTTCGTGTGGGCCAAGTTTCCGCAATGGCTGTTCGGGTTCTATCCGATCGACGAGAGATGGCGGCCCGCGCTGGTGTTCCTGATCGGTGTTGCCGGCATCGTGCCGATGCTGATCCCCTCCGCGCCGGGCAAGCAGTGGAATGCGTTGTTCCTTGCCGTCGCATTCCCGGTGGTGGCGCTCATCCTGCTCTCCGGCGGCAACTTCGACGTAGGCCCAGCTGGCTATGCGGTGGTTGTGCTGCTCACGCTTCTCGGCAGCGTGCTGCTGCCGGTCGCCTCGCTTGGCCTCGAGAATGGCATGAAGAGCAACCGGGCGGGCGCTGTCCTTGCGCTTGCCGGTCTTGCACCCGCGCTCCTCTGGCTTGTTGCGGAAGGATTGGCGGCCCTGAACGGTCTCGTTTCGCTGCTGGCCTCCGCTATTGGGCTCATTGGCTTTGATCCGCTCGGCCACCTGGTCCGGAGGCTTCTGGGATTGAGGGATTATGTCAGTGGCCACTGGCTTACGCCCTATGCCGTATCGTCCGCCATCGCGGTCGCGGCAGCGTTTTCCGTCTGGTGCCTTCTCAAAAGCGGCGGAGGGCGGGCGCTCGGGCTGCTCGGTGTCTGGGTTGCCACGGCGGCGACCGCACTTCTCGTTCTCCTTCTCCTCGACATCGACTTCGGCCTGGTGCCGGTCGAGACGTCGAGTTGGGGCGGCCTTCTCGTCACGCTGGTGGTCTCCGTCACCGGAATCGCAGCCTCGCTGCCGCTCGGCATCCTGCTGGCGCTGGGGCGCCGCTCAAGCATGCCTGTTGTCCGGCTGCTGTCGGTGATCTTCATCGAGGTCTGGCGGGGAGTGCCGCTCATCACCGTGCTCTTCATGTCGAGCGTGATGCTGCCCTTGTTCCTGCCCGACGGCATGAGCTTCGACAAGCTGCTGCGAGCCCTCATCGGCATTTCGCTATTCTCCGCCGCCTATATGGCGGAAGTGGTGAGGGGCGGACTGCAGGCCATCGGCAAGGGCCAGTACGAGGGCGCCATGGCGCTTGGCCTGTCCTACTGGCAGGTCATGCGCAAGATCGTATTGCCGCAGGCGCTCAAAGTATCGATTCCGAACATCGTCGGGAACTTCATCGGCCTGTTCAAGGATACGACGCTCGTGATGATCATCGGCCTTTATGATTTCCTCGGGATCATTACCGCGGGCACGCAGGACGCCAAGTGGGCTTCGCCACAGACGGCGAACACCGGCTATTTCATTGCCGCTGTCGTCTACTGGGTGTTCTGCTTCGGCATGTCGCGCTATGCGATGTTCACCGAGCAGAGGCTCAATGCCAGCATGAGGAGATAGACCTTGGATCTGACGCCTGTCATTGAGATCGCTGGTCTGAACAAGTGGTTCGGCGACTTCCATGTCCTGCGTGACATCAAGCTTGATGTCTGGAAAGGCGAGCGCATCGTGATCTGCGGACCGTCAGGATCCGGCAAGTCGACGCTGATCCGCTGCATCAACCGGCTTGAGGAACACCAGAAGGGCCGCATCGTGGTCGATGGCACGGAACTCACGGCCGATCTCCGCCGCATCGACGAGGTCAGGCGCGATGTCGGCATGGTGTTCCAGCATTTCAACCTGTTTCCGCATTTGACGGTTCTCGAGAACTGCACGCTCGCGCCGGTCTGGGTCAGGAACTTGCCCAAGCGCGAGGCGGAGGAGACCGCGATGAAATTCCTGACGCGGGTCAAGATCCCCGAGCAGGCGCTCAAGTATCCAGGCCAGCTCTCCGGCGGGCAGCAGCAGCGCGTGGCGATTGCACGCGCACTTTGCATGAACCCAAAGATCATGCTGTTCGATGAGCCGACCTCGGCACTCGATCCGGAGATGGTGAAGGAAGTTCTGGACACAATGGTGAGCCTGGCGGAAGAGGGCATGACCATGCTGGTCGTGACCCATGAGATGGGCTTCGCCAAGCAGGTGGCCAACCGGGTGATCTTCATGGACCAGGGCCAGATCGTGGAGGAGAATGTGCCTGACGCGTTCTTTTCCAATCCGCAGAATGAGCGCACGAAACTGTTCCTGAGCCAGATCCTGAAGTGAGCTTGTGGGCCGTCCCGCGCCGGGCTAGCTTCACGATTATGTTGGAGGAATCATGAAACGGCTTCTTGCGGCGGCAGCGCTCTTCCTCGGGCTGACATCCAGCCTTCATGCGGCAACCCTCGACGACATCAAGGCGCGCGGGCAACTGAACTGCGGCGTCAACCCGAACCTTCAGGGCTTTGCGGCCAAGGGCGAAGATGGCGCATGGGCTGGCTTCGATGTTGACTTCTGCCGTGCCCTTGCGGCCGCCGTGCTGGGCGATCCGGGCAAGGTCGCCTATGTGCCGTTGAATGCCCAGCAGCGTTTCGATGCGCTTGCCGCGGGGCAAATCGACGTGCTGTCGCGCAACACCACATGGACAATGGAACGCGAGACCAAGTCGCCATTGCGGTTTCCTGGCATCTCCTATCATGACGGTCAGGGCTTCATCGTGAAGAAGCTCCTGGGCGTAACCTCGGCGCTCAACCTCTCGGGTGCTGCCATCTGCTTTCAGACGGGCACGACAAACGAGCTCAATGTCGAGGACTTCTTCCGTGAGAAGGAGATGGTCTTCCAGCCCATCCGGTTCGACAAGCTCGATGATCTCATCAAGGCCTTCGATGAAGGCAAGTGCGACACCTTCACCACCGACGTTTCTGTCCTCTATGCCGTCCGCCTCAGGCTTGCCAATCCTGATGACGCGATCGTGCTGCAGGACGTGATCTCGAAGGAGCCGCTGGGCCCGGTCGTGCGTCAGGGTGACGAGCGGTGGTTCAACATCGTGCGCTGGACACTTTTCGCGCTGATCAACGCCGAGGAGATGGGCGTGACGGCGGCGAGCGTCGACCAGTTCAAGGCAGACTCCAAGCGCGCCGACATCCGCCGCCTGCTGGGGCTGGAAGGCAGTTTTGGCGCCGACTTGGGGCTCGACGCCGACTGGGCGGTGCGCGCCATCAAGGCCACGGGAAATTACGGCGAAATTTTCGAGCGGAACCTGGGTGAGCAGACGCCGCTCCAGATCAGCCGCGGCATCAACGCTCTCTGGAACGCGGGCGGGCTGCTCTATGCGCCGCCCGTAAGGTGAGCGGAGAGGTTTCTCTCCGCCTTTCGGTCACCTCGCGAAAGACGGGAATGGCATTAGAGCATGATCCGCAAAAGTGGAAACCACTTTTGCGATAAGATCATGCTCAAGTCATTGAACTTGCGCGAGTTCTTTTCGACCAGGTGATTCCACCTGGTCGGAACGCGCGCTAGTGGCCGGTTGCCACTTCGGCATCCGGGTTGCCGCCCCACTCCGTCCATGAACCGTCGTAAAGCGCATGATCCTTTGCCCCGGCAAGGGTCAGGCCCAGCGTCAGGATTGCCGCGGTGATGCCGGAACCACAGGAGGTGATGACCGGCTTCGCGAGGTCGATGCCGGCCGACCGGAAAACCTCTGCGATGGCCTCTGGCGTTTTCAATGTTCCGTCGGGGTTGAGGAGGCTGGCATAGTGGACGTTGTGCGCACCGGGCATGTGGCCGACGCGGACGCCAGGCCTTGGCTCTGCTTCCTCGCCGCGGAAACGGGTTGCGGATCGGGCATCCGCGACGTGTGCTGAGCCGGAAGCAAGCGCGGCAGCGACCTCTTTCATGTCACGGACCATGGACGGGCGCGTGCGGGCGGTGAAATGGCGTTCCTGTGGTTTTCGGGCGGGGCCGTCCTCGATCGGGCGGCCTTCGGCGAGCCATTTCCGGAGCCCGCCGTCGAGCACGGCGACGTCATCATGGCCGAAATGCTTGAACATCCACCAGCAGCGCGCGGCGGAGAACAGGCCCGCGGCGTCATAGGCAATGACGCGCTTGCCGTCACCCACGCCGAGCTTGCGCATGCGCGAGGAGAATTTCTCTGGTGTCGGCAGCATGTGGGGCAGCAGCGATGATGTGTCCGACAGTTCGTCGACGTCGAAGATCTGTGCGCCGGGAATGTGGGCCGCCAGAAACTCCTGCCTGGGGTCACGCTTGGCGGTGGGCAGGTGCCATGAGGCATCGAGTATCGCGATGTCAGGGGAGCCCAAATGGGATTCGAGCCATTCGGTGGACACAATCTCGTTGCTCACGGCAGCAGCCTCATGCCTGGACCTGTTCTGTCACATCCGGTACCTGCGGCACCTTTTCAAGCCAGTGGGGAACGGGGAGGCCCTTTTCACGCAGGAAGGCTGGGTTGAAGAGCTTGGACGCATAGCGCGTTCCGTAGTCGCACAGGATGGTCACGATGGTGTGCCCCGGACCGAGCTGCCTTGCCATGTGCATGGCGCCCGCGACATTCACCCCCGTCGAACCGCCCATGCAGAGGCCCTCGTGCTGCAGGAGGTCGAAGGCGATGGGAATGGCCTCGGCATCGGGAATCTGGAAAGCGTCGTCCACGATTGCGCCTTCGAGGTTCGCCGTGATCCGGCCCTGTCCAATGCCCTCGGTGATCGAAGACCCTTCCGCCTTGAGCTCCCCGTGCTTGAAATAATTGTAAAGCGCCGCACCCATCGGATCTGCCAGCGCGATCCTGACGTTCTTGTTCCTGGCCTTCAGGCCCATGGAGACGCCCGCCAGCGTGCCGCCGGAACCGACAGCGGCGACAAAGGCATCCACCTTGCCGTCCGTCTGGTTCCAGATCTCGGGAGCAGTGGTCTCGATATGGGCCTGGCGGTTTGCCACGTTGTCAAACTGGTTGGCCCACACGGCGCCCATCGCCTTGGCGAGGCGGCCTGAGTATTTCACATAGTTGTTGGGGTTCTTGTAGGGCACGGCCGGAACTTCGACGAGCTCCGCGCCAAGCTGACGGAGCGCGTCCTTCTTCTCCTGGCTCTGGGTGTTCGGGATGACGATCACCGTCCGGATGCCCAGCGCATTGGCCACGACCGTGAGGCCAATCCCCGTATTGCCGGCGGTTCCCTCGACGATCGTGCCGCCGGGGGCCAGTTCACCCCGCGCCATTGCGTTCCGGATAATGAAGAGGGCGGCCCGGTCCTTTACCGACTGGCCGGGGTTCATGAACTCCGCCTTGCCCAGGATGGTGCAACCGGTGAGCTCGGATGCCTTGCGAAGCCTGATCAGCGGCGTGTTGCCGATGGCGGCGATGACGTCTTGCTTGATGTCCATGGGCTAGACATGCCCCAAGGGGGCGGGGTTCGTCAAATGAAGGAAAGGGTGAGAACATGAGGGCATGCGTCTTCTCCACCGCGTGCCTTTCGAAAGCCGGCGGGGCGTTGTGGCTTCCGGGATGGTTGGCAGGAAAATAGCATCGTGTTTTGGCCATCACTCGCCTTTCAGGATTGTCCAGTCCGGCCTTGAACAGGGCGCGCGGGGGCAGGGCAGTCGCAACTCCAGTGCTTCCTCAGCCAGCCCGAGGCGTCCAGCTACCCTGCCTTCAACGCCTGGATGTATTCCCTCGACACCCTGTTTCCCGTGCTGGAGATCGGCCAGAAAGAGTATTGGAGGCCCGACCCGGGCAAGCGCTGGGGCTCCTTCGCTATGGCCTATTTCTATTTTCAGGCAATGGTGGGATGGGCGCTGAGCCTGTTGGCCATTGCGGGCTTCTCAGGGTTGGTGAGATCCCGCTAAGTTACCACGAGGCTGCTGGCTCCCCGACCTGGACTCGAACCAGGGACAATTCGATTAACAGTCGAATGCTCTACCAACTGAGCTATCGGGGAATGGCCGGGGCTATACCAGAGCGTTCCGGCGGGGAAAAGCACTTTCTGAGACTCCGCCGCAATCCCTTCATAATCGATGCGCATGGAAAGCATGGCATCCCTTCACCATATGTGTGGCTCACGGACAGCCAACCAGAGAGAACATGCCGAGGATCAATATTCTGGGTTACCGGATCGGGGTTCCGCACCATCCCCTGCTGCGGGTGTTGCTGGGCGGCGCAATGGTTTTGGGCGGATTGGTGGGGTTTTTGCCGGTTCTCGGCTTCTGGATGGTGCCGGTGGGGCTTGCGATCCTTGCCATCGATTTTCCACCGGTCAGGCGGCTTCAGCGGCGGATGACCGTCAAATTCGGGAACTGGCTGCACCGGCGCTGGCCGAGGTTTGCCGCTCGTTTCGGATATGGCAGCCCGCGGCCGGAGCGGCGCTCCTAACGCGCTTTCCGGCCAGGTGGAATCACCTGGTCGAAAAGAACTCGCGCAAGATCAATGGCTTGATCATCTATTTGACAGGCTACCAAAGCAATGCATGCAGCGCCTTGCAAAGTTCGGCATTTGTGATAACGATTTCTGCAGCGTATATGAGCAGGAGATGCAGCAATGACGACGGTTTCTGCGTGCTTGGTTGATATGCCCAATCTCATTGAACTGATGGAAGCCGGTGGAGCACCGAGCCGTTGCGACTTCAGCATCGCCAGTGACGAATTGCAGATGAGGCTCGAGGATGCTTCGATTTGCGCGGACGAGCCCGGGCAGCCTCCATCAATGCTTGCACAGTCAAGTCTGTCCGCTGCTGCGCTTTGTGCGGATGACGGCAACGATTTCAATTTGGAGTCTGTGGCGGCTTCAGGCCTTTCCATTTGTGCGGATGACGGCGGCGACGGAGAATCCGACGTGCGCCTCAAGGCGGATATCGAGCAAGTGGGCACGACGGTTTACGGGCTGCCCCTGTTCCAGTTCCGCTATACCAACGGCGTGGAAAGGTTCGAGGGCGTCATGGCGCAGGATGTGCTCAATGTCATGCCGGAGGCTGTATCGGTGGGTGCGGATGGATTCTACCGCGTGAACTACCGCAAACTCGGCATTGCCATGACGCGGGCCTGACCGCCCGCCTGCAGGACAGAGTTTCGGGAAGGGGCGGTTTTCCGCCCTTTCTTTTTGGCGGAGACAGCGGAATGTCGGGACTGGACATCGCGGAGGCCTATCTCAACAGCTTGCTGACGTCGGAGAGAGCCTCCGGGGAGGAACTCGACGCCTACCAGTCCAGGTTGCTGCAACGGCTTGCAAAGCATGCTTTTGAGGAAACGCCTTTCTACGCCGCGCGCAGAGTGGCGCCGGAGGGGCTATCGGCGAATTCGGATTTCTGGCTGGCCCAGCCATATATCAGCCGTCGTGACATCACCGAAAATTTCGATGCCTTCAGGCCCCGTAGCTTTTCCAAACTGCATGGTGTCATCACGCCGCTCACAACGGGCGGCAGCACCGGGCCCGCGGCTAGGCGGGACATTACCTCGCTCGAGGCGGTGGGACGGCTTCTGGCTAGCTATCGCATGTATCATAGCTGGGGCCTTGACCAGTCGCGTCCGCTCTTCGTGTTCCGCAAGCTGAGGCAGGATCAGCCGCGCCAGGAGATATGGGGCTTTCCCTGGCGCGACCCGGCAGAGCGCGGCGAGCGCCTGTGGATCGACATCGCGACACCTGCGCGCGAGCAGCTGGAGCAGATGGCGGGACGCGGTCCGGTCTACGTCAACACACTGCCTTCCAACATCCTGCGGCTTTCCTGCGAGGCGCTGCGCACCGGCACGAAGCTCAGCATTCCTTTTATAGTCAGCGTGGGGGAGTATCTGGCGCCCGAGGTGAGGGAGGCCGCGGCCAGTGCCTTCGGCAGTACGATCATCGATGCCTTCTCATCCGCCGAGGGCGGCGTGATGGCCGTTCAATGCCCCGGCAGCGGCATCTATCACATCCAGAGCGAACAGCTGGTGCTAGAGATCGTCAAGACGGACGGAGCGCGTGCGAAGCCGGGCGAAACGGGCGAGGTGGTGGTGACTCCGCTTTATGGCTATGCGACGCCGCTGCTCCGCTACAGATCCGGCGACTTCGTCGTGGCCGGGCCAGCCTGCGGCTGCGGGCGCGTCCTGCCGGCCATCGCAAGCATCGCCGGCCGGCGGGAACACATGTTCACGCGGCCCGGAGAGGCGCCGGAGCTTCCAAAGATTGACCGCTTCCGCCTGATGCAGACCATCGGCCATGATGAATGGCTGCTGGCGCAACTCTCCGAAGACGACATGGAGTTCCGCTATGCCGGAAGCCTCACAGCCTCGCAGGAGCAAGCGATCGGCGAGCACCTTCACGCGGTGCTGGGAGGGCGCTTGCGCAGCCGTTTCACAAATGTGGAGGCTCTGCCATTGACCTCTGGCGGCAAGCGGCATTTCACACTGAACGCAGGCGTTCTGCCGCCTGCCTAGGAGGCGAGCTCGCGGGTCTTGCGGACCAGCACTTCGGCGGCCCTGTCGAATGCGCCGAACTGGTCGATCAGCATCTGTCTGCCCAGGAGTTCACCCTTCCTCTCGCCCACCAGGCTCGCGCCACCCATCTGCTGGCGTATGCCCGCAGTCATCTTTGAAGAAAAGTGCCAGGTATTGCCTCCGGGGTTGCATTCGAGGACGAACAGCTTGCCTGTCCGTTCCTCGCGCATGATGTCCATGCCGAGGAGGGGTATATCGGGGAAGGCGTGGCCGACGCGCCGTCCGAGATCGAGCACATCGCCATCGTTGCAGCGGATGCGCTCGCGGAAATCTCCGGTGTTGGTGATCCTGAGATTCTCGATTTCTGCATCCGTTCCGGCAATCGGAGGCCGCGGCACCTTCTCGCGTGCCAGCCAGCAGTAGAGCGGTTCCCCGAACAGCGTGAGCACGCGGTAAAGCGGGATCATCGGGCCGATGTCGATGAAGCGCTGGACGATGAAGCCCTTTCGGTCGCGGTGGATGAAATGCGCGGGCGGAAAATCCTGCCAGCCCATGGTTTCGATCCTGCGGCGCCGGAAGAGTTGCACGCCGCGGCCGTAGGACGCGAAATTTGGGTCAATCGGCTTCAGGACCACGAACTCGCCGAACAAAAACGGGTCGAGTTTCAGCCCAGGTGCGAAGTGTGCGATCGGCGGCGAAGGCAGGCCGGCTTCGGCGAAGATACGGTGCTGGCCCGGCTTGTGGATCTGGCGGTTCATGAGGACTTTTCCCCGCCGAATGCTGCCCTCGAACTTGGCGAGAAATGCAACCGTCAGCGTTGGGAGCTGCCATTCTGCATCGTTCATCACCGACTTGACGCGAGGGCCGACCGCCGTAACAGCGATTTTGGGATCGATTGCGACAATGCGCCGGGCGATCTGCTCAAAATCACGGAGATATTCCGGGCCGCGATGAATGAGGACGAGATTGCAGTCTGCCATGCGGTTTTCTCGATGGAGGCCTCGCCCGGAATCGAACCGGGGTGCAAGGATTTGCAGTCCTCTGCGTAACCACTCCGCCACGAGGCCTTCGGAGGCGGCTTATAGTAGATGGCTCCCGGCGAAACAACCACTTCTTCCGTGGCCTGATGCCGGCAGGCCTCCGATGTATGGACTTGCGCGGAGGACTTCGCTAACGCATTATTCACCCGGATATGCTCCCGGCTGTTTCAGGACGATGATGACCGACTTTTCCGCCGCACGTCTTAACATGGTCGAGTCGCAAGTGCGACCGAACGGTATCACTGACCGCCGGATCATTGCAGCGGTCGAGCGTGTTCCGCGCGAAGTCTTTGTTCCCGAAAGCCGGCGAGCGGTTGCCTATATGGATGAGGACGTGCCGCTGGAGCCTGCCGACACGTCTGGCGGCCCGCGTGCATTGATCGAGGTGATGGCCTTCGCGCGGATGCTGCAGCATGCGGCGATCAGGCCGGAAGACAGGGTCCTCGTGGTTGGTGCCGGCACCGGCTACGGGGCGGCAGTGATTGCTGCAATCGCCCAGCACACGGTGGCACTGGAGTGTGATGCAGCACTTGCTGCATCGGCGCGCCATAACCTTGAAGGCGTGGCGGGCGTGAACGTCGTGGAGGGCCCGCTTGCTGCGGGCGTTTCTGGGGATAAGCCTTTTGACGTCATCGTCGCAGAGGGCCGTGTCGAGGAAGTGCCCCAGGCCTGGCTCGACCAACTTGCAGACGGCGGGCGGCTGATTGCCGTTGTGGGGGAGGCGGCCATGGCAAAGGCTTGCCTTCATACGAAGTCGGGCTCGGCCATCGCCGTTCGCCCGGTCTTCGATGCATCGATTGCAGCCCTGCCGGGGCTGCGGAAGAAGAAGCCTGCTTTCTCGTTCTGAGCGGCTGGAAGTTCGAAGTGCGTGGCAAGCGAGTTGGAGTTGTGAGTTCATGAGACGTTACTCGGCAAGGAACCTTTTCTGCGGCGCAGCCATCACGGTGATGATGACGCTGCAATCCGTTGCTGGGCAGGCGGATACGCTGTTCGGCGCCATGGAGAAGGCTTACGTCACCAACCCCACGCTCAACGCCGCACGGGCTGGCCAGCGTGCCACGGACGAACTGGTTCCGCAGGCGCTGTCCGGCTGGCGGCCGTCTGTTACCGTATCTGGTAATGTCCAGAGCGAGTCCGTGGTGAAAAACGACTTCCAGCAACCAAAACGGCCGTTGCGGCAGGATCGGACCCAGTCCGGCAACCTCGCCATCGTGCTGAACCAGCCGGTTTTCCAGGGATTCCGCACGGTTGAGAGCACCAGGGCGGCAGAGGCGCAGGTCGATGCGGGGCGGCAAGGCCTTCTGGAGACAGAGCAGCAGGTCCTGTTCAATGTCGTGCAGGCTTACATGAACGTTTACGCCGGCCGCCAGCTCGTTGTGCTGCGGAAGCAGGACGTCGCAGCACTCCAGACCCAGGTCGGCGCCTCGAACGAGCGTTTCGCCGTAGGCGAAATCACCCGTACCGACGTGGCGCAGTCGGAAGCGCGGCTTGCCGAGTCACGCAATGCGCTGGTCAACGTGCAGACGACTCTGGCACAGGACATCGCCACCTATGTCCAGCTGGTGGGCAACGAACCCGGCAAGCTCTCCTATCCGAAGATTGCGAAGTTACCGAAGTCGCTTTCCTCGGCCCTGGACATCGCCGGTGAAATCAATCCCCGCCTTCTGGCGCAGGCTTTCGTCGAGGTTGCGTCCAACAGCAACATCGGCGTAGCCCGTTCGGCCCTGCTGCCGAGCGCTGGCCTCCAGGCACAGGCGCTGACGGCTGACTCGAATTTCGGCGAGGACAGGACGGGACTCCGGTCTGCTGCCATTTCAGCCCAGCTGACCATCCCACTCTATGAGGCCGGTCTCGCCTATTCGCAGGTGCGTGAGGCCAAGCAGCGGGCAAGCCAGAGCCGCATCCAGCTGATCGAAGTGGCCCGTGACGTGCGCAGTGCCGTGGCGCAGTCATGGAATGCTTACATGGGTCTGGGTCAGATCATCCAGAACACCAAGACCCAGGTCCGGGCTGCCCAGCTTGCCCTCACCGGCGTTCAGCAGGAATATCAGGCAGGAACCCGCACCACGCTCGACGTTCTGGACGCCCAGCGCGAGTTGGTGCTGTCGCAAGTGCTGCAGGTCAATGCGGAGAAGTCGCGCGTGGTTGCCGGCTACCAGCTTCTTGCCGCGATCGGCCGTCTGACGGCCCGCGACATTGGCCTCTCCGTGCCGCTTTACGATCCTGAGGAGAATTACCTCCGGGTTCGCGACAAGTGGATCGGTACGGACGTCAAGACCGTCGACTAGTAGGCGTTCCGGCCAGGTGGAATCACCTGGTCGAAAGGAATTCGCCCAAGATCATGCTCTAAGGCGATGACGGCATATCGACAAGGCGGGTGCACTGGCGTAATCCTTGTCATTCAACGGGGAGGGATGCTCCCGTCAGGGTGGGTTAAGTGACTGCAGAACCGCGCATGGAAGATCTTCTGGCTTCGATCCGCAAGGCCATCAACGAAGACATTGGTCCTGAAACGTCTGCCATTCCGGCCGGGCAAGCCATGACCGGGGAGCCGGCGGCGACATCAAGTGAAATCGAGCAATTGCGCGAGAAGATCACGCGGTCCCGGACCGCGGCGGCGCCGCGCGATCCCGCCCAGCGCGCTGCAAGCCTTGCCGCAGCCCTGCGCAGCAACACCCCGCGCCGCTCCTGGCGCGATATCGAGCCGGTTCTGCAGGCCCAGTCACCCCCGCCAGCACAGCCGGCGCCGCGCATCAGGGGCACCGTCACGGAACCTGAGCCCACGCGTGCGCCCGTGCGAACGGAACGGCCGATGACCAGGCCCGCGCCGCGCGTCCCCCGGGAGCCGCAACCCTCCGCCTGGCCCCGCGAAGATGCCGGCACATCGCTCTTGCGTGAGGGTGATCGCTTGCCGAAGACCGCGGACGCGCCCATCCTGTCTGGCGGCTCGGCCCAGGCCGTGCAGTCTTCCTTCGGCCGCCTGGCCGACAGTCTGCTTGCCCGCGCCATCGGCGAACAGTCGATCGAGGACATGACCCGCGAGCTTCTCAAGGTCATGCTGAAGCAATGGCTGGATGAGAACCTTCCGCCGATGGTTGAGCGGCTTGTGCGCGAGGAAATCGAGCGCGTGGCGCGGACGGGCCGCTGACCAAGCGCGCGATGGCGCTGACAGCGCCATCGGCCGGGCGCCTGGCCTTCTGAATACCCCCCAGCAATCCGGGTTCTGGCTGTCAGGCCGCCTTGGGCTTCTTGGGCGCGGCCTTCTTTGCTTGTTTGCGGGCAGGGGCCTTCTTCTTTGGAGCGGCCTTCTTGGTGGCGGTCTTGCCTTTGGCGGGGCTCTTGGCTTCGCGTTCCGCTAGGAGAGCCAGGGCATCCTCCATCGTCAGGGACTCCGGGTCCTTGTCGCGGGGCAGCGTGGCGTTGATCTTGCCGAACTTCACATAGGGGCCGTAGCGGCCCTTCATCACCTGAATGCTGCCGCCGCCTGCGGGATGTGCCCCCAGATCCTTGAGCGCGCCTGCCTTTGGCCGCTGGAATCCGCGCGCCTTCTTTTCCGCCAGAATGTCGACAGCACGGTTGATGCCGACAGTGAAAACGTCCTCGGGCGACTCAAGATTGGCATAGGTGCCGTCATGCAGCACGAAAGGCCCGAAGCGGCCGAAGTTGGCCACGATAGGCTTGCCCGTTTCCGGATGGATGCCGATCTCACGTGGCAGGGACAGCAGCTTCAATGCCTCCTCCAGCGTGATCTCCTCAGGCTTCTTTCCCTTGGGGATCGAGGCGCGCTGCGGCTTCTCGCCCTCAACGGCCTCGCCCAGCTGCAGATAGGGGCCGAAGCGGCCGGCGCGGCGCGTAACCTTTTCGCCCGTTTCGGGATCAACGCCGAGGAGGACGCCCTCTGCCGGAACGGCGTCTGCACCTTCCGCACCCGGTGACATCGGGCGCGTGAACTTGCATTCGGGATAGTTCGAGCAGCCGATGAACGAGCCGAACTTGCCGAGCTTCAGCGAGAGTTGGCCCGCGCTGCAGGACGGGCAGGCGCGTGCATCTCCGCCATCCTCGCGGGGCGGGAAGATATGCGGGGCGAGGATGTCGTTCAGCGCGTCCAGCACATTGGTGACGCGAAGTTCCTTGACGTCTTCCAGCGCTACCGTGAAGTCGCGCCAGAAATCGCGCAGCACCTGTTTCCAGTCGACCTCGCCGGCGGAGACCTTGTCGAGTTGCTCCTCGAGGCCGGCGGTGAAGTCATATTCGACATAGCGGCGGAAGAAGCTCTCGAGGAAGGCGGTCACAATCCGGCCCTTGTCCTCCGGGATCAGGCGCTTCTTGTCCAGCCTGACGTAGCCGCGCGTCCTGAGGGTTTCGAGAATGGAGACATAGGTCGACGGCCGGCCGATGCCGAGTTCTTCCAGCTTCTTGATGAGCGAGGCCTCGGAATAGCGCGGCGGGGGCTCCGTGAAGTGCTGAATGCCCTCGATCTTCTTGACCCCGATGGAATCGCCCCGGGCCATGGCGGGAAGGCGGCGTGAATCCTCATCCTCGCCGTCGTCGAGGCTTTCAGAATAGACCCGCAGGAAGCCGTCGAACTTCACCACGGACCCCGTGGCACGGAAGGAGTAGAGCTTGCCGTCATGCCCGGCAGTGCCGATATCTGCGGTCGTGCGCTCCAGTTCGGCACTTTCCATCTGGCTGGCGATGGTCCGCTTCCAGACCAGCTCGTAAAGCGCGAACTGGTCGGGATCGAGCTTGCCGCGCACACTCATCGGGTGACGCGACATTTCCGTGGGGCGGATCGCCTCGTGTGCCTCCTGGGCGTTCTTGGCCTTGGTGGTGTAGTGGCGGGGAACGGACGGCAGATACGGCTCCCCGAAATTCTTGAGGATCGCATTGCGGGTGGCAGCAATGGCCTCCGGCGCCATGTCGACACCGTCGGTTCGCATATAGGTGATCAGACCCACCGTCTCGCCGCCGATATCGATGCCTTCATAGAGGCGCTGGGCGATCTGCATGGTGCGGGAAGACGAGAACCCGAGCTTGCGGGATGCCTCCTGCTGCAGCGTGGATGTGCGGAAGGGCGGGTAGGGGTGACGCTTGGCCGGCTTCGATTCGATCGAGTCGACCTTGAAGGGCTGGCCCTTGACCGCCTGCTCGATGGCACGCGCCGAGGCCTCGTTGGTGATCTCAAGCTTGCCCAGCCTCTTTCCCGCAATGGCGCTGAGGGAGGCCTGGAATTCCTGACCCTGAGGCGTCGTGAAGGCGCCGTCGATGGTCCAGTACTCCTGGGCGCGGAAGGCCTCGATTTCGAGTTCGCGGTCGCAGATGAGGCGGAGCGCTACGGATTGAACGCGGCCCGCGGAGCGCGAACCGGGCAGCTTCCGCCACAGCACGGGAGAGAGCGTGAAACCCACGAGATAGTCGAGGGCGCGGCGGGCCAGATAGGCATCGACCAACGCGCCGTCGACGTCGCGCGGGTTCTGCATGGCTTCGAGCACCGAGTTCCGCGTGATCGCGTTGAACACCACACGCTGTACGGCCTTGCCCTTCAGGGCACCCTTCTTCCGCAGCACCTCGAGCACGTGCCAGGAAATGGCTTCACCCTCGCGGTCGGGGTCGGTCGCCAGGATCAGCCGGTCGTCGGTCTTCAGGGCGGCAGCAATGTCCGAGAGGCGCTTCGATGACTTTCCATCGACCTCCCAATCCATCTCGAAATCGGAATCGGGCCGCACCGAGCCGTTCTTGGCAGGCAGGTCGCGGACATGGCCATATGAAGCCAGGACTATGAAATCCTTGCCCAAATACTTGTTGATAGTCTTGGCCTTGGCCGGTGATTCAACGACGACGACAGTCATTCACAGTCCTGAACAGGTTCCGAGGCCTCATATAGGGATCATCCCGGCGCTGCAAGGCGGCTATATATTTCTACCGCCCACACCGCGGATTCAATCTTAAGACGCTTTTCTTCCCATTAAGCACGTATAGAGTGAAATCCGGGGAAAACAGACAACCTTGAGAGGATTCGATGGACAGCAGACGGCGGGCAACGGTTCAGGAAACAGCCCCGGGAGCGGCAGAAACGGCAATGGCAAGTTTTCCAGCCCGCCAGCGCGATACTGCCGAATACATCTCCGAAATGATCCTTGAGCTGCGCAACCTCGCCAGGGTCCAGCAACTCTATACCGTCATGGTGCCCCTCGAATACGCCTACTATGAGGCGTTCAGCGTTGCCAACCGGGTGGAGATCCCCGACGGCGAGGTGGAGCGCATCAAGGAATTGTCGAAGACCAGCCAGAAGCTGGAGCAACCTCCGCCCGCCGGCTGACCTCACAGAGCGTGGCGGCGCGCACCCAGCGGCTCCGCATGGGCGATGACGCGGCGGATGTCGCCGAAGCGATCTTTCAGTCCCGCCTCCACCCGGTCGATGTCGTCATGGATCTGCTCGACACTGTCGCCGGGCGAGCATCGGCAGTGGTAGTGGAGGAACAGGCCTTCCTCGTTTCGCCGGAGCCTGATGCTGTGGATGTCGGTGAGGCGGGGGTATAGTGCGGCAAGTTCCATGAGTGCCGCCACGACCTCCGCGGTGAGGCCCGGGGGCGCGTCCTGTCCCTGCAGCATCCGCTCCGGCTGTGGCTCGATGTGGCTTTCCACCTCGACGTCCGAGCCCAGTTCGCCCCGGATCGCCTCCTCGAGGGCGGTCGCCGTCTCATGGGCCTCGCCCAGCGGCATCGAGCCCTCGACCTCGAGGTCGAAGCTGATGGCGAGCTTGCCGCCGATCTTCTGCGCCGTGAGATGATGGATCGCGAGATTCCGGCGCGTGGCGATCAGCATCACTTTCTGGAACACGCTTTCGTTGTCGAGCACGACGGGGTTCGCCGTCACGGTGATGTCGGCATTGGGGAAGCGGTCCTCTACAGCCTTGAAGATCGCGTCCTTGGTCCTGACGATCTCGTCGATGGGCATGGTGCGCGCCACCTCGACCACGATCGAGGTGAACATCGTCGCTCCGGAGGGCCTGAGGCGGATCGACTTGATCGCCAGCACGCCATGGACGTCATTCACCAGCCCGCGCACCGTTTCCGTCGCTCCGGCGGGGGCGGTGTCGAGCAGCGTGTTCAGGGTGCGCGCGCCAAGCCTCCAGCCAGCAAGGGCTATGAAGACCGAAACGACCAGAGCCGCGATGGCATCGGCTGCTGGAAGCCCCGCCCAGACCGCACCGAGGCCGCCCAGCACCACCAGCGAACTCCACATGTCGGAAGAAAAATGCAGGGCGTCTGCCTCCAGAGCCTCGCTCCCGGTCTTCTTTGCCACCCGGCGCAGCGCCCGCACCCGGTTGTAGTCGATGAGGATCGAGCCAGCGATGATGGCGATGGCCCACCAGGTCACCTCGACCTGGTGTGTCTCCTCGCCTGTCAGCCGTTTGATGGCCTCCCAGCTGACCCATGCCGTCGTCAGGAAAAGAAGGGCTGTCTCAATAAGCGCCGCGACGCTCTCGATCTTGGCATGGCCGTAGTGGTGCTCATCGTCAGCGGGCTGGTCGCCCCAGCGGATGGCGAAATAGGTAATGACGGTGGCGCCAAGGTCAATAATGCTGTGGATGGCCTCCGAGAGAATGCCCAGCGAGCCCGTGAAGGCGGCGGCCACCATCTTGCCGGCCGCGAGCGTGGCGCTTGCGAGCACTGACACGAGGGCGACGGAGCGTTTTTCGGAGCTGGACATGGCTTCGTGTCTAGACCCGGGCCGAGCCTGCCTCAAGCCATACCTCGAAAGCATGAGCACATCCCTCTCCGGACCAGTTGCGAAGCAGCGTGAAAAGGTGCTCGTGTGCGGCAGCCATCGCCATGCCGTCCGATCTCCCATCATCCATCCTGCCAATGCCGCGCCGCGCCGGGGCCTATACCTTTGCGGCCCTGTTTTCGGTCGAGTCCTTGGTGCGGGCACTCAATTCGACCGTCGTTTCGTTGCAGGCCTATGACATTCTCGGTGCGGCGCAGAAGGTGTCCGTGCTGTCGACTGCCGTTTCGGTCACGGTCCTGCTGACAACACTGATGCTGCCGCATCTGCTTGGCCGCATGCGGCGGCGCTGGGCCTATACCTTCGGCGCCTGCCTGATGATCGCGGCAAGTCTTGCCCTTGCGAGCCATGTCGTGGCCGGTCAGGCCGCGGGCATGCTGCTGCGCAACCTTGGCGCAGCGGTGATGAACATCACCCTCTCGCTCTACATCATGGACCACATCCGCCGCACCGACCTTGCCCGCTCGGAACCTTTGCGGCTCAGCCTTTCGACCTTCTCCTGGATGACCGGGCCGGCGCTCGGGGTCTGGCTTTACGTGAGTTTCGGACCCTGGGGTCCGCAGCTTGCGGCGATTGCCGCCACCGCGGTCCTGCTGCTGCTGTTCTGGTACCTCAGGCTCTCCGACAATGTGAACGCGCTGCCACCGGGCAACCTCGAGGACTTCAATGCGCTCCGCAACCTGCGGCGTTTTCTGGCTCAGCCGCGGCTCCGGCTGGCCTGGCTCATTGCTTTCGGCCGGTCCTGCTTCTGGTCCACCTTCTTCATCTATGGGCCATTGTTGCTGGTCGAGGCGGGGCTGGGCAAGACGTTGGGAGGCCTGATGATCTCCGCCAGCCAGGCATTGCTGCTCACGGCCTGGCTCTCCGGGCGGATCGCCCGGCGCCATGGGGTGAGGGTGGTGATTGCCTGCGCCTTCGGGCTCTGCGCTGCCGCCGCGATGTTTGCCGGGATCGCCGGAACCGCTGCGCCCTATGTGGCGATTGCCTGCCTGCTCATGGGCTCGGTTGCCGCCTCGGCGCTGGACGGGGTTGGCGGCATTCCCTTCCTGCGGGCCGTCCGCCACCGTGAGCGCCAGCACATGACCGCCGTCTACCGCACCTACATCGACTTCTCGGAACTGATCCCGGGCTTCGTCTTTGCCTTTGCGCTGCTGTGGCTCCCCATCGGCATGGTGTTCGTGATCCTGAGCCTTGGGCTTTTCGTCATCGGCTGGATTTCCTGGCGCCACCTGCCGAAATCTCTCTAGCGCGCGTTCCAGCCAGATGGACTCACCTGGTCGAAAGGAACTCGCGCAAGTTCAATGGCTTGAGGATGATCCGCGCTTGGCAAGTGCGAAGCCGCCAAGGACGCAGGCAAGAGCCGCCACGATATGCCAGGTGACCGGTTCCCCCAGAATGGCCCATGCCAGCAAGACGCCGGACAGCGGCATCACGTAGCTCGCCATGCTCATGTAGGTTTGCCCCACCGAGAGCGTGATGTGGGCGCGCAGCAGATAGGCCAAGCCAGTACAGACAAGCCCCAGATAGAGCGCCGCCATCGCGCCGGTGAAGCTCATGGGCGCCAGCGGCTCGCCTGCAAGCAGCAGCATCGGCGTGAGTGTGAGGATGCCGACACCCATGTTTACACTGGTCATCATGGCAACGCTGGTCTTGCGCACGAGGCGGATCATCGACCCGGCAGCGACGTAGCACAGCATGCCGAGCCACACCGCCCCATAGGCCAGGGCATCGAACCCGAGGCCCTGCGAGATGCCGGGCCCGACCACCAGCATGAGGCCCGCAAGGCCCAACAGCATGCCGGCGAGCTTGTTTCCCGTGAAACGGTCATCCGGCGTCGTGAAATGCGCCGCCACCAGGGTTGCCAGCGGGCCGGCCCCCATGATGAGCGATGTGACCCCGGCCGGAATGTAGAGTTCCGCCCAGGAAATCAGGAAGAACGGTCCAACCGTGTTGAGCAGGCTCATGAGGATGATGATGAGCCACTCCCTCCCGTCAGGCGGCAGGCTGTCGCGGCGCCACAAGGTGAAGAGCGCGATTGGAACAAAGGCCACTGCAACGCGGATCATGACCAGCCAGAGCGGCCCGGTTTCATGGACCGAGAGCTTGATCGCCAGGAACGCCGACCCCCAGATGGCGCCGAGCAGGGCAATCTTCAGAAAATCGGCAAGGCCGGGTTGGCGGAGCGGGTGGCGTGAATCCATTTCACTTGACGGGGCTTTTGGCGGAGAGCAACAAAATCCGCAATACGCGGAAGTTGCAGGGAGCGGGCATGCCACAGAAGATCACGCTTGGCTACAAGGCGCTGATGGCGGAGGCCGAAGCGAAGGTTTCACATGTCTCGGCCGCAGATGCCGTCCAGATGCTCGGCCGCCCCGATGTGGTGATCGTCGACATTCGTGACCCGCGCGAGATCCAGCGCGAGGGCCGCATTCCCGGTTCTTTCTCGGCTCCTCGCGGCATGCTGGAATTCTGGGTGGACCCTGAGAGCCCCTATCACAAGCCGGTCTTCGCTGAGGACAAGACTTTCGTCATCCATTGCGCCTCCGGCTGGCGCTCGCTTCTCGCGACGGACGTGCTGCAGCGCATGGGGCTCGGTCCCGTGCTCAACATGCAGGGTGGCTTCACCGCATGGAAGGATGCCGGAGGCCCCGTCGAGAAGGTCGAAACCAAGTGAGCAAGCTGCAACTCGTCATCGGCAACAAGAATTATTCCTCATGGTCGATGCGGCCGTGGATGGCGCTCACCATGGCGGGAATACCGTTCCGCGAAACGCTGATCCCGCTCGATACGCCCGAGACGGCCGCGCTGGTCTCCGTGCACTCGCCTGCGGGCCGCGTGCCGGTGTTGCGCCACGGACGCCAGACCGTGTGGGAGTCGCTTGCCATCATGGAATATCTGGCGGAGCTCTTTCCCGAGAAGCATCTCTGGCCGAAGGCTGTTTCCGCACGCGCCATTGCGCGCGCGGTCGCCAATGAAA
>NZ_JBIICB010000206.1:0-7842 GCF_044239095.1 Aestuariivirga sp. | reverse complement strand
GCTGAGCGGCACGCTGTTCGTGCTGCTGACGCTGAGCTCCATCAGCTTTGACGGCTTCGCCAACACCTTCTTCTGGCTGGCACGCATCGGGGTCAATCCGCTCGACTATCCGGGGCGGACGGCCCTCATGGGCGCCAACACGCTGGGGCTTCTGCTGTCCCTGGTGCTGCTGGCGGGCCTGTTCTTCGGGGCGGTGCTCGCCGGATGGCTATGGTCCGGGCGGCGGGTGGACTTCGCGCGGCTGTGCGGGCGGCTTGTCTACTCGCTCATCCCGATTTCGATTGCCTATCACTTTGCGCACTACCTGGGTGACACGCTGGTGAACGTGCAGTATCTCGCCGTGAGCTTGAGCGACCCGCTGCACACGGGCGCCAATCTCTTCGGTTTTGCCGGCCATCGGGTGACGGCGTCCTTCCTCAACACGGCGAGCGGCACCTTCGCCATCTTCAGCGCGCAGACGGCGGCGGTCGTGCTCGGGCACGTCATCGGCGTTGCTGTTGCCCACGCCATGCTGGCGGAAACCGGATCATCGAAGAGCGAGGCCCTGCGCCTCGAGGCGCCGCTCGCCATCGCGATGGTGGCCTATACCGCCTTCGGCTTGTGGCTGCTGGCCGCCCCGTCGATCGCCTGAGTGGCATGGACGGACCGCGGCATCTTTCAGAGCTGTGACTCGATGGGAAGCCACGAGATGAGCCAGGCGGGCAAGCGGCGCCTGAGCGGGGCTTCGGGCTCCGAAACATGCGTCACGCTGGCGCCTTCGCGGGTCTCGGTCCAGTGCAGGCGGCCGCCGCGCATGGCAAGGCCGTAGCTGATCTCGGGTGTCATCTGCGCCGCGAAGGCCGCCTTCAATTGAAGGACCACATGCGGGCAGCGGAACAGCAGCCCCATCTCGGTATTGATCGACAGCGAGCGGGGGTCGAGATTGAAGGAGCCGACGAAGCCCAGCGCATCGTCGACGACGAAGGCCTTGGTATGAAGGCTGGCCGTGCGCGAGCCGAAGAGCGAGGCACGATGGCGCTTCGGCTCCGGTTTCAGCTCGTGAATGGCAACGCCCGCGGCCACGAGCGCCTTGCGGTAGCGCGCATAGGCCCCGTGAACGGCGATCACGTCCGTGGCGGCGAGCGAATTGGTGAGGATGCGGACTGGCAGCCCGCTGGCGGCCAGCGCCGCGAGCGTCCTGGCGCCGGCCGCGCCAGGAATGAAATAGGGAGAGGCGATCACCAAGCTGGCCTTCGCGGTCCGCAGCAATTCATTGATGCGCTCGCCCATCCACTGTTCGGCCGCGAGGCCCGCCGCTTTTTCGGGTGGATCGGCGATGACCTCGACATCCTTCGACCAGCAGAGGGGCAGGCCTGCGCCGAAGGGGGAAGGCCCATGTTCTTGGCGGAGATGGGCGAGAAGGCTCAGCGCGCGCGGCGAGGACGCGTGGCGGGTGAGCCGCTTTGCGAGCCGGCCCCAGCGCGGGCGGCCAATTCTGCGGATCTTGTGGAGGTCCCGGACAGGCAGTGCTGGATCGCTGTTCCAATAGCGGTCGAACACCGCCTGCGCTTCGGCCACGCACGGGCCCACCGCCAGAACGTCCATGTCCTGGAAATTGGCCTCCTGCGAGGCATCGAAGTACTGGTCGCCGATGTTGCGCCCGCCTGCAATCAGCACCCGGCCATCCGCGATCCAGCACTTGTTGTGCATGCGGCGCGTTGCGGTGAAGTACTTCACCGCGAGTTCCAGCCCGCGGCGGAAGGCATTGACGCGGCTGCGGCTGGGGTTGAACAGCCGTACCTCCACGTTGGGGTGGCTGTCGAGCGCCAGGAGATAGGAATCAAATCCAAAAGCGTTGATGTCGTCGAGCAGCAGCCTCACCCGCACGCCGCGCTTTGCGGCATCGATGACCTCCCTCAGCAGAAGCCTGCCGGTGAGGTCGTTCTTCCAATAGTAGTATTGCAGGTCGAGGCTGCGGCCCGCCGCGCGCGCCGTCCACAGCCGGGCCTGCAGGGCCGCGAGGCTTGCGTTGAGCAGCAAGAGGCCGCTCTCGCCGGCATGTTGCCCGGCGAGCGGCGCGATGGCGCGGTCGAGTTCCGTTTCGTCATCCTTGACGCTCAGCGCAAGCGACGGGGCGCCGAGCTTGCGCTGCGCCTTGCTGCCGAATGCATAAACGGCGATTATGGCCAGCACGGCAAAGGCCGCGAGAGCGAGCAACACCCCTATGCCGTGCAAAGTGTCCACATCCGCGTCCTATCATTCCCCGCGATAAAAAACAGGCTTGAACGTCACGCGCGGACTATGCACCTTGTCATGTTATACAGCATGAGTCATCCGGCCCCCTTCGCGTGGTCCGGTGGACGGGGATGAATGCACGATGAAACACATCGTTCCCGCCCTGCGGCGGAATCTTTCCCGCAGCGCAGGCCGAGAATCGCCCATGGTCGGCCAGAAACGGCCGGCGGATGAGTCGCGCCAGCCGTCCCTCGCCATCTCGGTCGCCTCCTACAATGTGCACAGATGCGTGGGCACTGATGGCGTCTTCGATCCGGACCGGGTGCTCAACGTGGTGCTCGAACTCGATGCCGACATCGTGGCGCTGCAGGAGGCGGACCAGAGGTTCGGGAGCAGGAAGGGACTGCTGAACCTGAAGGCGCTGCATGAGAAGGGCGGCTACAGGTCTGTCCTCGATGAAGGCTCGCGCCGGCTGAGCCATGGCTGGCATGGCAACGTCATCCTGTACCGCAGCGGCCATGTGACCGGCGTCACCAAGATGAAACTGCCGGGCTTCGAGCCGCGCGGCGCTGTGCTTGTCGATTTTGATTTCTCCGGCGTGCCGCTGCGCATCGTGGGTGCGCATCTGGGGCTGCTTGCGTCTTCGCGTGCCAGGCAGGCGGAGGCCATCATCGCCGCCGCCCATCCGGTCGACGACCGCGCCATGATCCTGCTTGGCGACACGAATGAATGGCGGGTGGGCGGGCGCTCGGCGCTGTGGCCCTTCGACCCGCACCTGCACGACGTCGACATGGCGATCGCCAGCTTTCCCTCACGGTTTCCGCTGTGGCCGCTCGACCGGGTGCTCTCCAACAGGCACGTGACGGTCTATGAGATGTATGCGGTTGAGACTGCGCTGTCGCGGGTTGCCTCCGACCACCTGCCGGTGAAGGCGGTGATCGGCGTCACGCCGGGCGTTGCGGAACCTGCAGCACTGGGCGAGGGGCGCCCGGCGGGCGCATGATCGCGCAGGAATAAAGTCAGGTTGCGAGATAGCCGCCGTCGATCGCCAGCACGCTGCCGGTGACGAAGCCGGAGAGCGGCGATGACAGGAAGAGAACGCCGCCTGCGATGTCGTCCGGCCTGCCCCAGCGGCCGAGTGGTGTTCGCGCCAGGATGGCGCTGCTGCGTGCCTGATCCTCCCTGAGGGCCGCCGTCAGCGGCGTCTCGATCCAGCCGGGTGCGACCGCGTTGACGCGGATCCCGTCCGCCGCATAGGCGATGGCAAGCGACTTCGTGAGCTGCGCGATGCCGCCCTTCGACGCGGCATAGCCCGGAACCAGGCCGCCGCCCTGGAAGCTCAGCACGGAGGCCGTGTTGACGATGGTGCCGCTTCCTTCCGCGAGCTTGGCGCGCGCTGCCGCACAGACGCGCATGGTGCCTGTGAGATTGATGTCCACGACGTCGGCGAAGACATCCGGCTCATGCTCCGCCCCGCGCCGGATGGCCCCGGCGCAGTTCACCACATGGTGGAGCGCGGGAAGCCCGCCGACGAGGCGGCTCACCGCCGCGCCGTCACGCACGTCGAGCACCTCGGCGCGCAGGCCTTCCATTTCCGCCATGGCGCTGTCGACTTCGGCGCGCGAGATGCCGGTCGCGGTGACATGGGCGCCCTCGCCGAGGAAGGCGCGGGCGACCGCCGCGCCGATGCCGGAGGTGCCGCCCGTCACCAGCACATGGCGGCCTGCAAAGCAGCCGTTGGGCCAGATGCTCATCGGATGAAGCGCGTCACGTAATCGGCGCCGAGCCCGACGCGCTCGAAATGCGCGCGGCACATGTCGATCTTGGTGAAGACGTCCTCATAGCCGAGGTTCTTTCCCCATGGATCGACGTAGTACATGATGCCGTTGACCTGAAAGAAGGTGATCATCTCCTCCACGTCGTCGGGGACGACCAGCGTGTGTGTCTCGCCCGGCGGCTCGAAGACATAGCTTCCGGCGACAGCCTCCCAGTCGTGCTCGAGATAGCGCCAGCGGCCCTTCAGCACGAAGCCGTGCACCGCCTGCGGGTGGCGGTGGCGCGACAGCACGCCGGCCTTGCGTACCTTCAGCAGGTTCATCCAGTAGCCCTGGCTGCGGTTGAGGCAGAGCGGCCGGAACCACACGTTCTCGGCCTGCGGCACCCACAGCCTGTCATCCTCCGGCACGGCGTCGGGAATGACGATCTCGCTTAAGGCATCCGGCGGGAAGGGAAGCTGGAAGGGCATTCGCGCGTGATCGTCGTGGGCTGCGGGCATGAGTCTTCTCCTGGCAATTGGAGGTAGACTAGTCCATGCGGCAGGCCGCCGGAAGTGACCAGCGCGGATGGGCGTCCGCATGGCACCGTTTCGCGTATAAGCTCACAACGCCACCCACAGAGCCCAGCGCCAAAAAATGCTCCTCGCCCTTGAACAGGTCAGCAAATCATATCCCACGGGGGAAGGCCCGCTCGCGGTGCTGCGCGGCGTGAGCATGTCGCTCGATGCGGGCGAGAGCCTCGCGCTGACGGGGGAATCGGGCAGCGGTAAAAGCACGCTGCTGCATCTTGCAGGCGGCCTCGACCGGCCGGATGGTGGCGCTGTGCTGTTCGACGGGCGCGACATCGCGGGGCTTGGCGAGGCCGGTCTCGCCGCGTTCCGGCGGGAGAGCGTCGGCCTCGTCTTCCAGCAGTTCAACCTTATCCCCTCGCTCGATGCCGGAGCCAACCTTGCCTTTCAGGCGCGGCTTGCCGGGCGGCACGATGCTGAATGGTGCGCGCGGCTGGCGGAGCGGCTGGGCCTGTCGGGTCTGCTCGGGCGCTATCCCGAGCAATTGTCTGGCGGCCAGCAGCAGCGGGTGGCGATCGGGCGCGCGCTGGCGGGCCGGCCGCGGCTGATCCTTGCCGATGAGCCCACGGGCAACCTCGACGAGGCAACTGGCGATACGGTGCTCGATCTTATGCTGGCGCTCACGGCGGAAACGGGTGCTGGGCTGCTGATGGTGACCCATTCCGCGCGGCTCGCCGCCCGGCTGGGACGAAGGCTCAACCTGGCGGGCGGGGTGCTCTCCTGATGCTGTGGCAGGCTTTCATCGCGCTGCTCTCGCACTGGCGGGCACGGCCCCTGCAACTGGCGATGCTGGTGCTGGGCCTTTCGCTGGCGACCGCGCTGTGGTCCGCCGTGCAGGCGATCAACGGCGAGGCGCGGGCAAGCTACGCGCGCGCCGCCGCCGTCGCCGGGCAGGATCGCTTCGAGACGCTGGCACGGGAAGACGGGGCGCGCTTCGGTGAACAGGCCTTCATCGACCTCCGGCGCGCGGGCTGGCTGGTCTCGCCCGTGCTCGAGGGCGAAATGCGCTTCGGCAGCGAGCGGCTCCGCATCCTCGGCATCGATCCGCTGAGCATGCCGCAGGGTGCGTCCGAAGTGGACATTGCGGGCGAGGCCATCGGCCTTCAGGCTTTCATCACGCCGCCCGGCGTGCTGGTCGTCTCGCCTGAGACCGCCAGGCGCCTCGGTGGACAGTCCTCACCGCCGCTCCGGATCGCGGAGCAGCTTCCGCCCGGCACCGCGCTGACCGACATCGGCATCGCGCAGCAGCTGCTGGGAGAGCAGGGGCAGCTCTCGCGGCTGATCCTGTGGCCCGAACAGCTACTTTCGGCAAGGCCGCTCGCCGAGGTGGCCCCGGACCTGGTGCTGAGGCCGCCCGCCGCCGAGGGCGACCTGTCCCGCCTTACCGACAGCTTCCACCTGAACCTTACCGCCTTTGGCTTTCTCGCCTTCGCGGTGGGGCTGTTCATCGTTTATTCGGCAATCGGGCTGGCCTTCGAGCAGCGCCGCGCGATGTTCCGCACCATGCGGGCGGTGGGATTGCCGTTGCGCGTGCTCGTGATCCTGCTGTGTGCGGAACTGCTGACGCTCTCCGTCGTCTCGGGGCTCGCTGGCGTTGCGCTGGGCTATGGCATCGCCTCGCTGCTCATTCCGGATGTGGCCGCGACGCTGAAGGGCCTTTACGGCGCGGAGGTGCCGGGGAGCCTGTCCGTCAGGCCCTCGGTGTGGCTGCTGGGCCTTGCGATCGCGGTGGCGGGCAGCATGGGATCGGCTGCTTCGCAACTGTGGCGGGTCATGCGGATGCCGCTTCTCGAGCCCGCGCGGCCGCGGGCCTGGAGCCTGGCTTCAGAGCGCATGGTGGGGCTGCAGGCGCTGGCTGGCGTGATGCTGCTCGCCCTCGCGGCGGCCGCCGCGGCGTGGGGATCAGGACTTGCCGCGGGCTTTGCGGCGCTCGGCGCCATGCTGCTCGGCGCGGCGCTGCTGCTGCCCCTGCTGCTGTCGCGCGTGCTGAAGCTCGGCGGCCGCCTCGCCAGCGGGGTGGTGGCGCAATGGTTCTGGGCGGACACCCGCCAGCAGCTGCCGGGGCTGTCGCTGGCGCTGATGGCGCTGCTGCTGGCGCTTGCGGCCAATGCGGGCGTCGGCACGATGGTGCAGAGCTTCCGCCTCACCTTCACCGGCTGGCTGGACCAGAGGCTCGCCTCCGAACTCTATGTCACCACGCGCTCTGAGGATGAGTCTAAGCGCGTGCGGGACTGGCTCTCCGTGCGCAGTGACGCAGTGTTGCCGATCTGGAACACCGAGGTGCGGATGTTCGGCCAGCCGGTGCAGATCTTTGGCGTTGCCGATCATGCGACCTACCGGGACCATTGGCCGATGCTGCAGGCGATGCCCGGCGCGTGGGACATGCTGGCCCAAGCCCAGGGCGTGCTTGCCAACGAGCAGCTGGCGCGGCGCGTGCCGCTGGCGCTCGGCGGCATGGTCAGGCTCCAGGACGGGCGGAGCCTGCCGGTGGTGGGCGTGTTCTCGGACTACGGCAATCCGAAGGGCCAGCTGCTGGTGAACACGGATCTGCTCACCGCGCTTTACCCGGATGCAAACCGGCTGCGCTATGCGGTGCGGATTGCGCCGGAAAAAGCCTCCGGGCTGGCGGCCGGCCTGCGCGAGGCCTTCGCGCTGCCGTTGGAGAACGTGATCGACCAGGTCACGGTCAAGGCCTTTTCGCTTCGCATCTTCGAGCGGACCTTCGCGGTGACGGCTGCTCTCAACGTGCTCACCCTGGGCGTTGCCTTCCTCGCGATCCTCGCCAGCCTGGTGACGCTGTCCGGAATGCGGCTGCCGCAGCTGGCGCCCGCCTGGGCGATGGGGATGACGCAGAAGAGGCTGGCGCTTCTCGAGATCGTCCGCAGCATGGCGCTCAGCGCCTTCACGCTGGCCGCGGCGCTGCCGGTGGGGCTGGCGCTGGCGTGGCTTCTGCTGGCTGTCGTCAATGTCGAGGCCTTCGGCTGGCGGCTTCCGATGCATGTCTTCCCGCTGGACTGGCTGCGGCTGCTGGTTCTGGCGCTGATCAGCGCAGGGCTGGCCGCTGTCATTCCGGCACTTCGCCTGCTGCGGCTTTCCCCCTCCGATCTGCTCAAGGTCTTCGCGCATGAGCGTTAGATGGATCATCTTCCTGCTTCTCGCCCTCGCATCGCCCGCGCTGGCGCAGGGCTTCGCGGGGCTGGGCAGCGATGCCGGGGGTTTCGCCATGCCGCAGCGCGGCGCCCCGCTGGCGTTCCCGCGCGATCATGGTGCGCATCCTGATTTCC
>NZ_JBIICB010000205.1:0-7860 GCF_044239095.1 Aestuariivirga sp. | reverse complement strand
TTCTCTTTCACGGGCGCAAGCGCAGGATCGCGCTTTGCAACGCCGTCACGGTCCAGCGTCTCGATGCGGCAGCCATTGTCGGTCAGGATGTGCGACTTGGCGGAGGCCGCCTTCAGCGCCGCCTCCGAGCGATAGAGATAGATGAGGCCGCCGGTACGCCCGTCGAACTTAACCCCGGTCTGCTTCACCGTCTCGTGGAAGACGTCGAGCGAGTAATTGCAGAGCCTCACCTTGCGCGTGGTGTTGAGTGCTGCGCGCTCGGGCGTGCACTCCCCCCAGAAGCGCCACATCCATTTCCAGAATCGCGGGTCGGTGGAGAACCTGAAGCGCAGCGCCTGGTCGCCCCGCCACAGCGAGCGGAGCAGGATTTTCGGGGCAGCGGGAGAAGACCAGGCATAGGCATGGCCCGGCGCGAACAGGCCAGCGTTGGAAAAGCTGGTAAACGCGGCGGGTTCCGCCTCGCGGTCGATCACCGTCACCTCATGGCCATCGCGGTTCAACTCATAGGCCATGGTGATGCCGACGATGCCAGCCCCCAGCACAAGCGCCCTCATATCCACCCCTTTTGATCTTGCATGCCGGCAATGCTAGCAAGGACGCATCATGCCTTCCACCACCCATCCGCATGCCTTCCATTTCGACCGAGCGGTTGACAGCTATTGGGAAGCCTCGGCAGACCCGCTCGGGATCGACACTGCACCGCTGCGGTCGGAGGAGACCTGCGAGGTGGCGATCATCGGCGCGGGCTTCACGGGGCTTTCGGCAGCTCTCGAGCTCGCCGAGTCGGGTGTCGAGGTGCGCGTGCTCGAGGCGGGACGGGTGGGCTGGGGCGCATCGGGGCGGAACGGCGGCTTCGCCTGCATCGGCTCGCACAAGCTCTCCTATGGGCAGATGATCCGCAGCTATGGCCTCGAAGCCACCCGGCACTATTACCAGACGATGCACCAGTCCGTCGCACTGGTGCGCGAGACCCTCGACCGCTTCGGGATCGACGCCTGGGCCTCAGGCGACGGTGAGGTAACCCTGGCGCATCTGCCGGGCCGGGTCGCGGAGTTGCGTGACGAGCAGGCCTTCCTGCTCGAGACCTTCGGCGACCGGACCGAATTCCTGCCCAGGGAAGAACTCGTGGCCCGCGGCCTCAACGGGCCGGGTTTTCACGCGGGCCTCAAGGGCAACACGGGGTTCGGCATCCATCCATTGAACTATGCGCGCGGCCTCGCCCGGGCAGCGGCAAAGGCGGGTGCGCGGATCCATGGCAGTTCACGGCTGATACGCTGGGAAGAGACGCCGCAGGGCCACGTCCTCCATACGGCGGAAGGCCGGCTTACCGCGCGCCACGTCATCGTCGCCACCAATGGCTATACGCCGGAGGACGTATCACCCCGTCACGGCGGCCGGCTGATGCCGGCGCTGTCCAGCATCCTCGTGACCCGCGTGCTGACCCAGGACGAATTGCAATCCCAGGGCTGGACATCGCCGCTGATGGCCTATGATTCGCGCAAGCTCCTGCATTACTTCCGGCTGCTGCCCAACGGCCGCTTCCTGTTCGGCGGGCGCGGCGGCACGGATGCATCGGATCACGGCGCCAAGGCCTACCGGCCGGTTCTGGAGGGTGCGTTCAGGGACCTTTTCCCCGCATGGCGGGACGCCGGGATCACCCATTACTGGCGCGGCTTCGTGTGCCTCGCCTACGATCTCGTGCCCTATATCGGAGCGCTGGACGAGGCCAGAACAGTGTGGACGGCCATCGCCTACCACGGCAATGGCGTCGCCATGGGCTCATGGAGCGGGCGCGCGGTGGCGCGTCTCCTCACGGGAAGGGCGGCGCCTGGCGAGCTTTCACCCGTGCTCACGCGCCGCCTCGCCCGTTTCCCCCTGCCCGCCTTCCGCCCGCTCTATCTGAAGGGCGCCTATGTCTGGTACGGCTGGCAGGATAGGAGATAGCTACTTCTTGCGGGCCTTCTTGGCCGCCTTGGTGGCCGGCTTCTTGGCGGGCTTCTTGGCAACGGCCTTGGCGGCCCGCTTGGCGGCAGAGGCGGGCCTCCGGGCGGCTGGCTTCAGGATGGCCGCTTCGACCATGATCTCGACATCGAGGCCAGGAGCCGCGAGCTTCGATTCGACGGTGGCGCGCGCCGGGGTCTGGCCCGGAACGACCCAGGCATCCCAGGCGGAATTCATCTCGGCGAAGGTCTTGATGTCGGTGAGCCAGATATTGGCCTTGATGATGTTCGTCTTCGACGTACCGGCCTTCTTCAGCACCACGTCGATCTGGCCAAGAATGTCCTTCGTCTGCTCACTGACGGATTTGCCCGCAGCCGCCTCCGCCACGAAGCCTGCGAGATAGACCTTGCCGCCGTGGATCACGGCAGAGCTCATGCGCTTGCCAGCGTCGATTCGTTTCAATGTCATTGGATCCTCCCTGAAGACCGCTTTGTTCTAGAGCATGATCCGCAAAAGTGGAAACCACTTTTGCGGCAAGATCATGCTCAGGAACTGAGCGCTAGCGGGCTTTGGCTACGCCATCAATCACGCTGAGCAGAGCGCGCGGCAAGGTCTCGAATGCATAGGGTGCGTGAAGCCGTTCGAGCCAGTGGTGATAGTCCCGCCCCCACGGGCCGATGTTGATGCACGGATGGCCAGCTGAGCCGGGCATTACGAAGCCTGTGCCCCACACCGGCGTGTTGGCCGCGGCAGCCGCCAGGTCGCCGGAGGCCTCGCCAAGGAAGCTCATGTCCGAGATGCCGGGGAAGTAGCGCAAGGTGGAAAGGCCATGCCCGGCTGCGGCCTTCACGATCACGTCTTCAAGCCTCGCATCCCCCAGCGATACCGCCGGATAGGGAATGGAGCCGAAGCCGATGACCACGGCGGGTCCGGACAGGCCCGAGGCCGCCCAGACCTCCGCCGTCACCTGCTTGGTACGCTCGGGCAGGTCGAGCTGCGTCAGCGCCGCGGCCTTCGCAGCGATACCGGCCGAGACGTCCTTTGGCACGCGCGCCGCCAGTTCGGCATAGCTCATTACCGGAACGTCACGGCCCAGCCTGTTTCGCGCACGCGCCATGGCACGCCGGGCCAGCCGCAGTGAAATGTCGAGAACCTCCGCCGCGGATCGCCGGTGCTGCAGCGTGTTCCAGTACAGCCAGCACTGCGCCGGGGTGGTCACGTTGTAGCCGGACTTGAGATCCTTGGCATGAAGCGCCGTAGGGGGAGCCGCGACCTCCGGCCCGCTCGCCTCTGCAAGTTCGTCCGCCATCTCGAACTCCGTCAGCAATTCAGCGCCGAGATAGGCGGCGTTCGCACCATCCTGCGGATAGCAGGCGTGCGCCTCCTTGCCCGCGACGAAGGCGGTGACGAGCAGCTTGCCGATGGAACCGAGCGCCACGGCCCGCCCCGCCGACCCGTCGCCCTGGTCCGAGATTGCATCGAGATTGATGACGAGATCGATATCGAGCCCGTGTTCCTCCGCAACGGCGGGGATGAGCGGCGCCGCCGCGCGCGCGCCCGCCGAACGGTCCTCCTCGTCGGCAACCGCGAGGAACAGGAGATTGGCATCGCCACGATAGGCCTCCATCGCCGCGATTGCCGCCGCAAGGCCTGCCTTCATGTCGAGAAGCCCGCGGCCGGGAAGAAACGCTCCGCTTTCAAAATCGGCCAGCGCCCGGGGGTTCTCACCCGTGCGGCGCAGCTTCGCCACGATGTCCGGCAGAAGCCGCTCCGGCGTGAAGGCGAGCGGTTCCAGCGCGCCATAATCCGAGACGGGCACCACGTCGAAGTGCCCCGTCAGCAAAATGCAGCGGCGGCCGCGCCCCCGCTTCAGCGCGAAGACGTTCGAGCGGTGGTCGCCGGGGATTGGCGTGGTCCAGGCCTTTCCGGCTTGCGCCATGTAGTCCGCCAGCCTGCCTGCAAATGCGGCCTCCTCCGCCGTTCCGGTGACGGATGGCCAGGACGTGAGCGCCAGAGCAATCTCCCGCGCCCGCGCCGCAATGTCATTGCTCACGCCAGAGACCGGTCATAGGTGAGGACCGCGTTGAGCAGCACCTGGGAGCCTGCACCACATTCCTCCAGCGTCGTCGATTCCGCCTCGTTGTGCGAAATGCCGCCGAGGCATGGCACGAAGATCATGGTGGTGGGCGCCACCCGCGCGATATAGGCCGCGTCATGGCCAGCACCGCTCGCCATCTCGCGCGTCGAATACCCGGCCTGGTCCGCACCCGCGCGCACGCAGTCGATGAGAGCCGGCGCGAACGTGACCGCGGGCGAAATCCAGATGCGCTTTTCCTCGACGTCGACGCCGAGATCGGCCGCGATCTTCGGCAGAGCAGCCTTGTAATCCGCCTCCATCTTGTCCAGCACGCTCTCGTCCGGATGGCGCAGGTCGACGGTGAAGAACACTTCGCCCGGCACCACGTTGCGGCTATTGGGCCGGTTCTCGATCAACCCGACGGAGGCGACCCCCGGAAGATTGTTCATGCCGACCTGATGAATGGCCTCGATCATGCGTGCAGCGCCCAGCAGCGCGTTCCTGCGCAGGCCCATGGGTGTCGCCCCTGTGTGGGATTCCTGCCCCTTCACCGTCACCTCATACCAGCGCATCCCTTGAACACCGGTGACGACGCCGATCATCTTGTTTTCGGCCTCGAGGATCGGGCCCTGCTCGATATGAAGCTCGAACATGGCCTGGAACGTGATGTCGCCTGCCTTGGCCTTGCCCTTGTAGCCGATGCGCTCAAGCTCATCGCCGAGCTTGATGCCCTGCCGGTCTTCACGCGAATAGGCGAACTCGGTGGTGAAGACACCCGCGTAGACGCCGGAGCACAGCATCGCGGGCGCAAAGCGCGAGCCTTCCTCATTGGTCCAGTTGACGATCATGATGGGCGCATTGGTTTCATAGCCCATGTCCACCAGCGTGCGCATGGCCTCGAGTGCGCCCAGCACGCCCAGCACGCCGTCGAACTTGCCGCCGGTAGGCTGCGTGTCGAGATGGGAGCCCATGGCGATGGGCGCCAGGTCCTGGCGCTTGCCAGGCCTGGTGGCGAACATATTGCCCACCTCGTCCACCTCCACGGTGCAGCCCAGCTTCTCGCATTCGGCCTTGAACCAGTCGCGCACGCGCTTGTCATCGTCGGAGACGGTGAGACGCTTGATGCCGCCCTTGGGCGTCCCGCCGAACTTGGCGGTGTCCATCAGCGTGTCCCACAGGCGCTGCGGATTGATGGTCAGGTTGGTGCGCGAGGTCATGAAGGGAGCTCCTGTTTCTTCCGGCCGTCATCTTTCTTCCGGCCGTCATCTTTCTTCCGGCCGTCATCTTTATTCCGGCCGTCATCCCGGCGAAGGCCGGGATCCAGCTTTGGTTCAGCATGCACGGTGAAGGAAGCTGGATCCCGGCCTTCGCCGGGATGACGCCACCTCTTAATGCCGTGCATGCTTTGTTTGGTTACAGCCGCGGCTTCACCTTGGCGAGGTGCGGCGCCTGAAGGGCAAGGTCCGCTTCGCTGAAGCGGTCGCCTACCGTGTTGCACTGGTGCCAGTAGGGATAGAGCAGCCACTGCAGGCTCACATCGTCGATGCGCTTCTTCTGCTCGGCTGTCAGCACCAGCGAGGCGGCGGCGAGATTGTCCTTCAGCTGCTCTTCGGTGCGGGCACCGACGATGATGTTGGCAATGCCGGGCCGCCCGGCAAGCCAGGCCAGCGCCACCTGCGCGGCAGAGACGCCATGCGCGTCACCCACCTCCACCAGCGCCTCGATGATGCGATAGAGCCGGTCTTCGTCGCGGATTGGCGGCTCGCCCCATTCGTTGAGGTGGCGGGAGAGCTGCGGCGGCGGCGCGTTGCGCCGGAACTTGCCGGAGAGCAAGCCGCCCGCGATGGGGCTCCACACCTGGGCCGCAACACCCTGGTCGACGGCGATGGGCAGAAGCTCGTATTCCGCGTCGCGCGTTTCGACGGAGTAATGGATCTGCTGGCACACGAAGCGCTGGTAGTTATGGCGCTCGGCGGCCATCAGGCACTTCATGATGTGCCAGCCGGAGAAATTGGAGCAGGCAGCGTAGCGGATCTTGCCCTGCTTCACCAGCGTGTCGAGGGCTTCCATCATCTCCTCGACGGGGGTCTGGCCGTCCCATTCATGGAGATAATAGATGTCGATGCGGTCGCGTTGCAGGCGCTTGAGGCTGGCCTCGCACTGGTCGATGATGTGGTAGCGTGACAGGCCCTGCTCATTGGGGCCCTTGCCCATGGGAAAGCGCACCTTGCTGCCCACCAGGATCTGGGAGGAGCGGCCCTTCAGCACCTCGCCCAGCAATTCTTCCGACTTGCCGGTGGTGTAGATGTTCGAGGTGTCGATCAGGTTTACGCCGTGATCGAGCGACACGTCGACGAGGCGGGCTGCGTCCTTGAGCGAGCCGACAGTGCCGATCTTGCCGAACAGGCCCTCGCTGGCGAAATTCATCGTGCCGAGCGAATGCAGCGATACCTTGAGGCCGGAGCGGCCGAGCTGACGGTATTCCATGGACTGTGGTTCCCCTTCCTATTTCCGGGGAGCGAGACTATCAGGCACCCGGGCTCGCGTCATCCCTTGGCTCATCCTTCGGCCATGCGATGAGGAAGGTGTAGACCGCATAAACCAGCATACCGCCGGCAATGGCGATCCACAGCCCGGAATTCTGCTGGTAGAGCTCGAAGAGGAGCCAGAGGGCGACCGTCACGATGATCGCAATCCGCCGCCACAGCGGCCGGTAGAAAGGATGCTTCTGCTCGTTCTTGAACATCGCCACGCTCACTCCTCGTCAATCTGGCGGCCCATGATGGCCAACGCTTGCTGGTAGACGCTGGCGGCGTTCCAGCCCTGGAGGGCCGCGAAATTCGCCTGGCCGGGCTGGTAGCCCTTGCCGCGCTGCCAGCCATGGCCTTTCAGGAAGTTTGCGGTGGAGGCCAGCGCATCCGCCTTCTTGTTGAGATTGATGCCGCCACCATCGCCATCCGCACCATAGAGGAAGACGTTCTTGGGAAGGAACTGCGTCTGCCCCACTTCGCCATGCATGGCGCCGATGGAGGATGAGGAAAGAACACCTTCATCAACCAGCTTCAGCGCTGCCACCAACTGCTCGCGGAAGAAATCGGGCCTGCGGCAGTCATAGGCAAGCGTTGCGACGGCGGAAACGGTGTTCTGTTTTCCCATATAGCTGCCGAACGCCGTCTCCATGCCCCAGATGGCGATGAGCGGACCAGCTGGCACGCCATAGCGCTTCTCGAGCTTGGCGAAGAGTGCCGCATTCTGCGCCTTGAGCTTGCGGCCCTGGCGCACGATGGTGGCAGCGCCGCGCTTTTCCATGAATTCGTCGAGGCTGAGCTTGAAGGAATGCTGTGCGCGGTCAGCCTTGATGGTCGCTGCCGAGTAGCGCGTGTCTTCCAGCGCTGCGAGGCCCTTGCGGCCCACACCCTGCGCGGCCACCTCGCCCGCATGGGACGCCTTCCACGTGTCGAAGCCCGAGCCCGTGTTGCCGCAGGACGCGGCAAGGGCAGGCGCCACGGAAGCCACAAGCAGGGAGAAACCAAGAACGGTCAGCCGCATGTCTTGCTCCAGAGTCTCAAGTCACGGGCGGGACACTGCCATTGCGTACAGTGCCTGTCACCTTTCTTTAGGTCAAAATCTTGGCAAAAACGAAACAAAGCGACCTGCAGGGGCCGTGACCGGCCCCCGCAGGTCCTTGCATTACATGCCCTTGGCCTTGTCGGTTACGGCAGAGGTCCAGGCACCTTCCGGCTTCTTGCTGATGACCGGGTCGGAGCCGCCCTTCATCAGGGTTGCAACCGTGCGGTCGGCGGCGGCGGCGTCGAGCGTGCCGTCAGAGCCTTCGGTGAGCT
>NZ_JBIICB010000204.1:0-7866 GCF_044239095.1 Aestuariivirga sp. | reverse complement strand
TTTCGGGTGATGAAACCATAGAGGATCTCGGCGAGGAACATGCTTTCCTTCTCGCCCAACCTTCCCACGATGCCGAAATCGACGGCGACGAGGTTGCCAGAACGGTCGATGAACAGGTTCCCCTGGTGCATGTCCGCATGGAAGAATCCATCGCGGATCGCATGACGCAGGAAGTTCTGGATAACCGAGTCGCCAAGCTTCACCAGGTCGAACCCATGGGCGCGCAAGCTCTCGATGTCGGAGATCGGGGTGCCATCGATCCACTCGGTGGTCAGCACATCACGCCCGGTGCGCTCCCAATCGACCTTGGGCACGCGGAAGCCGGGATCTTCCTTGGTGTTCTCCGCCATCTCGGAAAGTGCCGCGGCTTCCATGCGCAGGTCGAGTTCCTGCTTCATGGACTGCTCGAGCATGCGCACGGCAGCCACGGGCCTCAGGCGCCGTCCCTCCGTGCTGAAACGCTCGATCAGGCGCGCGGCGAAGTAATAGCTTGCCGTATCGGCTGCGAAGCGTTTGCCCACGCCGGGCCTCAGCACCTTGACCGCAAGCTCGCGGCCGTCAGCACTCCGCGCCTTGTGCACCTGCGCGATCGACGCTGCTGCGACAGGTGGGCCGAATTCTGCGAAGAGCTGGTTCACATCCGCGCCGAGGTTCTCGCGTATGATGTCTCTCGCGATTTCCGACGGGAACGGCGGCAGCTTGTCCTGCAAGGCTTTGAGTTCGAAGGCGCGGCGCGGACCCACGAGATCGGGTCTGGTCGCCAGGAACTGCCCGAGCTTGATGTAGCTCGGCCCAAGCGATGAGAGTGCCGCGGCAACTGCGTTCCCGTCGCCGGTTTTTGGTGACCGCGTGCCGATCTTGGCAATCGCAAGGCCCGTCCGGGCCGCCCATGGAAGCTGCCTCAGCTGCTCTGGCGTCATCAGCGCGTCATAGGCTGCGAGGGTACGGCCTGCACGCAACAGATTGAAGCTGTGTCTCAGGCTTGAGAACATCAGATGCGCCAACCCGAATGGATGGCAACGACACCGCCCGTAAGGTTGCGGTAGGTGACGTTGGCAAACCCGGCATCCTCGATCAGCGACTTAAAGTCATCCTGCCTCGGGAAGGTGCGGATTGATTCCACGAGATAGCGGTAGGGCTGGCCATCGCCCGTCACCACCTTCCCCACGGCAGGGATGACGGTAAAGGAATAGGCGTCGTAGATGCCGTCGAGCAGGGGCACGTCCACCTGTGAGAACTCCAGGCACAGGAAGCGGCCCCCGGGCCTGAGGACGCGGTAGGCCTCCGCGAGTGCCTTGTCGATATGGGTCACGTTTCGGATGCCGAAGGCGATGGTGTAGCCGTCGAAGCACTTGTCCGGAAAGGGCAGGGCTTCGGCATTGGCGACGCTGAAGGCGCAGCGGCCGAGCAGTCCGTCCGTTTCGGCCCGCTTGCGTCCTTCGCCCAGCATCTCTGGCGAGATATCGGCCAGCGTCACCCGTACATTGGGACCTCCGGCTCTCAGCACCCGGAACGCCACGTCGCCCGTCCCGCCAGCCACGTCGAGATGGCTGAAGGCACCCTGGCCATGCGGCGGGTTCAGCATCGACACCAGATCGTCCTTCCACAGCCGGTGGAGACCTGCAGACATCAGGTCGTTCATCTGGTCGTAGCGCTCGGCAACCTTGGAGAAGACCTCGTTTACGAGGCCTTGCTTTTCTGTTTCGCCTACCCGGCGGAAGCCGAATGCGACGTCTTGTTCATCTGTCTTGTCGGTCATGGGGCCAATTCTAGCGCCAAAGTCTTAGCGTTTCAGCATTGTCTTGATCTCGCCAAGTCGCATGGCGCCGGATACGTGCGCAATCGCAAAATAGCTCAAGCCGCCACCTGTGACGAGCAGTAGCAGGCCCCAGGCTGCGGCCAGGAAGCCTGCCTCCTCGGCATAGTTCGCCCGCAGCAACCATGATCCGCCCAGCAGCAGTGCGCCCATGATGAGGGCCGAAGCGAGAATGCGTGGCAGGCGCATGCGCGATTTCGCGTCCAGCCTGAACAGGCCCCGGCGGCTGAGGGTATAGGCGAGGAGGCCTGCGTTCACCCATGCGGCCAGTGACGTTGCCAGCGCAATGCCGACGTGACCCAGAAAGCGTGACAAGATGAGACTTGCCGCAACGTTCACCACGACCGAGATAATGGCGAAGCGCATTGGGGTCGCGGTGTCCTCGCGGGCGTAGAACCCCGGCTGAAAGATCTTCGAGAGTGAGAAGGCCGGAAGTCCCGAGGCGAAGGCAAGAACCGCCGCTGCGACTGCGAATGTATCGATCCGGGTGAAGGCGCCATGTTCGAAGACGGTATGGATGATGGGCGCCGGAATCGCCATCAAAGCGATGGCGGAAGGCAGGGTCAGAAACATGGAGAGCTCGAGTGCCCGGTTCTGGCTGCCGAGGGCTGCTGCCTCATCGCCGGCGCGCAGTTTACGTGAAAGGTCGGGCAGCAGAACCACGCCGATCGCCACACCGATGACGCCGAGCGGTAGCTGGTACAGGCGGTCGGCGTAGTAGAGATAGGCCACCGCTCCATCGAATGTGGTGGCGATCATGGTCGCCACCACGAGGTTGATCTGCATCACGCCGCCTGAAATGATGCCCGGCACGGACAGTCGGATGACCCGCTTCACCTCGGGTGTAAGCCTTGGCCATCGTGGCAGGAGCGGCATGCCGGCACGGCGGCTGGCGATGGTCAGCAGAACCAGCTGTGCCAAGCCCGCCACGAAGATGCCCCAGGCGAAGATGTAACCGGTCGTGGGCGTGTTGCCGGTATCGAACAGCCACGCCACCAGATTGGAGCCGATCATCACTATGTTCAGCAGGATTGGGGCTGCTGCAGCGGCGGTGAACCTGTTCAGGCTGTTCAGTACCCCGGCTTGCAGCGCTGCAAGGGACATGAACAAAAGGTAGGGAAAGCAGATCCTGGTGAGATCCACGGCGAGTTGGAACTTGTCGCCGTCACCCGTAAACCCTGGCGCGATGACGTGGATGAGCAGCGGCATCGCCAGCATCGCCGCTACGGTGAAGACGAGGAGCCAGGCCAGAAGAACGGAGAATACCTCCTGGGCAAAGGCCCGCGCCTTCTCTGCTCCTTCCCCTTCCACGCACTTGGCGTAGAGAGGAACGAAGGCATTGTTGAAGGCTCCCTCAGCGAAGAGCGCGCGGAAGAGATTTGGAAAGCGCTGGGCCACGAAAAAAGCTTCGGCGATCGGGCCGGTGCCGAGCGTGAAAGCGATGAACTGGTCGCGCACGAAGCCGAGGATACGGCTCACCAGCGTCAGTCCGCCGACGGTTGCTGCGGATCTGAGAAGTGACATCCTGGTTCAGGCCGGAGAAGTCGGCGCCGGCTTCAGGATGTGCCGCAGTGCATTTTCGATCTGCGCGTGGCGCGCGGCGTTTTCGATCTTCGCGCCTGTAAGGTCCGTCACGTAGAACACGTCTATGGCCTTTTCACCGAAAGTCGTCACATGCGCCGAGGCGATGTTGAGGTTCAGGCGGTAAAGCGCCTCTGTCAGGTCATATAGAAGGCCGATACGGTCGAGTCCATTGATCTCGATCACGGTGAAGCGGTTCGAGGACTGATTGTCGATGATGACGCGCGGTTCCACCGTGAATGCCTTGATGCGCTGCTGCGGCTTATAGGCGCGCGCCACAGCCTCCTTGAGCCAGAGTTCTCCCCGCAGGGCCTTGCGTATGAGATCGGCGACGCGCTCAGCCCGGCGCCGTTCATCCTCTTCTTCCGCGAATTCGCGCTGGATCAGGATGGTGTCGAGCGCCATGCCGTCGGTTGTGGTGAATATCTTGGCGCCTGCGATGTTTGCGCCAGCTGCCGCACAGGCGCCTGTGATGAGGGCGAGAAGCCTAGGGTGGTCGGGAGCATAGATCGTCAGGTCCGTGATGGCGGTGAAGGAATCCGTTTCCGTGCGGGTGACAACGCTCTTTTCCGCTGCGCTCGAAATGAGCTCGGCGTGCTTCAACTGCTCTTCGGTTGAAGTACCGAGCCAGTATGCGTCATAATGACGAGCGGCATAGGCTCTTTTCGTTTCATCGTTCCAGCCCGGCATCCTGCCGAAGAAGGCCCCTTGCGCTTCAGAAACCCTTTCTTTGCGCGTAACAGCTGTGTGCCCGCCCGTGAGCAAGGGCTCGGCCTCTGCGTAGAGCGTGCGGAGGAGCTGGCCTTTCCAGCCGTTCCATACGCCGGGGCCAACAGCGCAGATATCCGCAACGGTAAGGATGATCAGGAGCTTCAGACGTTCGAGGCTCTGCACGATTGTGCAGAAATCGAGAATGGTCTTGAAGTCGTTGAGGTCCCGCATCTGAGCGGTCTCGCTCATCAGCAGATGATGGCGGATCAGCCAGGCAACCGTTTCGGTTTCCGATGCTGTCAGCCCAAGCCTCGGGCAAAGCTCAAGCGCAATGCGCTCCCCCGCAACCGAATGGTCTTCCTTCCTTCCCTTTGCAATATCATGCAGAAAAACCGCCACATACAGCAGCCGGCGGCTGGTGATTGTCGGAAACAGAGCACTCGCCAGCGGATGGTCGTCGCTGAGCTTGCCGCGCTCGATGGCTGACAAATGCCCAACGGCCCTGATCAGGTGCTCATCCACCGTATAATGGTGATACATGTTGAACTGCATCATCGCCACGATGCGGCCGAACGGGGGAATGAATCTGCCGAGCAACCCGGCCTCGTTCATCATGCGCAGAATGATGTCTGGATTGTCGCCGGAGGTAAGCAGTTCGAGGAAGATCGCGTTGGCCTCGGGATCATCCAGGATGCCTCGAAGGAGGCCCAGCGACTTGCGCAGAAGCTTGATGGCGTCCGGATGTATCTCGGCGCCGTGTCTTCCTGCGGCCGCGAAGAGGCGCAACATGTTGACGGGGTCGTTCCTGAACACGTCGGCCGTCCTCGGCACCACACGCCCGCCTTCCAGCCTGAAAGCCGGTGCATCACTGAGGTTGCCCGTCGACTTCGGCAATAGCCGGCCAAACATGCGGCCGAGCCCCGGCGCATCCTTCACCTGCCTGGCTTCGAGGCTGGCGCAGAGAATGCGCGTCAGATCGCCCACGTCCTTGGCCACCAGGAAATAGTGCTTCATGAACCGCTCGACGTGCCTCAATCCGCCGTGGGCCTTGTAGCCGAGGCGTTCTGCGATGTCGGACTGGCGATCGAAGCTCAGCCTGTCATTGCCGCGTTTCGACAGAAAGTGGAGGTGGCATCGCACGGCCCAGAGGAAGCGTTCGCACTTCTTGAAGATCGCGAGTTCCTCGCGGGTGAAGGCGCCCTTCTCGGCGAGATCGTCGGTGGAGTTGGTGGCGTAGATGTACTTTGCGATCCAGAACAGCGTATGCAGGTCGCGCAGGCCGCCTTTGCCGTCCTTCACATCCGGCTCGACGAGATAGCGGCTTTCGCCCACCTTGAAGTGGCGCAGGTCGCGCTCGCTCAGCTTCGCGGAGATGAAGTCTTTCGCACCCTTGGAGACGATTTCGCGGCGGAAGTCGGCCACGAGCCGGTCGAACAGATTTTCGTCTCCACAGATGTAGCGCGCCTCGAGAATGGCTGTGAGGATCGTATTGTCGGACTTGGCGAGCCGGATGCACTCATCGATGCTGCGCGTGGCATGCCCAACCTTCTGGCGCATGTCCCACAGGCAGTAGAGTAGGAATTCGACGATGGCCTGCACCCTCTCTGTCTGGCGCGACGGCAGGATGATGAGCAGATCGATATCTGAGCCCGGAGCGAGCGTACCGCGCCCATAGCCCCCCACCGCGACCACAGCGATGCGTTCTTCGGTTTCACCGGCCGGGTAGAGCTCGGAACCAGCCAGCCTGAACAGGGCGCGAATCATCTCGTCCTCGGCGAGGCTGAGGGATTCGGCACAGCGTGTTCCGTCGCCATTCGCGATCAGCTGTTGCTCGGCAATGACATGGATACGCTCAAGTGTACCCTTCAGGATCTCGACGACGGTGCCCCGGTCCGGCCTTGGCCCGGCTGGAGCCCTCCTCGCAGCGGCGAGGAGTTCCTCGTAGAACACTGCAGGATCGATCAGCTTCTGCGGAACGTCTTTGTTTCTCATGCCTGCCGTGCGGACAGAAGGGACACTAGTTCATAGACCAGCTCCAGGGCCTTGCGCGGCGATAGCTCATCGGGTGCAAGGCCTGCAAGTCTCTTCTCCACGGCGCTTTCCCTGGGTTCCGGGCGGGGGGCCGGCTGCTGGAACAGCGGCAGATCCTCGGCAAGACTGGAGGCTGGCCCCTTTGCGCCGCCCCGTTCGAGTTTCTCGAGGACTTTCTGGGCGCGGCTGATCACGGCCGGCGGGAGGCCGGCGAGCCTTGCCACGTGAATGCCATACGACCGGTCCGCGACGCCGGGGATCACCTCATGAAGGAATATGATGTCGTCCTGCCATTCCTTCACCTTCATCGTCGCGTTGGCAAGGTGCGGAAGCTTGGCGGCAAGCTGCGTCAGTTCATGGTAGTGGGTGGCAAAGAGGGCACGGCACCTGTTCACGCCGTGCAGGTGCTCAAGCGTTGCCCAGGCGATGGACAAGCCGTCGAATGTCGCCGTGCCCCGTCCGATCTCGTCAAGGATGACAAATGATCTGCCGGTCGCCTGGTTCAGGATCGCCGCCGTCTCGACCATTTCCACCATGAAGGTCGATCGGCCGCGTGCCAGGTCATCGGCCGCGCCCACCCGGCTGAAGAGCCGGTCCACCGCGCCAAAATGCGCTTGCGCCGCAGGAACGAAAGAGCCCATCTGCGCGAGGATCACGATCAGCGCGTTCTGGCGGAGATAGGTCGACTTGCCGGCCATGTTGGGGCCCGTGAGCAGGCATAATCTCTTGCCGTCACCAGAGATCTCGCAGTCGTTGGCGACGAAGGATCCCGATGCGCTGTCCTGCAAGGCAGCCTCCACGACGGGATGCCTGCCGCCCGCGATGGCGAAGCGGGTGGAGTCATCAACCCGCGGCCTCACATATCGCCGCCGCTCGGCAACTTCTGCCAGCGCCGCAGCGGCGTCAAGCTGTGCTGCAGCATCCGCGAGCTTCGAAAGCAGGTCGCGCCGGGCGCTCACACGGGCCGACAGTGCCGCGAAGATATCCTGTTCGAGGGCCAGCGCCTTGTCAGCCGCCGCCGCAATGCGCTGATCGAGGGAGGCGAGTTCGGTGGTAACAAACCTCATGGCGCTCGCCACCGTCTGCCGGTGGATAAAGAGGCCGGCCTGCGCGGGAGACTGCAACGCGCCAGCCGAGGAGGCTGGAACCTCGATGAAGTAGCCCAGCACGTTGTTGTGCTTCACCTTCAGCGACTTCACACCGGAGATCTCGCAGTAGCGGCTCTGCAGTCCCGCGATTACGTGGCGAGTCTCGTCGCGCAGTGACCGGTTTTCATCCAGGTCGGCGGAATAGCCGGCCTTGACGAATCCGCCGTCCCGCGCGGTGGGCGGAAGATCGATGTCGAGGGCAGCATCGAGCTCGCGCGCGAGTTCGAGATCGCTCCAGCTCAGCGTCTCGCAGATGTTGTCCAGTCCCTCGGGCAGCCCGCTCAAGGTGGCGCTGGCCGAAAGCCGGTGTGCGAGGTGCCCTGCGATCATGAGACCGTCGCGGATCGCGCCCAGGTCGCGCGGACCTCCGCGTGCAATGGCGATCCGGCCCAGCGCCCGCTCGATATCCGGCATGGCGGCAAGCTGCTTGCGGATATCTTCTCGAAGACCGTAATCGGCCACGAAATGCGCCACATCGTCCAGCCGGCTGGCAATGGCGTAGGGGTCGCACAAAGGGTTCGACAGCCGCGCGCCGATGGCGCGCGATCCGGCCGCGGTGACGGCCATGTCGATCACTGA
>NZ_JBIICB010000203.1:0-7891 GCF_044239095.1 Aestuariivirga sp. | reverse complement strand
AGCCGCAGCGGGTTCTGGTTCTCGGCGCTACCGGAACCATCGGGAAGGCTGCCGTGCGCGCCCTCATTGCCGCGGGGCACGAGACAGTGTGCTTCCTGCGTCCCCGTCCGGATGGCGGCGATCCGGCTAGGCTGTTTCCCGCGGATGCCGTCCTGCGCTTTGGTGATGTCACCGGCGAGGAGTCATTGCTGCGGGATGGGTTTGCGGGAGAGCGCTTCGATGTGCTGATGTCCTGCCTTGCCTCCCGTACGGGCCTGCCCGAGGATGCCTGGGCGATTGACTACCGGGCGAATGCGGTGGCCCTGACGGCAGCGCGCACAGCGAACATCCGGCACGTGGTTCTGCTATCGGCCATTTGCGTGCAGAAGCCGGTGTTGGCTTTCCAGCACGCGAAGCTCGCCTATGAAAAGCTGCTGATCGACTCCGGCCTCACCTATTCGATCGTCAGGCCGACCGCCTTTTTCAAGTCGCTCTCAGGCCAGGTTGGCCGGGTGCGCGAAGGCAAGCCATTCCTTGTCTTCGGGGATGGGCGGCTCACATCCTGCAAACCCATCAGCGATGACGATCTGGGGCGCTTTCTCGCCGCCTGCGTTTCGGATCCCAAGCTGCACAACAAGGTGCTGCCGGTTGGCGGTCCGGGTGAGGCGATCACCCCGCTCGCGCAAGGCGAACAACTTGCTGCGCTGTTCGGGAGGCAGCCCCGCTTCCGCCATGTGCCCGTGGCCCTGCTCGATGCCATCGTGTTCGTGCTGGGCGCACTCGGCAGGTTTTCTCCGAATCTCAGATCCAAGGCTGAGCTTGCGCGGATCGGACGCTACTACGCCACCGAATCAATGCTGCTCTGGGATGCTCAGGCGCAACGCTACGATGCGGCCTTGACCCCTTCGTTCGGCACGGAGACGCTTTTTGATCACTATGCCCGTGCCGCGAGAGGCGAAGTCGCAGACGATCGCGGCGAGCATGCCGTGTTCTAGGGTCTCTTGAGATTTATCTGGAGTATCTGCACTCCATTCTTCCCGTCACCCCAGCTTTCGCTGGCATGACGGCGAGACCCGGGAGACGATCATCACTGACCGTCCGCCGCTCTAAGAATGCCGTCAGCTGATGACCAGCTCGACGCCCTTGTGCAGTTTCTGCAGGTTGGGAAGCGACTTCGACTGCCACGGAATCCGCGTTGACCCAAGGACCTTCAAGCCCACATCCGGCAGCTTTCTGAGTTCGATCGTGAACTTTGCCAGGAGATTGATGCCGGAGCTGTTCAGAAATTCGAGTTGTGTGAGATCCAGCACCACCGACTGGGGCTTGTTCGCCAGAACGCCTTGCATGAGGTCGAGGATGGGCTGATAGGCATCCGTGCCGGAGAGCCGCAATGTGCCCTCGTAGTGGATGACCGAGCCTTCGGTCCAAATGTTGTAGTCGTCTGTCTTGATTTCCATGTGTGTCGGGCTTTCAGATGTCAGTTGAGACTGAGTGAGGCGAAGGTGCTGAGCGTCACGGTGCCGCCGGCGGGCGCTTCGGTAAATGTCCAGCCGAGCCGCGCGCCGTAATCATTCATCAGCGTCAAGATGCCGAGGCCCGACGCGGAGGAGTTCTCGTCCGCGGCGTTCGCCTCAATCCGCTGGATCAGCAACTCGCCGGGGTCGCCAGCCGTCACCTCCGCAAGGATGGCCTGAAAACGGGTGGCGACTTCGGAACTGGCATTGTTGGTGACTACCAGCTCGAAATTTCCTTCTTCGAGCGAGCATCGTATCTCGATATCGCCCGGGCTGCGGAACTTGATGGCGTTCTCGATAAGCTCGTTCACCAGATAAATGATGGAATGGCGGGCATCGCTGTAGTCCCGTCCGGTCTTCGCATGGCGCGTGGCGAATGTTTCGCCCAGGAACTCGCACGTCGCACTGGCATGCTGCCAGCCCACTGCCAGCCGCCCTTCCGGCAGGACGACCGACATGACGAAGGCCGATGGCCCATTGCTTGGCCGTGTTTCTCCGAATTCGATACTCATGTCGTCACCTGTGCTTCACCACGACCAGCGTGATGTCGTCATGAACTTTCTGTGTGCCAATGTGCGACTTGAGGTCCGTAATGATTGCCGAGGCCGCTGCCGATGCGCTGAGTGCGTGCACCCTGGTGGCGCTCTCGATGAGGAGATCAACCCCATACAAAGCGCCGCCCTCGTTTTCCGCCTCTGTAATACCGTCAGTGAACAGCACGATCATGTCGCCTTCGTCAAAGGCCAGCGTGCTGCTCGATACAAAGTCACCGATGTGCTCCTCGAGGCCGATGGGGAAGCCCAGGTCCATGGTGTCAAGGCGCTCGACCGTGCCGTCCTTGCGGATGATGATCACTTCCTCGTGCTGGCCCGAGATGGTTACCTTGCCATCAGCGTAATCAAGGAAGGCAAGCGACAGATGCTTGTCAGACTTCGTCCGCTGGACATTCTTGTGAATTGCCCGGTTGAGAACCTCAAGGAACGCGCAGGGATCGTCGACGCCGCGCTCATGAAGTGCGCGGCCGACTGATTGCACCATCAGCATCAGAACGCCGCTTTCGAGGCCGTGGCCGGTCACATCGCCGATGCCGATCTTCACGCCGCCCTCGGTGTAGAGGACGTCATAATAGTCGCCGCCCACCTCGTCAGCGGGTTCCATATGGCTTGCGATCTCGAGGTAGGGAATTCCCTCGAGCTCTTCAACGGAGGGCAGCACCATCATCTGAATGCGCCGCGAAACATCGAGCTCCGCGCCAAGGCGCAGGTTCTCGTCTTTCAGCTTGTCGAAAAGCCGGTTGATCTCGTCATTGGCGGAGGCAAGCTCTCTGGTGCGGTCAGCGACCCTGTTCTCCAATGTTTCCGTGTAGTCCCGGATTTCGCGCGCCATGGAGTTGAACGCAGCACCCACGAGCGCCACTTCATCGCGGCCCTTTACCGGCACCTGCACATTGTAGTCGGCGCGCGTCAGCCGCCCGGCCGCGTCGGCGAGGGCCACGAGGCCCGCCGTGAAGCGGCGCGACACCGCGACCGAAACCGCCAGCACCAGAACAAGGAATGAGAGAACTGTTGCGAGGATGCCCTGCACGATGCGGCTCGTGGCGGCGCCGATTTCGCTTTGTGCCGCATAGAGCGAGGCATAGATCTCGCGGTCGGGAACGACGAAGCCAAGCATGAAGCGCTCGGCGGCGATGCCGGAATTGGGCTGCCAGAGGTTCATCGGTTCCAGCGGCTGAAGCGCCACGAGAAGGCCTTCGGACTTGCCGTCCTTCTCCACCACCACGTGTGTGATGCTGGTCGTGCCTGGGGCTGGCATCTTCAGGCTCGCGATGTCGGCAAAGCTGCTTTTCGCAAGGCTGCGATCAAGTCCGGTGACGCCAGCACCCGTCGCGTTCTCTGGCTTGATGCCGAGCAGCGCCTCGCCGGCCTCGTTGACCGTCAGCACATTGCCGTTCTGCTGCGATAGAAAGGCGAAACCGGTTTCGGCGATCTTCACGCCCTGAACGAGCTCAGTCAGCTGCTCCAGCGTGATGTCGACGCCCACCATGCCGGCCACATCCTGCCGGTCCTTGGTGTAGAGCGGTTGGAAATAGCTGACGATGGTCTTGCCGGTGATCGCGTCGACATAGGGCGAAAGCACGGTGATGTCCGTGTCGACGGGGCGTACGGCGGGGTTCTTCGCCCATTCCTGCCAGGCCTCGTAGACGCCAGGGAAGAAGAAGTCCCACCAGTTCTGCTCATTGTGGCCGCCATAGAGCTTGTCGAATGTCTGCGCCTGGTCGGAATAGGGCATCGTGCGCATGATGGGGCGGGCCTTTGGCCCGACATAGTACATTTGCAGCTTGTTCTGTCCGGTCGCCATGAGCGAGGGGGCGACGAGATCGAAAATGCCGGAATCGCGCACCGCCTCCTGCACGTCGGGCCGCATGCGGCCGGGTCCGTCCAGCAGGTAGCCCCATACGCTGATGACGCCTGGTTCGCCGGACCGGTTCTGGAGCCAGTTCTTTTCCGCGTTGAATTCCATCTGGTCCTGGTAGTCCGGATAGCCTTCCAGGAATTTGCCGAGGCCAGCGCCAAGCTCCGGCTGGTCGATCAGCCGCTGGCTGAACTGCGCAAGCGTGTTCACCTGGTCGAAGGTGCGCTCAAACATCATATCGGCGCGCTGTGCGGTCATGTCGATGTAGCGGGTAAGGTACTGCTCCGTCGCCTTGGAAAGGCCGCTCTCGATCTCGGCTGACGCGTCATCCGAGAGCTTCTGCACGTTCCACAGCGCAACGCCGCCGCCAAGAAGCGATGACAGCAGCACCGCACCGCCGATCAACGCAATGAACTTGGTGCGGAAGCTCGTCAGTACGCTTGCTTTCATGGTGTCCTGCACGGGGGTGGCGGTCATGAAGGCTTTCGCGCGGATGCGGCCCAGATCGGCCAGCCGGCATAGCCCTTCGGCTGAAGGGCGGCATAGATATGATCCTGGAAGCCCTTGCGGAAGCGCGCAATGAACTCAGGCGTGTCGCCGCGGTCCTTCGCCATCTGCCCGGCATAGACATTCTCCCATGCCTGGATCATGTCTGCAAATTCCCGGGGATCGCCATCGAGGTTGGTCACCATGAAGTTGTCGATCTTGATGTCCTCGAAACCGGCATCGGCAAGATACCGCCGGCTCTTCGGGCCGAACTCCACGTCCATCTTGAAGTCTGCGAACAGTTTGGCCACTTCCGTGTAGGTCCACTGGATGCTCTCGCCCCGTGGCTCGCCCAGGCAGTGCGAGTTCTTCTCGTTGGTGATGTAGACCCTGCCTCCTGGCTTGCAGATGCGATGGAGTTCTTTCAGGATCAGTTCGGGCTTGTCGAAAATCTGCAGGGAATGACGGCAGGTGACGAAATCGAAGCTGTTGTCATCGATCACCATTTCCGAGGCATCGCCGTATACATACTCGATGCCGGTAACGCCGAAATCCGCCGCCACCTTGCGTGCATAATCAAGGCTCGAGCGCGAATGATCGAGGGCCATGATGCGCGAAGGGCCAAACTCCTTCTTCACAAGCACGGCGAAGTCGCCAATGCCGCAGCAGATGTCCGCCATTTCCATGTCCGGCTTCAGCCCATGCCGGGCAAGCAGGTTCCGCTCATGCCGCCAGGTGAGGCGGGTCTGATTGCGCAGGATGGGGATGAACCCGCCATCTTCGAGGAAGGATTGACCAGGGTAGAAATCCTTGTCGTATTCCGTGACGGAGATGTTGGGGTACTGCTTCGCAAGCGGCAGGAATTTGCGGGTTGACCATCCCATCACGCTGGATGTGATGATTTCAATACGTAGGTCTTTGCGCCGCTCGCAAACCTCCGACATGAGGCATACGATTGCACGAAAGGCAATGTTGTTCAGCCGGGCAAGGCGTTTCACGTTGAGGTAGAAAGTGCCGCGCACATTCTCAAGCGCAGCGGTCATTCCGGCGACAATGTTCTCGATATCTGCTTCGCTGCGCGGGCGGAGCTTGCCAGCGATGACGAACTCCTGATTATTCTCGTTGAACGCAAACTCGTAAGTGGACTTTCCGGGAGGCCGCATCAGCGCGAGACCTCAAGCATCATTTCCGCGGAGAGTGTCAACTGCCCGCCTACCGGCACGATACTGATCTTCGCCTGGTAGTCGACCGCCACTTCGAGAAGGCCCAGGCGCGGATCCTGCTTGCCGGGCGAGAACAGCGCCTCATGATAAACATCAGTAAGGTCATCACGCTCCAGCACTTTCGCGGCGTCCATGTAGAAACGCAGAGCCGTGTCGTCGCAGGGCAAGGTCAACTCGATCACGTCATTGGCGCCCGAACGCTTGATCCGGCAGATAAATTCGCCGCCTGATCCGTGATTGGAGAAGACCGTCTCCAGCAGTTCGTTCAATGTAGAACTCAACAGGTTTGCGTAAAGTAGCGAATCCGTGCGGCTGTGGCTCACCATGCGGGCGACGTAGGTAGAAATCCGGTCGCAGTGCAGCCATTCCGATGAGAAATCATCAATCCCCATCGAAACTTCGAGAATCTTATCTGATGCTGTCATGCCTTGCCCCAAGAGCCTCAGCGTCACTGATTTTCCTGCGGGAAACCACACTCTGCGGTTGGTGTGACCCGAAAAGGAAAATTGTAAAGCTGTCGCAGCATAAAGTTAGCCGTAGCCAACTCTGGGTGCAAGCAAATTTAGCTTGCGATTTCGAGCAGGTAGTTGAACTCTGTCCCTCAGCAAATCAACTGACGCAGCGGAGGTATGAACAAAATGGAAGTTAAGGTGGAGAGGAAGGTCCGTCCCCCCGTGTTTATCTCGGCTCCACTTGCCGCGCTGGTTGAGGGCATCTACCGGGCGGATACGCCGATCGGCCTCATGCGGCAGAAGGGCAATCTCGGAATCGGCACATTCAACGATCTCGACGGCGAACTGGTCATGCTCGATGGCAAGGTCTACTGCCTGCGGCCGGAGGGGAATGCCGAAGTCATCCCCGACGAGGTCAAGACGCCCTTTGCCCTTGCGACCCATTTCGAGGGAGATACGGTAGATACCTTCGATGGACCCGTTGCGGAAAGCGGCTTTGAGCACGCCATACTCGATCTGATCCCATCGCCAAACCTCATGTATGCGATCCGGATTGACGGCAAGTTTGATTACGTGCGGGCGCGGTCCGTCCCCAAGCAGAGCAATTACCTGCCCTTGGCTGAGATCGCCAAGTTGCAGACAATTTTCGAGTTTCATGACGTGGAAGGTACAATCGTCGGGTTCTACACGCCCACGTTTCTGAGCGGCGTTCACCTTGCGGGGCTGCACCTGCATTTCATCACGGCTGACCGCATGAAGGGCGGCCATCTTCTCGCCGCCGCGCCAAACGGCATCACCGTCGGTGTGCAGCACGCACCCTCGATCGAACTCGGCCTGCCCATGACCCTCGATTTCCTTACCATGGAACAGACGAGGGACATGGAGGCCGACCTCAACAAAGTCGAGCGCTAAACCCGCTTACATGTGCGCGGGCGTGGCCATTGCCATGGCGCGCTCGAAGAGCTCGATGTAATGGTTCACGTTCTGCCCGATGAGCTCCATCTTGGAGAACTTTGCGATGCGCTCACGTGCAACCTTCAGTTCAGAAGGCGGCACGATCTGGCGGATGATGCCGCAGGTTTCGGCAAGTGACATCAGGCAGACGTCGCGTGGACCCGGAAGGGCGTCGCGCAGCAGAACCTCAAGAAGCCTCAGCTTCACCTCGCGGATTTCCTTGCCGTCAATGGGCGGATAGCGGCGTGTCTTCAGGAACCAAAGAAGGCGGCCCTCGGTCTCGACCAGGATTTTCTTCTCGCAAAGCCGCGCCAATGCCTGCGAACGGACGGGATCGCCAAGTTCGATAAGCTGATTGATCAGGTTATCGGCATTGCTGTCGAAACCGGTCGCCGCAAGCCGTGATAGCACCGGATCGAGAGCTGCATCACCCGTCGGGGCGTTATTTACAACCCAAACGCGATCAAGGTCGCTGTCGAGGCGTTCCTGCAGCGCCAGCTCCATGATGGCGGCGCCGAGAAATCCTGCGCGCTGATACTCCAGCGGAATGTCGATGAAACCGCCATCTTCGTCCTTCAGCGTAAGCAGAAGGAACTCCTCAGGAACTGTCAGCATGGTATTGCCCCACTAAATTGCTGCGCGGCGGTCGCCGCCTCCACGCCATTCTAACAAGTCTTCTGTCCAAGCGGTACATCAATTTAGTGCGGCTGCGGTGCTTGGCTGCTTTGCGTACTTGACCGCCCAAGCGGAGTTGCGTAACCGCTTAGCCGTCATTATGCCAGAGGAGATCAGGTTGACGGCGCGTCTCGACATGTCGCTACAGAACGACGTTGGGGAAGTTGCGCGCGTCATTGACAGCCTTGAGGAATTC
>NZ_JBIICB010000013.1:0-30916 GCF_044239095.1 Aestuariivirga sp. | reverse complement strand
TCCTTCATCAAGGCCGGCGGACGCGAACTCCGCGGCACTCGCATCTTCGAGACCACCGTCGCCTCCGTGCGCTGAACAGGAGAATGTCACCAATGAACCAGATCGCCGCCCCGGACACGAAACAGGCCCGCTCATCATCGCTGCTCGCCGTGATGGCCGAGCGCTATCACATGGACCCGCAGACCTTCGCCAATACGGTCCGAAAGACGGTGATGCCTTCCAATGCCACGAACGAGGAGTTCGCAGCGTTCATGATGGTGGCCAAGGAATACAACCTCAATCCCCTGCTCCGGGAGATCCACGCCTTCCCGAGGAAGGGCGGCGGCATCCAGCCCGTGATCTCGGTCGATGGCTGGGTGAGCCTGATCAACCAGCATCCTGAGCTCGACGGCTATTCCTTCGAGTGGGCCAGCACCCCCCAGGGCGAGCCCATCTCCTGCAAGTGCATCATGTACCGCAAGGACCGCACCCATCCCGTGGTGGTCGAGGAATTCCTTTCCGAGTGCATCCGGCCCACCGAACCATGGAAGATGAAGCACCGGATGCTCCGCCACAAGGCCCTGATCCAGGCGGCGCGCTACGCCTTCGGCTTCAGCGGCATCATGGATGCAGACGAGGCCGAGGCAATCGCCGCCATGAAGGACATCACGCCCGCCATGCGGCCGCAGATGTCGGATTTTGCCATGGGCGAGCCTGCTGCAGCGGCGGCAGCCGCAAGCCCGGCGGTCGGCACCGAGACTGTCGATACCGTGACTGGCGAAATCCCGGGCGAGGCACCGCATGCGGATGAAGACCCCACCGACGGTCCGAGCGCCGCCGATGCGTGGCAGCTCGGCCACGAGGCCCGTGGCGCTGGCAAAGCCCTCAAGGCGGTACCGCCCGAGTTCCGGACCCCTGAGATGGACGCGTTCACCTCCGCTTGGCAGGATGGCTGGAGGGCTCGCGACGAGGAGATCGCGACTGAGAAGAAATGAGCAGAGAGCCGTCCGACTCAGGACGGACGGTGAGCACCTCGACAGCATCGCTGATCAGAAAAAGGAGGATCCGTGACTGATAGCACTGAAAAGACCGGCCCGGAGGACAAAGTTCTTCTCACTCGGTCCAGGTGGGCGTGCCTGATGGCGTTCAGGCAGAGCCCGCATCTCATGACGCGGCCCTTCATGGGAACGGAACTGATCGTCATCAGCCGCCATGGAAAGCCGCACCCCGCGCCGCCGCCGATGCTTGACAGCCTTCGAAGGGCTGGATGGCTGGAGCAGGTGTCGATCGAGAGCATCCTAGGCGAAGGCTCGCCCTTTCGGTTCGGCAAGATGCCGAAGGCCTGGCGGATGACGGAGGTTGGCCGCACGGCAGTCGCGGCATGCCCTGAATTTTTCCCGGGCGAGCCGGCAGGCACGATGGATCACGGCGTCAATCATGACACGTGATCAGTAGGCTGATGAGATGCCTCGACCGCCAGCACGATTCACCGAGACCGACCTGAAGCGCGCCATCAAGGCAGCGCAGACTGCTGGCGGCGATGACATGGCCGTGCGGGTGCTCCCCGATGGCTCGATAGAGATCTACCGGAAGCTTCTGACGCCAGAGGAGCGGAAAGAACTTGCACCCAAAAGGGTATGGGTAACATGACTGCGAGCATGGCCAGGGCAAGACCGCAATTCGTTGAGAAGTTCCGGACGCGTCACGGAGCGATCATCTACTATTTCCGGGTTGGAAAGGGCGCACGCGTTCGCCTGCCGGACGAACTCTTTTCCGATGAGTTCAAGCGCGCCTATAAGGAGGCGCTGATGGCGCATCTGGCAGGGGAGCTGAAGGCGGACGACGGAAAGACGCTGGGCTGGCTTATCGATCAGTACCGTGAGAGCCAGCAATACGGCGAACTCGCCCAGGAAACCCGCAAGCAATTCAAGTACCAACTCAACCGGATGAAGGAGAAGGCTGGCAAGGCCCCTCTCCACGAGCTCACCAGCGCATCGATCGTGAGCGGCCGTGATGTAAGGCGGGGCAAACCGTCCGACGCCAACAAGTATCTCCGTGCATCGAAGAAACTTTTCGACTTCGCGGTGGAGCGCGGATGGCTGCGCGACAACCCTGCAAAGGGTGTCGAAAAGGTGCCGCTACCCAACAAGAGGGTAGGCTTCCTGCAATGGGAGGAGGATGACCTCAAGATGTTCGAGGCGCGATGGCCAGTCGGCACACGCGAGAGGCTGGCTATGGACCTGCTCCTCTATACGGGGGTCAGGCGCTCGGATGCGGTACGGCTGGGCAAGCAGCACATGAGAAGAAACGGGGAAATCGTCATACGCACCGACAAGAGTGTCAACTCTGGGTATCCTGTCGAGGTGACGATCACGATTCTACCCCCGCTCGCTCGCTCAATCGCAGCCACACCAACCGGCGACCTCACATTTCTAATCAACCAATTGGGCAGACCGTGGAAGAAGGAAAGCTTCGGCAACTGGTTCAAGAGGGCCTGCACCGAGGCCGGCATCAAAGAAGATGGCAAGGCCGCCCATGGACTTAGAAAAGTGGCCGCCACTCGCGCTGCGGAAGCGGGCGCCACCGAAGCTGAGCTGAACGCTATGTTCGGTTGGACCGAAGGCTCAGGCGAAGCGGCTCACTACATTCGGAGGGCAAGCCGCGCGAAACTTGCGCGAAGCGGGCAGGCGAAAGTCGTAGCCATTCCCCAAACCTTTCCCCAAACCGAGCAGGAGACCTAAAAATACTCAAAGTTATCAAAGGTATTTTTTAGGCGTGGTGGGCCCACCAGGACTCGAACCTGGAACCAGACGGTTATGAGCCGTCAGCTCTAACCATTGAGCTATGGGCCCCTCCACGAGCGGCATGGCTACATCAATTCGCGGGCGCATGCTATAGGCTCGCCATGATGGATCATGACTTGACACCGGAAGCCGCCGTTGACCGGCTGAAAACCCTCCATGCCGAGGCTGCGGGCGGCCTGAAGTCCTGCCTCGAGCGCTATTTCGACACCCGCCAGCCGCCCTCGGATGCCGAGCGGCGGAGCTTCTGCTACCCGGAGCTGCGGGTGGAATACCGGGCGGCCGGCATTCAGCCGCGGATCGCCCGGGCCTATGCCAAGTTCCAGGGCCCTGGCACCTATGCCACGACCGTGACCCACCCCGACCATTTCAGCCGCTACCTCGTCGACCAGTTGCGTTACCTGGTGAAGGACTATGGCGCGGTGATCAGCGTCGCGCGGTCGGAACAGGAGATCCCCTACCCCTATGTTCTGGAGCACGGCGACGACCTGGGCCGCAACGGGGTGACGGCGGCGGAGCTGGCGCTGCATTTCCCCACCCCGCGCCTTGCCCATGTTGGTGACGAGATTGCCGACGGGCTGTGGGAGAACAAGCCGGGGCAGCCATTGCCGCTCGCCCTGTTCGATGCCGTTCGGGTGGATTATTCGCTGAAGCGGCTGCAGCACTATACCGGCACCAACTGGCGCGCCGTGCAGCCATGGATATTGCTCACCAACTATCATCGTTACGTCGACCAGTTCGTGAAATGGGGACTGGAGCAGATCGCAGGCGACAGCCCTTATGCCAGCCTGCTTCTGCCGGGCGGTGGCAAGATCACGCGCGGCATGGGGGCGGCGGAGGCGGAGGCCATCATCTCCGGCTCGCAGTGGCACCGCTTCCAGATGCCGGCCTATCACCTGACGCGGGATGACGGGCAGGGTGTGACGCTGGTCAACATCGGTGTCGGCCCGTCGAATGCCAAGAACATCACGGACCACCTCGCCGTGCTGCGCCCGCATTGCTGGCTGATGGTGGGCCATTGCGGCGGGCTGCGCCAGAGCCAGCGCATCGGCGACTATGTGCTGGCGCATGGCTACCTGCGCCAGGACAGGATCCTCGATTCGCTGGTGCCGCCGGAAATCCCCATCCCGGCGCTGGCCGAAGTGCAGGTGGCGCTGCAGAGTGCGGCGGCGCATGTCACGGGCGAGCGCGGCGAAGCGCTCAAGGAGCGGCTGCGCACCGGCACCGTCGTCACCAACGATGACCGCAACTGGGAACTGCGCTGGAGCCAGGAGCTGCGCCGCATCAACCTCTCCCGCGCCATCGCGGTTGACATGGAATCGGGCACCATCGCAGCGCAGGGCTACCGGCTGCGCGTGCCCTATGGCACGCTGCTTTGCGTGTCCGACAAGCCGCTGCATGGCGAGATCAAGCTGCCGGGTGCTGCCAACGCCTTCTATGACCGGGCGGTGGGAGAACACCTGCTGATCGGGCTGGAGACCATTGAGCAGCTCCGGGGCAATGTGGGCCAGCTCCATTCGCGCAAGCTCAGGAGTTTCGACGAGCCGCCGTTCCGCTGACGCCCAACTGGCGCCGCAATCGGGATACATCCAATTGCCACTGGAAGGAGAAACCCATGCATCGTCTGACCCTCGCCGCCGCGGCCCTTGCCGCCACCCTTGCCGCCGCCAGCCCCGCTCTTTCTGAGGACGCCAGGATGCCCCGTCTCATCTCGCTCTCCGGCCATGGCGAAATGCGGATGGCGCCCGACATGGCCTTCGTGACCACAGGCGTCCTGAGCCAGGGTGTCACGGCGGCGGAAGCGCTTGCCGCCAACACCGCCGCGATGAACGCCCTGTTCGCCGCCCTGACGGGTGCCGGCATTGCCGAGAAGGACGTGCAGACCTCCAACTTCTTCGTTCAGCCGCGCTATAATTTTCAGGACGGCAAGGCGCCGGAACTGATCGGCTATGACGTGTCGAACACCGTGACCGTCATCGTGCGCAAGATCGGCGACCTCGGGCCGCTGCTGGACAAGGTGGTTCAGGCCGGTTCCAACCAGATCAACGGCATCGGCTTCGAGGTGTCGAAGCCCGACGCCGCATTGGACGAGGCGCGCAAGCTCGCCACCGCGGATGCCACCCGCAAGGCCAAGATCTATGCCGAGGCGATGGGCGTGAGCCTGGGCCGCGTCATGTCGATCAGCGAGGGCGTCAACTACCAGCCGCCCATGCCCATGGCCCGCGGCAAGGTGATGATGGCGGACGCCGCAGCAGCCCCCGTGCCCGTGGCCGCGGGTGAGCAGACGCTCTCGGTCGATGTGAACATCACCTGGGAAATCCAGTAGCGGCGTTTTTATTCCTCTCCCCCACCGGGGGAGAGGGAAGGGTGAGGGGGTCTTTCCGCGTGATGGCTGTCTGACGTTCTCACGAGCGGACACACCCCCTCACCCCTGCCCTCTCCCCCTGCGGGGGCGAGGGGGAATGGTTGTGTTCAAAATGGATGCATCGATCACCGGGAGGCACTAGTCTCCAATCCCATCATGCCGGTTCTCGAGCGCGATCCGTGGCGGTTTCAGTATTTCGAACATGTTCCGTGTCCGGAGCATGTGATTATTCCGACGGACGATCCGGATTGCTGGCTGCTTTACCCGCGGCACGCATGGGTTTATGACAAGCTGCGTATTGCCGGGACGCAAGGCCTCGACGCGGGGCCGCATGGCGTGGCGCCACGGTCATTTCCGGTGTTCTCCAAGCCCATCGTGAACCTCCGGGGCATGGGGATCGGCAGCCGGGTCATTATCTCCGCCGCCGAGATGGATCATCATTACCAGCCGGGCCACATGTGGATGCCGGTGCTTGCGGGTGATCACGTCTCAACCGACTGCGCGGTGCTCGACGGCCGCATCCTGTGGTGCCGGCAGGCGACGGGCGTGCCGTGGACGGAGGGCATGTTCCGCCACTGGACCGTTCACGCCCGCCCTGCCCCAGAACTGGAAGAGCGGCTGGCAGGCTGGGTGGCGCGGCACATGCAGGGCTACAGCGGCATGATGAATTTCGAGACCATCGGCGGCGTCATCATCGAAGCGCACCTGCGCTTCGCCGACCAGTGGTGCGATCTTTATGGCGAAGGCTGGGTCGAAGCGCTGGTGGAGCTCTATGCCTCAGGCCGCTGGCAGTTCGCGGACGGCGGCAGGCGGGACGGCTACTCGGTTCCGCTCTTCGCCAGGCATGGCCAGCGCTATACGCACCCGCCCGCAGCACTCCAGGCCGAGGTGAGGGCGATGGCGCAGGTGACGAGCCTGCAGATCACCTTTCATGAGGGGAAACCGCCGGAAGACCACGCCATGCCGCCGGGAGGCTTCCGCCTCGCCGTCATCAACGCAACAAGCCTCAACGCCGCGCACGCAGCACGGCGGAAGCTGGCGGAGGCATATCCCGCAGGGCTCATTCTGCACCAGGATTAGCCCTTACGGCGCCCCGGGCGGGGCGTTGTCTCTTCAGTCTCGTCATCGCCCACGTGAAAGCGGTGCAGGATGCGATGGTAGACGGGCGCCAGCATCAGGCCTGCGATGACGAAGAGCAGCAGGCCCGAGGCAATCGCATAGAGCGAGGCGAAGATCTTGCCGCCGGTGGTCTTCAGCGGCGTGACCGGGCCCATGCCGGAGAGGATCATCGCCGCATTGGTGAAGGCGTCGAGCACGCTCATGCCCTCGAAATACATGTAGCCGCCGCAGCCGAGGAGCAGGGACAGGAGGACGGTGGCCAGCGACCAGAATCCGTTGCGGGTGAGGCGGTAATGGAACACCGCCCGCGGTGCGACCGGTTCATGCTTTCTCTCATAGTTGAAAAGCCTGCGCATTTTGCGATTCCGCCCGGTTCAGAGTGTTGTCTTATTTGATCCTTCGCAAGGCGGGAACCCTTGGCCTGCTGTCTTGTTGGGTAAATTCATGGAGGTTTCGGCAATGAAGCGACTTTCCCACAATGCACGTGTGCTGGTGACCGATGGCGGCCGCGCCATCGTGTTCCGAAATGACGGCCAGGTGGGCAAGCCCGACCTGCGCCAGTTCAAGGTCTATGCTCATGATAACCCGCCCAGCCGCGAACTGGGCACGGACAAGGCGCCGCGGGTGAATGAAAGCATGGGCCACCGGGGCTCCGCCTCCGAACAGACGGACTATCACCAGCAGGCCGAAGACCGCTTCGTGAAGAACATCGCCCAGGACATGGAGGCCGACCTCAAGGCAGGCGAATTCGCGGAGTTGATCGTGGTGGCCCCGCCGGTGGCGCTGGGCGTCTACCGCAAGGCCGCCTCGCCGGAGCTTCAGAAGGCGACGCTGATGGAGATCAACAAGGACCTGACCAAACACGCGGCTGCTGAGGTGGCGGAGATCGTGGTCAAGGCGCTTGAAGGCGATTGAGCCCTCCGCTAACGGAAGGCCATGCCCGAGAAGACTGAACCGCCTGCACCCAAGCTGCACGATCTCTTCGTCACCCGCCTCTACCGGGCGGAGAAGATCGTGCCTGCGAAGCTCAACAACGCCCTCGAGGCGCTGGCCATGTCATTGGCGGTTGATGATGAGGCGGGCCTCAAGTGGTGCGACAAGCATGGCTATCCGGGATACACCTCCTACGCTTCGCTCAACGACCTGCCGTGGCGCTTTCCGGAATTCGCCAGGCTGGTGAAGGCGATCGACAAGCATTGCCTGGCCTATGCCAAGGAACTGCACTGGGACCTGCGCGGCACCAAGCCCCGCGTGGACTCACTCTGGGTGAATGTGATGCCCGAGGGCGGCTCGCACACATCGCACATCCACCCCAATTCGGTGATCAGCGGCACCTACTACGTCGCAGTGCCGGAGGGTGCGGGGCCGATCGTCTATGAGGATCCACGGCTTGGCCTGATGATGGCCGCGCCGCCGCGCAAGGCAACACTGCCGCGCGAGTCGAAGTCGCATGTCTCTTTCCACCCGGAGATTGGCACGCTGATGCTGTGGGAAAGCTGGCTCCGCCACGAAGTGCCGCTGAACCGGGCGGAAGGCAACCGCATCAGCGTGAGCTTCAACTACGTGCTGGCGTGATGATCTCCCCCTCGCCCCCACGCATGTGGGGGAGAGGGTTGGGGTGAGGGGGTGTTTCCGCGCATGCCAGCGGCAGGCAGAATGTGCTGCGCTCTCAGCAAGCATTCTTCAACGGGTGAGCGCGCGGATGGACCCCCTCACCCTGCCCTCTCCCCCGGTGGGGGAGAGGAATGACTCTGTCAGCCAAAAATCCGGTCGCCCATCTGGTCGACCATCTGCTGGCCTTTCATGATGGCGTGATCGGCGGCGCCTTCCTCGTCGGCGAAACGGTCAGCACGGATGAAGCGGTGCTCCTTCGTTTCCCCGCCGATGACCTTGGAGATGGTGCCGCAAGTCTGCCACTGGCCGGCCTCCTTGTAGGGCGTGGCGGCGATCACATAGCCATTGTAGTCGATCTGCTTCTTCGGACCGGCCGGGGCGCTGCCGCCGGACGATCCACCGCCGAAAAGCTTCTTCAGGAATGACATGGGTCCGGAACTCCGTTGGGCTGTGCGATGGCCAGACCCTAACGGGCGGCCTCGCCAATTTCAATCACGGGCGAGACGACGTCTTGCGTCACCTGCCAATGAAGACAGGGGTCCAGCTTCATGAAAACACCCGGCGCGAGGCCGGGTGTGATGGTGGAAGGACGGATGAGGCGTCCGATTAATTATCGAGGAAGCTCCGGAGCTTCCGGCTGCGGCTCGGGTGCTTGAGCTTCCGCAGCGCCTTGGCTTCAATCTGGCGGATGCGTTCGCGGGTGACCGAGAATTGCTGGCCAACTTCTTCCAGCGTGTGGTCCGTGTTCATGCCGATGCCGAAGCGCATGCGCAGCACGCGCTCTTCGCGGGGCGTGAGGCTCGCCAGCACGCGGGTCGTCGTTTCGCGCAAATTGGCCTGGATCGCGGCGTCGATGGGCAGGATCGCGTTCTTGTCCTCGATGAAGTCGCCTAAGTGTGAATCCTCCTCGTCACCCACAGGGGTTTCGAGCGAGATTGGCTCCTTGGCGATCTTCATCACCTTGCGGACCTTCTCGAGCGGCATGGAGAGCTTGTCGGCAAGCTCTTCCGGCGTCGGCTCGCGGCCGATCTCATGCATCATCTGGCGGCTCGTGCGCACGATCTTGTTGATCGTCTCGATCATGTGCACGGGGATGCGGATGGTGCGGGCCTGGTCGGCGATGGAGCGGGTGATGGCCTGGCGGATCCACCAGGTCGCATAGGTCGAGAACTTGTAGCCGCGGCGGTATTCGAACTTGTCGACCGCCTTCATGAGGCCGATGTTGCCTTCCTGGATCAGGTCCAGGAACTGCAGGCCGCGGTTGGTGTATTTCTTGGCAATCGAGATCACCAAACGGAGGTTGGCTTCCACCATCTCCTTCTTGGCGATGCGCGCCTCGCGCTCGCCCTTCTGCACCATGGCGACGATGCGGCGGTATTCGGGGATCTGGAGCCCCGTTGCGGTGGCGAGGTCGAAGATCTCGTCGCGGATGACCTTGATCGAGTCCTTCTCGTCATTGACGAACTTCTTCCAGCCGAATTTGGTGAGGCGGCCCACGCGCTTCAGCCAGTCGGGGTCGAGTTCGTTCGACTGATATTCCTTCAGGAACTCAGGCCGCGGCACCTTATAGGTTTCAGCCAGGCGCATGAGGCGGCCTTCAAGCGCGTTGAGGCGCTTGTTGATGTCATAGAGCTGCTCGACGAGCGCCTCGATGCGGGCGTTGTTGAGCGAGAGCGATTTCACCTCGGCCACGATCTCCTCGCGCAGCTTCTTGTAGCGGCGCTCCTGCGAGGGGGAGAGTTCAGTGCCTTCCGCCACTTCCTGGTCCTGCAGCTTGCGCAAGGATTTATAGTTCTTGGCGATGTTGTCGAAGATCTCAAGAACCTTGGGCTTCAGCTCCGCTTCCATGGCGGAGAGCGACACGCCGAGGTCATCACCCTCATCGTCATCATCATCCTCCACCTGCGGCTTGTCGAAATCCTCAGGGCTCAGCACGTCGCCGAACTCGTCATCGGGTGATGGGCGGCGGACATTGGCGGCAACCCGCTTGGCTTCGGCGCGCTTGGCCTCCGCCTTCTTCTTCACTTCTTCCTTGGGCGGAACGTAGGGAGCGGGCGTCTGCACCGGGCCCTGCTTCTTCGCATCGGGGCCGGCATAGGTGGCCTCGAGGTCGATAATGTCGCGCAGCAGGATCTTGGCTTCGTTGAGCTCATCACGCCAGATGATGATGGCCTGGAAGGTGAGCGGGCTTTCGCAAAGCCCTGCGATCATCGCCTCGCGGCCTGCCTCGATGCGCTTGGCGATGGCGATTTCGCCCTCGCGCGAGAGCAGCTCCACCTGGCCCATTTCGCGCAGATACATGCGGACGGGGTCATCCGTGCGGTCGGCAGGCGTCTTGGCAGCCTCGACCTTGATGAGCGCGGTTTCGGTGGATTCGCCCTCTGCCTCGGCCTCGACCTTGGCGGCGAGATTCTCGGATTCCTCTTCCGACTCGACCACGTTGATGCCCATGTCATTGAGCATCGCCATGATGTCTTCGATCTGCTCGGGGCTCGTTTCCTCGGAGGGGAGAACGGTGTTGAGCTCGTCGAGTGTCACGTAGCCGCGCGCCTTGGCGGCCTTGATCATGCGCTTGACCGCGGCATCCGACAGATCGAGGATGGGGGAGTCGGTACCATCCGAGCCCTGCGCCTCCGGAGCTTCGGCATCATCGCCCGCAGTCTGGGCTTCCTGCTCGTCCGGGGCGGGTGCGCGCACTTGGGCTCGGGCCATGAAAAAGTCCTCAGATCTTGGGCGGGGCAACCGCCTTAGCAGCGTTGTGATTCGGGGTCAAAACCTAAGGACCAGCGCGTTAAGCACAGATTAACCCACAGATTTGATCCCGAACCGGGTTCAGGCCGCCTCAGGTGATGGCGTCTGCAGTCCGTCCGCTCGCGGCGCCAAAGCCCTCGATCTGGGCTTCCTGGCCGGCATGAGATGACAACTGCTCGCGCACCGCCTTGAGGGCGTTGAGCTTTTCCTCCGTCGGGTCGGTCGCAAAAGCGGCTTCAGCCGCCTTGAGCTCCCGCTCGAGGGTGACAGTTTTCCGGTGCAGGGCGATCATCTGACGGAGGCCTGTGCGGGCGTCATCTTGCGCTGCCCCGCTCCCAAGGAACCATTCGTTCAGCCGTTTCGCCTGGGATTCAAGCCGGCCCAGCAAAGGGCCGGATCCCAAAGAGTCTAAGTGGGCCCGAAGATCCGTCCCGTCAAGTCCGGAACCAAGGGCGGCGCTATCTATGATTTGGCTGCGCAGCGAGTCAAGCTCGTGCACGGTCATCTCAAGGCTGGCGAACTCGTCCAGGAACTCATGCAGAAGGTCCGGGTGGTTGACCAGGGTGAGCACGATGAGCCGCTCCCTGCGCTCCGCACCGGCACGGAAATTGGGCTGCGCCGCGAGCTGGCGCAATTGCGCGGTGGGTGGCTGCTGGATTTCCCAGGGGCGCCGTCCTGCCTTGAAGGGACGCCTGTCGCCCCCAGGGGAAGCCTGGCGGCGGCCGGCCTGATTGCGCAATCCCCCTGCCGGTTGGAACAGGGCACGGGTGCGCTCCGCGAACTCGGCAAGATAATGCCGTTTCACAGATTCATCCGACAAGTTATTGATTGTATTTCGTAATTCCTTCTCGAACTGAGCCCGCCGTTCCGGGGTCGCGCGGTCATTCAGGGAGAGGGCGCGCTGCCAGAGCATGTCTGAGAGCGGCTGGGAGGCCGCGATCACGGTGCGCACGGCCTCAGGGCCCTCGGACTTCAAAAGGTCATCCGGGTCCTGGCCTTCGGGAAGCAGGGCGAAGCGGAGGGAATGGCCTGGCTCCAGCAGCGGCAGCGCCAGATCCAGTGCGCGGTATGCGGCCTTCAGGCCAGCCTGGTCGCCGTCAAAGCAGAGCACCGGCTCGGCGGACTGCTTCCACAGGATGCGCAGTTGGTCTTCCGTCAGCGCGGTTCCGAGGGGGGCCACTGCCTGCGGCAATCCGGCACGGTGCATGGCGATGACATCGACATAGCCCTCAACCGCGATGATCTGCCCCTTCTCATGGGCGGGCCCCCTCGCCTTATCGAGATTGTAGAGGACGTGGCCCTTGTGGAAGAGCGGGGTTTCCGGCGAGTTCAGGTATTTGGCGGGCACGTCCTTCGACAGGGCCCGGCCGCCGAAGGCGATGACCCGTCCGCGCGGGTCACAGATCGGGAACATGACGCGGTCCCGGAAGCGGTCATAGGCGACAGGAATGTCCTCGCCCGCGATGACGAGGCCCGCTTCCGCCATCTGCTCCACGCCGATGCCCTTGCCGGCGAGATGGCTTCTCAGCGCCGAGCGGTCATCCGGGGCATAGCCCAGCCGGAATTCCTTCTGAATGGCGGGGGTGAGCTGGCGGTCCGCCAGATAGCCCCTGGCGCGGGAACCGCGGGCGGCCTGAAGCTCCGCCTCGAAGAACGCCGCCGCGATCTCCATCACGTCATAAAGGCTGGCGCGCTGCTCCTCCCGCTTCTGGTCGGCTTCCGACACCACCGGCATGGGAAGGCCCGCCTCCTGCGCCAGCCGCTCGACCGCCTCCGGAAAGCTCAAGCCTTCCTTCTCGACAAGGAAGGTGAAGATGTCGCCGGAGGCCTTGCAGCCGAAGCAGTGGTAGCGGCCCTTGCGGTCCTCGACATGGAAAGACGGGGACTTCTCGCCATGGAAGGGGCAGCAGGCCCAATAGTCCCCCTTGCCCGGGTTGGACTTGCGCCGGTCCCACGTGACCTTGCGGCCGACAACCGACGAGATCGTCACCCGGCCGCGGATGTCTTCAAGGAATGACGGGGGCACGCGCATGAGCGAACATGTGCGCCACCCCGGCCCCGAGTTCAAGCATGTAGAACGAAGGGCGAATGCCCATGCCCGACGCTCGGCGCTGCTGTGCCGGCGGCGAGGGTGGCGGGCGATGGGTCTTGCCCCTATGGTCGCGCACCATGCAGACCGCCAAACCCCTCTGGCTCATCGCCGCGCCCATCATCTTTCTCCTGCTGTGGTCTGGCGGATTTCCCATTGCCAAGCTGGGGATCGCGCATGCTGAGCCCATGAGCTTTCTCAGCCTGCGTTATGGGCTGGTGCTGGTGCTGCTGCTGCCAATCGCGGTGGTGCTGCGGCCGCCCTTGCCGGAGCGGCGTGCCGACTGGTTTCACCTCGCCATGGTCGGCTTCCTGATCCAGACCATTTATTTCGGCCTCTCATATATCGGCTTCAAGGCCGGCATCTCGGCGGGAGGGCTGGCCATCATCGTCTGCCTGCAACCGATCCTTGTGGGCATCATCGCGCCACACTTTGCCGGGGAGAAGGTCAGCGCGTTGCGTTGGGCGGGCCTGGCGCTGGGGCTTCTCGGCGCGGCGGCGGTGATCCTGTCACGCTCCAGCGTCGAACTCGAGCACCCGCTGGGCGTGGCGGCAGGGGTGGGCGCGCTGCTTGCCATTACCGCAGGCACGCTCTGGGAGAAGCGCTTCGGCAGGAACCATCACCCGGTCACCTCAAACCTGGTTCAATATGCAGCCGGCCTCGCCGGAACGCTGCCGCTGGCGCTCGCCTTCGAGAGCTTCAGCTTCGAATGGAACCTGCCCTTCGCCGGAGCGCTGGCCTATCTGGTCATCGGCAACTCGATCATCGCCATGTCGCTGCTGCTCGCCATGATCCGGGCGGGGGAGGTGAGCCGCGTGTCCTCGCTGTTCTATCTCGTGCCGCCGATCGCCGCACTCATGGCCTGGCCGCTCCTCGGGGAGGAAATGCCGCCACTCGGCTGGGCAGGCTTCGCGCTGGCCGCCGCGGGCGTGGCGCTGGCCCGGCGCTGACATCTTGCGCAGCGCCGTGATTGCATACAAACTGGCTTCCGGCACGTAAACAGACGGCCATAACGGAGTAAGACATGCCTATTGCCTATACTGCCCACGCAACCTCGACCGGCGGCCGCGACGGACGCGGCAAGTCCAACGACGGCAAGCTCGATCTCGCCCTGTCACTGCCCACGGAAATGGGCGGCGACAACAAGGGGACCAATCCGGAACAACTCTTCGCGGTGGGCTATTCGGCCTGCTACCTCGGCGCCATCAGGTTCGTCGCAGGCAATGAGAAGGTGACGATCGGTCCGGATGCCGCCGTGACAGCCCATGTCGGCGTCGGCCCGCGCGAGGACGGCGGCGGCTTCGGCCTCGAGGTGGCGCTCGACGTGAGCCTGCCCGGCCTCGACAAGGCCAAGGCCGAAGACATTGCCACCAAGGCCCATGTGGTGTGCCCCTACTCCCACGCCACGAAGGGGAACATCAAGGTCACGACCAACATCGTCTGATGCCCGGTCAAGGCGGGAGAGGTGCGGGGCCGCACGGGCGGCAACGCATCTTTCCCGGGTGACCCGGCCCTTGCCGGACCATAAGCCTTCGGCGCCCTCCCGGAAGGAACGAACATGGCCCTGACCGACCGCAAAGTGATGACGTTCGACGTCGTCGGAACGCTGATCGACTTCGAAACCGGCATCCTCGACTATGTACAGGGCCGGGCCAGGGCCGCCGGGGTGAGCCTTGCCGATGCGGTCATCCTCGAAGCCTATGCACGGGCCGAGGACCGGCAGCACCATGAGACCCCGCGCCTGCCCTTTCCGTCCATGATGGCGCCAATGTACCGGGAGATGGCAGAGCTGCTGGGCCTGCCCGGTTCACACGCCGATGCGGAGGCGTTTCGCCTTTCGATTCCGCGCTGGCCTGCCTTTCCGGATTCGATCGCGGCGCTGAAGCGCCTCAGAAGGCGCTTCCATCTCGTGGCGATGACCAATTCGGACAACTGGGCGCTCTCCCATTTCGCGCGCACACTCGACCTACCCTTCGACGACATGGTGACAGCGGAGATGGTTGGCTGGAACAAGCCGGATCCGCAGGTTTTCGCCTTCACCCGCGGACGGCTGTCAATGGAGGGTTTCGCCTTCGGCGACATCATCCATGTGGCGCAGAGCCAGTATCATGACATCGCGGTGTCATGCCGGCTGGGCTACCATACGTGCTGGATCGAGCGGCGGAAGGGCAAGCCCGGCGCCGGCGCCACGCCCACCGTCGAGGATGTGGCCATTCCCGATTACCATTTCGCCAGCCTTGGCGAACTGGCGGATGCTGTGGAGCAGGGAAAATAGGAAAATAATATTTCCTATGTATTGACTTTTTTCCTATAAACTGATAGATGTCTTTCAGCGTGCCTTCTGCTGATTGACATTGTGAATCTGTTTGTGACGGCCACCCCCAATGCCGTCATTCCGGCGAAGTCCGGAACCAAGGGGCGGGCTCCCGCATGGGCAGAGAGCGGGAGGCGGGCCCTTGCCGGAATGGGCGAGGTGAGGGCGTTGCTCTACCCCAGCAGCGCCTTCACGATGCCGCCGGCCTTGCCCATGTCCATCTGGCCCGCGAACTTCGCCTTGAGCTCGGCCATGACCTTGCCCATGTCCTTGACCGAGGTGGCGCCGACCGCCTTGATGACCTCCGCCACGGCGGCCTTGGCTTCCTCGTCGTTCATCTGCTTGGGCATGAAGGACTGGATGACGGTGATCTCGTCACGCTCGGCCTGGGCGAGTTCGGGCCGGCCGCCCTGGTCGTAGGCGGCAATCGAGTCCTGGCGCTGCTTCACCATCTTGGCGAAGAGCTCCATGATCCCCGCGTCAGAGGTCAAGGCCGAGTCATGGCCATCGGTGCGGCTGTTGATGTCCTTGTCCTTGATGGCGGCCTGCATCAGGCGCAGCGCGCCGAGGCGCTTCTTGTCGCCCGCCTTCATCGCGTCTTTGAGTGCCGCTGTAATGTCCTCGCGCAGTCCCATGGCCGATCTCCTTGATTTGCAAAGAGAGATAGCGGTTTGGTCAGCCGCTTACAAAAAATTTCTGGCGGATTGTCGAAATGCCCCTGCCTCGCGGCTCAATGGCATGCAGGGTGGAATCGACCGCCCCGCCGCAGTGATGATAAACTCAAACCCGAAAGGACACCCAAACACCATGCAGTACATGCTCGTATTCGTCGAAACCGCCGAAGACCTTGCCAAGCGCGAGAGCGCCGAGGCTCCGGCTTACTAGGCGAGCTGGGGAGCCTATGTTCAGGCCGTGAATCAGGCTGGTATCGTCGTCTCCGGCGCGGGCCTGATGCCGCCCGCCATGGCCACGACCGTCAAGGTGCGCGACGGCAAGCGGCACGTTCAGGACGGGCCCTATTCCGACGCCAAGGAGCAGCTTGGCGGCTTCTATGTGATCGACGTGCCGGATCTCGATACGGCCCTTGACTGGGCGGCGAAGTGCCCGGCCGCGGCCTATGCCTCGGTCGAGGTGCGCCCAGTGTTGAAAATGGGCGAATGACGGCGGACGCCGCTGCGCGTGCGGCGGATCAGGCGGCCCGGCAGAGCTATGGCCGCCTGATCGCCTATCTGTCCGCCCGCTCGCGCAACATCCCGGCCGCCGAGGATGCGCTTGCCGAGGCGTTCCGCGCAGCACTTGAGGCGTGGCCCATCTCCGGCATTCCGCAATCGCCCGAGGCCTGGCTGCTGACGGCGGCGCGGCGGGTGATGGGAAAATCTGCCCGGCACCAGAAGCTTGCCGCCGCGAAGGCGCCACAGCTGGCGTTGGAGATCGAGGAGGCCATGGCCATGATCGAGGCGGAACTGGATGGATTTGGCGATGACCGGCTGCGGCTGATGTTCGTTTGCGCCCATCCGGCGATTGATGCCGCAGCACAGACGCCGCTGATGCTGCAGACTGTGCGGGGCCTTGATGCGGCGCGCATTGCCGCGGCCTTTCTCGAGCAGCCCGCCACCATGGGCCAGCGGCTGGTTAGGGCCAAGGCGCGCATCCGCGATACGGGGATGCGCTTCGCGGTGCCTGAGGCGGAGGAGCTGCCGGAGCGGCTCGATGCCGTGCTGCAGGCGATCTATGCCGCCTTCACGGCGGGCTGGGAAGATGGCGGGGCGTTGTCAGCCGAGGCGATCTGGCTGGGGCGCGTGCTGCTTGCCCTGATGCCGGACGAGCCGGAAACAATGGGCCTCCTCTCCCTCATGCTGGCCTCAGAGGCGCGAAAGCCCGCGCGGCGGCAGGGCGGCGCCTATGTTCCGCTCGACCGGCAGGACATGAGCCTGTGGGACACCGCGATGCTCGCCGAAGCCGAGGGCCTGCTTCGGCGGGCGGGCAGCCGGAACCGATTCGGGCGGTTCCAGTGCGAGGCGGCGATCCAGGCGGTGCATGCGGCGCGGCGCTTCACGGGGGAAACGGACCTGCCCGCGCTGCGCACGCTCTACGCGGCGCTGGTGCAACTCTCGCCCTCAGCCGGTGCATTGGTGGGCCAGGCCGCAGTCTCCGACCCGCAGGAGGGCCTTCGCCTTCTCGCCGCAATCCCTGAAAAGTCAGCGGCCGGTTACCAACCTTTCCATGCCGTGAGGGCCGATCTTTTGCGGAAGCTGGGCCGCCACGCCGAGGCCGCTTCGGCCTATGCGCGGGCCATCGAACTGTCGCCCGACCCCGAAGTGCGGCAATTCCTGTGGAGCCGCATGGCCCACCAACCTTGACGGCCCCTGCCCCTTCCCCTAACCAGCCTCAAATTCCCAGGAGCCTGCCATGCCGAGCGCAAAAAAGCCTGCCAAGGCCAAGACACCCGCACGCCCCCAGTTCGGCGACTGGGACCAGCCCCGCGTGACGGCCCTTCTCGTGCTGGCGGATGGCACGGTGATCGAGGGCTTTGGCGTGGGGGCCGAGGGGGAGGCGGTGGGCGAGGTGTGCTTCAACACCGCCATGACCGGCTACCAGGAGGTGCTGACGGACCCCTCCTACGCCGGGCAGATCGTGACCTTCACCTTCCCGCATGTGGGCAATGTGGGCACCAATGACGAGGACATCGAGACGACCAACCTCGCGGCCTCCGCAGGGGTGGTGGGCTGCATCGTCAAGGAGCCGGTGACGGAGCCCGCCAACTACCGCTCCGCCCGGCACTTCGACAAGTGGTTGAAGGCACGCGGCATTATCGGGCTTTCCGGCATCGACACGCGGGCCCTGACCGCGCGCATCCGCGAGAAGGGCATGCCCAACGGCGTCATCGCGCACAATGCCAAGGGCAAGTTCGACCTGAAGAAGCTGAAGAAGATGGCGGCGGACTGGCCGGGCCTTCTCGGCCTCGACCTGGCCAAGGAGGTCTCCCTCACCCAGCGCATGGAGTGGGACGAGAAGCTGTGGGACTGGGAAAAGGGCTATGAGCGTGCCGAGGGCGGCAAGTTCAAGGTCGTCGCGGTTGATTACGGGCTGAAGCGCAACATCCTGCGCTGCCTCACCTCCGCGGGCTGCGACGTGACGGTCGTTCCCGCCACGACCAAGGCCGAGGACATCCTCGCCATGAAGCCTGATGGCGTGTTCCTGTCCAACGGACCGGGCGACCCGGCGGCGACGGGGGAATATGCGGTGCCGGAGATCAGGAAGCTCGTCGACTCGGGCAAGCCCCTTTTCGGCATCTGCCTTGGCCATCAGATGCTGGGCATCGCGCTTGGCGCCAAGACGGTGAAGATGCACCAGGGCCACCATGGCGCGAACCATCCCGTGAAGGACTTCACCACCAACAAGGTGGAGATCGTGTCCATGAACCATGGCTTCGCGGTGGAGCGTGAGTCGCTGCCTGAGGGCGTGGTGGAAACCCATGTCTCGCTGTTCGACGGGTCCAACGCCGGGATCGCGCTCAAGGACAGGCCGGTGTTCTCAGTGCAGCACCACCCGGAAGCCTCGCCCGGGCCGCAGGACAGCCATTACCTGTTCCAGCGTTTCGTCGACTACATGGAGAAGGCGAAGCGCTGATGTCCTTTGCGGAACTCGACCACCTCTGCCGCCGCCTCGAGGCCCTTGACCATGCGCAGTCCATGCTGGGGGTGGATGAAGCCGTGAACATGCCGGACGGCGGCGGCGAGAAGCGCGCCGAGGCGATGAGCGCTTTGGCCTCCATGGCGCATGAGATGGCGACCGCACCGCAGATTGCCGGCTGGATCGGCGCGGCCGAGCAGGAAGACCTCGATCACGCGCAGAAAGCGGCGGTCGCGGAATTCAAGCGCGCCTATATCAACCGCACCTGCCTTTCCTCCGACTTCGTGGCGAGGCAAGTGAATGCACGGATGCGCTGCGAGCAGCTGTGGCGCACGCTTCGCGCCAGGAACGACTGGAAAGATTTTCTGCCCACCTTCGAGAACGTCGTTTCCCTGGCGCGCGAGGAAGCGGCCCGGCGCGCCGAGGTGCTGAAGCTCTCGCCCTATGACGCGATGGTGGAGCAATATGACCCGGGCAGCCGCACGGCGGAGATCACGCGTGTGTTCACCGACCTTAAGGCCTTCCTCAAGGGCTTCATTCCCGAGGCGCTGGAGGCACAGGCGCGCAGGCGCGCGGCCCATCCGCTGAAGCCCTTCGCGGGGCCCTTCCCCGCCGAGAAGCAGAAGGCGCTGGGCCTTGAACTGATGACGGCGGTGGGCTTCGACTTCCACCACGGGCGGCTCGATGTGTCACACCACCCGTTCTGCGGTGGTGTTCCCTCCGACGTGCGCATGACGACGCGCTACCGGACGGATGAGTTCCTGTCATCCTTGATGGGCATCCTGCATGAGACTGGGCACGGGCTCTATGAGCAGAACCTGCCGCATGACCTGGCGCACTGGCCCAGCGCCAAGGCGCGCGGCATGGCGATGCATGAAAGCCAGAGCCTGTTGCAGGAAATGCAATTGTCGCGGCGCCCGGAGTTCTGGGCCTTCGTGCTGCCCAAGGCGCGCGACATCCTCGGCCTCGAAGGCGTGAGCGCCGATGACGTGCTGGCTCACGTCCATCGCGTGGAGCGCGGCTTCATCCGCGTCGATGCGGACGAGGCGACCTACCCGCTGCATGTGATCCTGCGCTTCGAGATCGAGCAGGAACTGGTGACGGGCAAGCTGATGCCGGCGGATGTTCCCGAGGTCTGGAACGCCAAGATGCAGGACTATCTCGGCCTCTCGACGGCTGGCAACTACAAGGACGGGCCGATGCAGGACGTGCATTGGCCGTCCGGCGCCTTCGGCTATTTCCCGAGCTACACGCTGGGCGCTATGATGGCGGCACAGCAGTGGGCGGCCGTCGAACGCGCGGTGCCCGATGCGGCAGCGCAGGTCGCTCGCGGCGATTTCAGCGCCATCAATGGCTGGCGGAAGGAAAACATCTGGTCGAAGGCCTCGACGCTCTCCACGCCCGAGATCATGCGGCAGGCAACCGGCGAGCCGCTGAATGCGCGCCATTTCGAAGCGCATCTCAAGGCGCGCTACCTCGGCTGAGGCCGCGCATCACGGCGTGTATTTGGGCCGCGTGTTGGCGAATTGGACCTCGGTGACCTGCGGTTCTCCCGGGCAAATCGACTTGATCTGGGCGCGGTCCGAATTGGTGAAATAGGCATTGAGCGATTTCGAAATGACGGCGGCGTTGGACATTGAATTCTTCCCGCAGGGACAGCTGCGGCTGTCCTTCTTCGGCACGATGTGGTGTACCTCGGGGGAATTCCAATTGCCGGAGACTTCGGCCAGGTTGAACGGCTCCTTGCAGATGCCGGGCGCCACCTGGTCGCATTTCCAGGATCCCTTGGGATAGCAGAAGCCGGCGAAGTCCGACTTGACTTTGCCGCCGTGCGCGGGCTTCGCGCGGTTGATGTCGGTGATCTGCTTCTTCTGGTTGATGGTGTAGATCATGCCGCGATAGGCCTGCGTCTCGGTCGTGCTGCAGACGGAGTAGCTGTGGCTCTGGTCGAAATTGCTGTAGGGGCCGCTGACCGGCGTGTTGCAGTAGGAGAAGTCCTCCTCGACGATGTCGACCTGCTCGATCAGGGTCGTGCCTTCGCCGCAGACCTCGCCCGGCAGATAGACCGGCTGTCCATTCGCCTTCTTGCATTTCTGAGCGGCATTCGAGGGTTCGCCGCTGCGGCAGTAGGCGCAGCGGAACATGGGTGGCGCACCCTGCTGCGGTGGCGGGGTGGCGCCGGTGCCGCAGAAATAGTCGGGCACCTGGTTCCAGTTCGCATCATACTTCCACGGGTCGAGGTAGAGTGTGCGCACATTGGCCATGTAGCGGCAGACGTCTTTCCCCTCCCCCTTGAAGAAGCACCGGAACAGGCCATCGCCGCCGGTAAAGCAGGACTTGGGGTATTGCTGGGTGTAGATGTGCTCCTCCGTGTCCTGTGTGCCCGCCTCGGAAACGTGCCAGCGCTTGCAGGAGGGATTGGTGTGCTCCGGCTTCAGCCCGCCGCCGGCAAGGCCGTCCTTGCACAGGGCCTTTCTTTCTTTCTGGACGGCCTGAAACGGCGTATTCTTCTTCGCTACCGGAGGTTTTTTGATGACCGGGTCAGCCCAGGTGGCGGGCACCGCCATGAATGCCAGCATCACAATTGCAAGCACTGTCCGCAAAGCATTGGGCATCGACGCTCTCCCCTTGCACCCGAGATTGGAATTGATATCACGAAACGTCTGCCAAATCTACCTATGGTTACGCCAGCGCCGACCAAGTCTGCCGTAGGGATGGGCTTCGCGCCTTGCAAAGGCCCCGTTTTTCCGTCATAAGCCGCCTCGCTTAAGGCATCTGGCCGGGGGCTGAACGGAAGGGTCATGAAAATGGCCAGGGGGAATACCCCGTCTTCCCGTGTCTCCGCTCTTTCGTTTGACCGGTCTTTCGAGCCTTTCTGAGGGTTCGAAAGAGGCTCTGCGCCGGGTGCTCGAGGCTGTTGAAACACAACGAAAGGCATATCCATATGGCTCTTTACGAGCACGTGTTCATGACTCGTCAGGACGCTGCCCCGGCTCAGGTCGAGGCGCTGACGGAACAGTACAAGGGGCTGATCGCCGCTGGTGGCGGCAAGGTCACCAAGACTGAATACTGGGGCTTGAAGTCCCTCACCTTCCGGATCCGCAAGAACCGCAAGGCGCATTACACGCTCTTCAACATCGATGCCCCGTCTGCCGCCGTGCAGGAGATGGAGCGCCAGATGTCGATCTCGGAAGACGTCATCCGCTTCATGACCGTGAAGGTCGAAGCGCATGAGGATGGCCCCTCTGCCCAGATGCGCCGCCGCGAGGACCGTGAGCGCCGCGAAGACCGTGTTGAAGCCACCGAGGAGAGCAACTGATGTCCGCTCCGCAAGCCCGCAGGCCTTTCTTCCGCCGCAAGAAGAGCTGCCCCTTCACCGGCGATAACGCGCCGAAGATCGACTACAAGGACGTGCGCCTTCTGCAGCGTTACGTCTCCGAGCGCGGCAAGATCGTGCCGAGCCGCATCACCGCGGTGTGCGCCAAGAAGCAGCGCGAATTGGCGAAGGCCATCAAGCGCTCACGCTTCCTGGGCCTGCTGCCCTACGTGTTGAAGTAAGGAGTACGCAACATGGAAGTCATTCTTCTGGAGCGCGTCTCCAAACTCGGCCACATGGGCGAGGTGGTGAAGGTCAAGGACGGTTATGCCCGTAACTTCCTTCTCCGCCAGGGCAAGGCGCTGCGCGCCACCGACGCCAACAAGGCCAAGTTCGAGCGCGACCGCGCGGCCCTCGAGGCCCGCAACGCCGAACGCCGTGCCGCTGCCGGCCAGGAAGCGAAGTCGCTGGACGGCAAGAGCTTCACACTCATCCGCCAGGCCGGTGAATCGGGCCAGCTCTATGGCTCCGTCAGCCCCCGCGACATCGCGGATGCAGCAGGCGCCATGGGCGTCAAGATCGACCGTGGGCACATCATGCTCACCAGCCCGATCAAGACGATCGGCCTTTACCAGGTGCTCGTGTCTCCGCACCCCGAAGTCGAGGTGACGGTGACGGTGAACATCGCCCGCTCGCCCGAGGAAGCCGCCGCCCAGGCGCGCGGCGAGGACCTCACGGGGCCCGTCTCCGACCGCGCCGAGATCCGCGCGGCCGCCGAGGCCCTGTTCGAAGAAGCACAGGCAGACGCCGCCGCTGAAGAAAACAGCTGACGCTTCGTCCCAGGCATCAATGAGAAGGGCCGCTCTCTGGAGCGGCCCTTTTTCTTTGGCCGGACCAGCGCGTTACACGCATAACGGGAAGTAGTACACTTTTTTTCCATTTTCGCGCACAGTCCCCCGTTAACTCTTGTGAATTCAACCCCTTGCGCGCGCCGATCCACTGACATTAAACTTTCGTTAATCTGTGAGGCACCGGGGGGTGCTGTTTGCCGTTGATGCAAGGCGGTGAAGTTAAGGGAGTGCACCGATGTACGGATTTCTTGATCGCGCATTGAATACGCTCGTGACGAAGGGAACGCTGCGGGTAACTGACCCGGGCGGCATCGTCCATGACTATGGCGATGGCAGCGGCGTGCCGGTGAACCTGCACATCAAGACGCCGATCGCTGCGGCGAAGGTGGCCGCCGACGCGGACCTCTATTTCGGCGAACTCTATATGGATGGCAGCCTCGACGTGTCGGGTGGCAGCACGATCTATGACGTCATCGCAATCCTGATGGAGAGCACGCCCACCCACCGCCTGCCCAAGGTGGCGAAGGCGGCCTATGCGGTGCGCAAGGCGATAAAGCGCGTCGACCAGTACAATCCGGTCGGCAAGGCCAAGAGCAACGTGGCGCATCACTACGATCTGTCGGGAAAGCTCTATGACCTGTTCCTCGACCGCGACCGGCAATATTCCTGCGCCTATTTCGAAACCGACGATGGTTCGCTGGAGGATGCGCAACTCGCCAAGAAGCGCCACCTCGCTGCAAAGCTTGACATCAAGCCGGGAATGAAGGTGCTCGACATCGGGTCAGGCTGGGGCGGACTTGGCCTCTACATCGCGGAGATCTGCGGCGCGGAGGTGACGGGTGTGACCTTGTCGGAGGAGCAGCACAAGGTCTCCAGCGAACGCGCCAAGCAGAGAGGCGTTTCGGACCGGGCGCAATTCCACCTGAAGGACTATCGCCACCTCGACCAGAAATTCGACCGCATCGTTTCCGTCGGCATGTTCGAGCATGTTGGCGTGGGCCACTTCAAGGAGTTCTTCACGCAGGTGAACGGCCTGCTGAAGGATGATGGCGTGGCGGTGCTCCATTCCATCAACCGCTCCGACGGGCCCGGCGCAACCTCGGCCTGGATCAAGAAGTACATCTTCCCCGGCGGCTACATCCCCGCCCTCTCCGAAGTGCTGCCGCATATCGAGAAGGCTGGGCTCTATGTCACCGATGTCGAAATCCTGAGGCTGCACTACGCCAAGACGCTGCGCGAATGGGGCAACCGTTTCGCCGCCCACCGCGACCGCGCGAAGGAACTCTACGACGAGCGCTTCTGCCGTATGTGGGAGTTCTACCTCGCGGCCTCCGAATGCGCCTTCCGCTATGGCGGCATGAACAATTTCCAGATCCAGTTCGTCAAGAACCAGCATGTGCTGCCGTTGACGCGGAATTACATCTTCGAGGAGGAGGAGCGGCTGCGGGTCATCGACTCGAAGTTGCCCCGGCTGAAATCGGTCTCCGTGGATTAACCCCGGGGAGCCTTGCGGGCATTGTGGATAGCGGGCAAAAGGCGCATAAAAGCGCCGCAAACGTTCGCTATTTGTTTACTCTGATCACATGACATCCATTGCCCCGCTTCGCGCCGTCGAAACCGCCGGTGACGACCCCTACCGCACCCAGCCCCACAACCTGGAAGCCGAACAGGCGCTGCTGGGCGCGATCCTCGTGAACAACGAGGCCTGTGACAAGGTCTCGGGCTTCCTCGGCCCGGAGCATTTCTTCGAGGCGCTTCACGCCCGCATCTTCGAGGCCGCTTCGACCCTGATCAGAATCGGCAAGCTCGCCAGCCCGGTGACGCTCAAGAGCCATTTCGAGAACGACCAGACGCTGAAGGAGATCGGCGGCACGGCGTATCTTGCACGGCTCGCCGCCAATGCGACGACCATCATCAATGCCGAGGAATATGGGCGCACCATCTACGAACTGGCCCAGCGCCGGAAGTTGATTGGCGTGGGTACGGATCTCGTCAACGAAGCCTTCGAGCCTGATATCGAGGATTCGGCCAGGGACCTGATCGAGCGCGCCGAACAGACGCTCTATGCCATGGCCGAGACAGGCAAGTATGGCCAGGGCTTCCAACCCTTCACCCGCGCGCTCACCGATGCGGTGGACATGGCGGCGAGCGCCTACCAGCGCGATGGCGGACTTTCCGGCATTTCAACGGGCCTCAAGGACCTCGACGAGAAGATGGGCGGGTTGCAGTCCTCCGACCTCATCATCCTCGCGGGCCGGCCCGCCATGGGAAAGACCTCGCTTGCCACCAACATCGCCTACAACATCGCCAGGGCCTACAAGGCGGAGCACAAGCCGGACGGATCGGTGAAGGTCAATGACGGCGGCGTCGTTGCCTTCTTCTCGCTCGAAATGTCAGCCGAGCAGCTGGCAACCCGCATCATCTCAGAGCAGGCGATGATCCCCTCGGAGAGAATCCGCCGCGGCAAGATCACGGAAGAGGAGTTCGCCAAGATCGTCGAGGTGACGCGCGAAATGCAGTCGCTGCCACTCTACATCGACTCCACCGGCGGCCTCACCATCGCGCAGCTGGCCGCGCGCGCGAGACGGCTGAAACGCCAGCGCGGCCTGGGCCTCGTGGTGGTGGACTATTTGCAGCTCCTCACAGGATCCTCCCGCCGGGCTGCCGAAGGCCGCGTGCAGGAAGTCTCCGAGATCACCGTCGGCCTCAAGGCGCTGGCCAAGGAGCTGGCGGTGCCGATCGTCGCCCTCTCGCAGCTCTCCCGCCAGGTGGAGAACCGCGATGACAAGCGCCCGCAACTCGCCGATCTTCGCGAGTCTGGTTCAATCGAGCAGGACGCCGACGTGGTGCTCTTCGTCTACCGCGAGGAATATTACCTCGCACGCAAGGAGCCGCGCCCCAACACCCAGGAGCATTTCGACTGGCAGGAGCAGATGAACCGGGTGAACGGCGTTGCCGAGGTGATCATCGGCAAGCAGCGCCACGGCCCGACGGGAATCGTCGAACTGCAGTTCGAGGCCAGCCTCACGAAGTTCCAGAATCTCGTGCGTGCCGACTATCTGCCTGAGCGCTTCGAGTAAACCCTCGACTACTCGTTAAAATTGATTCAACATCCAATCCTTGCGTTAAGTCAAAAATGGGTGGAAACGATTACAAATTGCGCGCGTCTGGGGCATCCTGACCCCAAATGAGGCAGGCATGTCACCGCCGTTGAACAGCCCCGTGGGGTTTTCGCCCCACCGCAACTTCGCCGACAATCTGCGTGCCCTGTGCGCGCGCCACGGCTCGATTGCTGCTGTCTGCACGGCAATCGGCATGAACCGCCAGCAGTTCAACAAATACCTCGCCGGATCGACCCTGCCCAACGCACCCGCGCTGGAGAAAATCTGTGGTTTCTTCGCGGTTGCCCCGGAGAGCCTGTTTCAGCCTCCGCAGGCCCCTGGCACGGCGCTGCCTGCCGGGGTTCCGGCAGAGATGGCCTCAGCGCTCCTCAGGATGCGAAACAGCACGCTGCGGCAGGGCTGCTACCATTTCTACACGCCATGGCCGCGAGAACCGGGCAAATGCGTGCGCGCAGCACTTTTCATACATCAAAGGGACGGGGTGACGCTGTTCAGCCGCTTCACCAAGTTCCGGCATTCCGGCTCCCGCCAGCGCTACCACCTGTCCGGCCGGCATGACGGCATCGTACTCGAATCGGACAAGGCAAAATTTCTTCTCGCAACGAACCGCAAAGGGCTGGGGGAAATGAGCCTTGTTTCGATCGGCGTCGAAGGCGCCCTGAGCACGGATTTCCAGAGCGGCCTGGCGCTGATCATGGAACCGGCAGGACGGCCCATGGCTGTGCGCGCGACGCTCCAATACCGTGGGGCGCAATCGATTTTGCGGCAGGTGATCTCGGAGGCCTGCATTCTGCCGCTCACCGACCCCGGCATTCCCGAAGACGTGCGGCAGTCGATGAACGCGCCGCACGAGGCAGCCGATCCCTATCTGCTACCCTTCAGCCTGCTGGACAGCCTGCCGCAACTCGCGCGGCGCGGCGCTACGGGCTGATCAGCCTGCAGTCTTCTCAGGATCGAACTTGCCGAGCGCCAACATGGCGGCAACGATCTTGCGGGTCCGGACTGCAATCGGTTTCGATGCCTTCAAACGTCGAATCGATCCGGGCATCTGGGCCCTGAATGCGTTGAACAGGACCTGCTCAAAGTGATCGTAGCGGTTGGGTCCGCCGGGACGAACCGGTTGCCAAAGCGTGTGGCCATCTCCCTGGGTTGCCTTGCGGACAGCCCGCAGCACGCTGCGCAATTCCTTGAGGTCACACTTAACTGCTGCAAACTTGCTGTCCGGACCACCGGACCTCTGGCTTGCTGCGGAGCCGCTCTCGAGAGCAGCTGCGGTTCCATCCATTTTTCTCTCCCCCAATGGAATGTCGCGACTGAATGGTTTTCACCTTCATTAGGTTGCAAATTATGAAATCCATTTCATATGAGCAATTTCGCTCTGCTTTCGCTCCTCCCGATAATCCGGGTCATGCTTTCCGAGTCGCGTACTTGATCGGGGGCTCCGGGCACCTTATGGCCAAGGGGGAAAGGACGACGCTTGATGATGCCGACGCCGGAAGACCTTGCTGGAGCCGTGCTGACCATTGACCTGGTAGCACTGAAGGAGAACTGGCGGACGCTCAACGCCCGCGCCGGCGCGGCCGAGTGCGGGGCGGCGGTGAAGGGCAACGCCTATGGGCTGGGAATCGCCCCCGTGGCGCGCAGCCTGTGGGAGGCAGGCTGCCGGAGCTATTTCGTGGCACGGCCCAAGGAGGGCGAGGAGCTGCGCGCCATACTGCCGGACGCCACGATCTATGTGCTGGACGGGCTGTTTGCCGGGCAGGCCGAATTCTACGCCAAGCTAAACCTTTGTCCGGCCTTGATTTCCTTCTCCGAAGCGCAGGAATGGGCCAGTTTCGGGCGAGCCTATGGGCGAAAGCTTCCATGCGCCATCCACGTTGACACGGGGATCAACCGGCTGGGGTTTTCCATGGCGGAATTTGACACCCTTCTGGGCGACAACTTCACCATGGAAGGCCTCAACATCTCCCTGCTGATGAGCCACCTCGCCTGCGCCGATGACGCCGGACACCCGATGAACGCACGCCAGGCGGAGGCCTTCCGGGCGGTGCGGGCAAGGCTTCCGGGCATTCCGGGAAGCCTTGCCAATTCGAGCGGCATCTTCCTGGGCGAAGGCTTCACCCATGACCTCGTGCGCCCCGGCATTGCGCTGTATGGTGGAAATCCAACGCAAATGGCGGGGAACCCGATGCGTGCCGCCGCCATTCTGGAGGGGTCAGTCATGCAATTGCGGGACATCAGCCCGGGCGACACGGTGGGCTATGGCGCGACATGGGAGGCCCAGCGGCCGGGCCGGATCGCCATCCTCGGGGCGGGCTACAAGGACGGCGTGCCGCGCGCCCTCTCCTCCCGCGCGCCGGAAGGGCCTGCTCAGGTTTTCATCGGCGGAACACGCTGCCCGGTCATCGGGCGGGTTTCCATGGACATGATGGCGATTGACGTGACAAGCCTTCCGCGGGGCACGGTGGCGCGCGGAACCAGGGCCGAAATCCTTGGCCGCAACATCGCCATCGACGAGGCGGCCTCCTGGGCGGGCACCATATCCTATGAGTTGCTCACGAGGCTGGGCAGCCGCTATGCACTGTTCTACACAGGTCTCGAATCGGACGGCAGCGCTTGAACATTCTTGCCCATATCGGCCGTGCCACGCTGGCGCTGCTGGAAGAAATCGGCCGCGTGGCGCTGTTCCTCAAGGACGCGCTGCTGCAGGGCCTGACACCCAAGATCTTCCTGCGCCAGATCCTCGAGCAGATGCTGAGGATCGGCTACTTCTCGCTGCCCGTGGTGGGCCTCACCGCCTTCTTCACCGGCGGCGCGCTGGCGCTGCAGATCTATCTCGGCTCATCGCGCTTCAACGCCGAAAGCCTTGTTGCCTCAATCGTGGCGCTGGGCATCACGCGCGAGCTGGGGCCCGTGCTGGCAGGGCTGATGGTGGCGGGACGCGTCGGCGCGTCAATTGCCGCCGAACTCGGCACCATGCGGGTGACCGAGCAGATCGACGCGCTGGTGACGCTCGCCACCAACCCGTTCAAGTATCTGGTGGGACCGCGCATCATCGCCGCCGTGGTGACGCTGCCGCTGCTCGTCGCCATCGGCGACACCATCGGCATCATGGGCGGCTATATCGTGGGCACCCGCTCGCTCGGATTTAACTCCTATGCCTATATCCGCAACACGGCTGACTTCCTGGAGCTTGACGACGTGACCTCGGGGCTGATCAAGGCCGCGGTCTTCGGCTTCATCATCGCGGTGATGGGTTGCTACCACGGCTTCAACTCCAAGGGCGGCGCGCAAGGTGTGGGCCGGGCCACGACCAATGCGGTGGTCTCCTCGGCGATCCTGATCCTCGCTGCGAACTTCGCGCTCACCTCGCTTCTGTTTGCGGAGTGATGGGCATGGCTGAGGGTCACATCGTTCTCGACGGCGTCCGGAAGAGCTTCGGGCCGAAGCATGTGCTGAACGGCATCAACCTTTCGGTGCCGAAGGGCCATTCGCTGGTGGTGATCGGCGGCTCCGGCACGGGCAAGTCGGTGATGCTCAAGTGCATCCTCGGCATCATCCAGCCGGACGCCGGCTCGATCCGCATCGCGGGCGAGGAGGTCGTGGGCCTCACCGGCAAGGCACGTGACGCCTATCTCTCGCGCTTTGGCATGCTGTTCCAGGGCGCGGCCCTCTTCGACTCGCTGGCGGTGTGGGAAAACGTGGCCTTCGGGCTGATCCAGGGCCGCCACATGGCACGCGCCATGGCACGCGACATCGCCATCGAAAAGCTGAGGCAGGTCGGGCTGGGACCGGAAGTGGCCAATCTCTACCCGGCCGAGCTTTCAGGCGGCATGCAGAAGCGTGTGGGGCTAGCGCGCGCGATTGCCGCCGACCCCGAGATCATCTTCTTCGACGAGCCGACGACGGGCCTTGACCCGATCATGGCGGACGTCATCAACAACCTGATCGTCGACTGCGTGAAGCGGCTGGGCGCCACCACCATCTCGATCACCCACGACATGGCATCGGCCCGCAAGATCGCCGATGACATCGCCATGATCTACCGGGGCGAGATCCTGTGGCAGGGCCCTGCGAAGACAATCGACGAGAGCGGCAATCCTTATGTGGAGCAGTTCATCCACGGCCGCGCCGAAGGGCCGATCACCATGGACGTGCTGAAGCCGTAGACGGCGGAACTGGCGGAGAGACCCCCTCACCCTGCCCTCTCCCCCCGAGGGGGAGAGGGATAACTCGTTTCTTCCCCCTCGCCCCCGTAGGGGGAGAGGGATAGATAAAAATATCTTCTTGTGTTTATACTCCCCCTCGCCCCCGCAGGGGGAGAGGGCTGGGGTGAGGGGGTGCGTCCGTGGTCTCTGACGCGACGAGCAGCAAGCGAAAGCGGCGGAGCCACTTGCAGCGCCATGCCAAGCTGATGCGCCGGGAGCCGACGGAGGCTGAGGCGCGGTTCTGGCATTATGCGAAGAACCGCGGGATTGGCGGGCTGAAGTTCCGGCGGCAGGTGGCGGTGGGGCCCTATATCGCGGATTTTCTGTGTACGGAGGAATGTCTGATCGTCGAGATCGATGGCGGGCAGCATGGGCAGGAGCGCGACGCGGCGCGGGATGCGTGGTTGCACGGCGAGGGCTTCCGGGTGCTGCGGTTCTGGAACAACGATGTGCTGGGGGACATGAGCGCGGTGGGAGAGACCATCCTGGCGGAACTGGCGGTTCCCCCTCACCCTGCCCTCTCCCCCGGAGGGGGAGAGGGATAGTTTCCTTTCTTCCCCTCGCCCCCGCAGGGGGAGAGGGATGGTTTCCTTTCTTCCCCCTCGCCCCCGCAGGGGGAGAGGGCTGGGGTGAGGGGGTGCGTCCGTGGTCTCTGACGCGACGAGCAGCAAGCGAAAGCGGCGGAGCCGACATAGGCTGGGGCGATGTGCTGAAGCCGTAGGCGGCGGGCTCGCGGAGAGACCCCCTCACCCTG
>NZ_JBIICB010000202.1:0-7980 GCF_044239095.1 Aestuariivirga sp. | reverse complement strand
GAGGGAAAGCCGACGACCCGGATCGACTTCGCGGAAGCCACCGAAGGCCTCGAAGCGCCCTGGGGCATGGCGCAGCTGACCTTCTTCGGCGATGGCGCAAAGCTTGGCGACCCGCCGCTGTCGATGATTGAACTGCTCGATCTGGCCCGCAACGAGCCCGGCCGCATCACCTACCCCGCACCGCCCGATTTCCACGGCACCACCTTCGTAAAGCAGGCACTGTTCGAGACGATGAGCCAGACCGCGCTTCTGCCGGTCAGCATCGGGCGCCCTGAATTCGAGGCAGCGTCAAAGCCGTTGTTCGACTTCCTCGACGCGCTCCATCCGCATCTGTGGCGGCAGGGCAAGCAGTTTCCGCAGAGCCAGGCGCAGGTGAAGCAGATGCTGGCCGATGGCGAACTGCTGATGGGCCTCACCTTCAACCCCAACGAGCCCGCAAACCTTGTCGCCTCCGGCGAGCTGCCGGAAACCACCATCGCCTGGCAGCACCGGGCAGGCACCATCGGCAACACGCATTTCCTCGCCATCCCCGTCAACGCGCGAGCGAGCGCGGCAGCGCAGGTGACGGCGAACTTTCTGCTCTCGCCCGAGGCGCAAGCAAGGAAGGCCGATCTCGCGGTCTGGGGCGATCCCACCGTACTCGACCTCAACAAGCTCTCGCCCGCCGGCCGCGCCCTGTTCGCAGGTGGCAACCTGCCGGGTGCCGTCAGCCATCCGGCGCGCACGATTCCGGAACCGCACGGAAGCTGGGTACCGCTGATCGAGGCCGCATGGCTCGAACGATACGGCGCATGATGTCCAAAGCCGGCGCCTGGCCGCTGGCCCTGCTGTGGGGTCTCCCGCTCATCCTGTCGCTGGCGATCCTCGTTCCCGCCGTGGCGGACGGCGCGGCGTGGCTCAGCCTTCTCGCGCATCCCCAGCTCTGGCCCGGGCTCGGGCTGTCGCTCTTCACCGGCGCCGCCGCGGCCCTGCTGGCCCTCGCCCTGAGCCTGCTGCTGCTCGCGGGGCTTCACGGCAGCGCGGGCTGGCGCTGGCTCGAATTTGCCTCGGCGGCGGGGCTGGCGCTGCCGCATCTGGCCTTTGCCATCGGCTTCGGCTTTCTCATCATGCCTTCAGGACTGCTGGCGCGGCTCCTGGCGGGCGGTGACGCGCCACCGGGATGGGTGAGCGTGCAGGACCCGCTGGGGCTGTCGCTGACGGCGGCACTGGCGCTGAAGGAGGTTCCGTTTCTGGTGACGGCGGCGTTTGCCGCGCTGGCACGCGGTGACCGCATCCGAAGCCTCGGCCTCGCGCTGCGCGCGGCGGCAAGCCTCGGGCATGGCAAGGGCTCGGCCTGGCTGCGCATCGTGCTGCCGCTGCTGCTTCACGATCTGCGCTGGCCGCTGGTCATCGTGTTCGTCTATGGCGCGACGGTCGTCGACATGGCGCTGGTGCTCGGCCCCACCCAGCCACCGACCCTGGCCGTGGTGATCTGGCACGCGCTGAACGATGCAGCGCCGGACGCGAACCGCATGGGGCTTGCCGGAACGCTGCTGCTGACGGCGAGCCTGGCACTGGTGCTCGCCGCGGCGGCAACACTTGCCCGCGTGCTGCGTGGCGCCGGGCGCCGGGCGCTCACCGCCGGTCCCTCGCGGCTTCGGCCACCGCGGCGCAGCGCATGGCTTGCAGGGGGTCTGTGGCTCGCCGTCATGGCCAGCTGTTTAGGACTGCTCCTGCTGCTCTCGGCCGCGCCGCGCTGGCCCTACCCCGCGCTGGTACCGCCGGTGGTGAACCTGCAGGCCTGGCAGACGATGGCCGCAGCACCAGCACCGCTGTGGCTCAGCCTCGGGCTGGGCCTTGCGGCATCGGCATCGGCCATCGCGCTCGCCGTGCTGTGGTTCGAAACGCAGCCGCCATCGCGTGACCGCTGGCCGATGGGGCTCGCCCTGCTCAGCCTCGCCCTGCCGCAACTCGCCATTGCGGGCGGTCAATACCGGCTCTTCCTCGACTGGGGCCTTGCCGGAACCCTCCCAGGGCTGTTCCTGGCGCACCTTACGCCGGTTGCGGCCTATGTGCTGATCGTGCTGCAGGGCCCCTATCGCGCCTTCGACGCGCGCTACATGGCGGCAGCGCGCGCCTTGTCAGTCGCGGCACCGGCGGCATGGGCGCGGGTGAAGCTGCCGCTCCTCAAGGCCCCGCTCCTCACCGCAGCCGCCATCGGCTTTGCCGTCTCGATCATGCAGTTCGTACCCGCCCAGCTCATTGCCGCGGGGCGCTTCAGCACGCTGCCGATGGAGGCGGTGACGCTCTCCTCCGGCGGCAGCAGGCCGCTCACCGCCGCCTTCGCGCTGGCACTGGCGCTGCCGCCACTTCTCGGCTTCCTCGCCGCAGCGCTGCTCGGGAGGCCGCGATGGCGCTGAGGCTCACCGGCGCCTGCATCCTGCTCGGCGGGAAAGAGCTGATCAGGCCGTTCTCCCTGGACATCGCAGCAGGCGAAACGCTGACGCTGATGGGCGCGAGCGGTGCTGGAAAGTCGACCCTGCTTTCATTCATTGCGGGCGATCTCGACTTACCCTTCACGGCCACCGGCAGCGTGAGCCTGGAGGACGAGGCGCTGGGCGCGCTGCCGCCAGAGCGCCGCCGCATCGGCCGCCTGTTTCAGGACGACCTGCTGTTTCCGCATCTCACCGTGGCCGAGAACCTGCTGTTCGGCATGCCGCGCGGCCCGCGTGCGGAGCGGCTCGCGAAGGTGGATGCTGCCCTCGCCGAGGCCGGGCTCGATGGTTTCGGCGACAGGCCGCCGCATACGCTCTCGGGCGGGCAGCGCGCACGCGTGGCATTGATGCGGGCGCTGGCCGCCAAGCCCCGCGCCATGCTGCTGGATGAGCCCTTCAACAAGCTCGATGCCGAACTCCGCCAGGCGATGCGGGACTTCGTGTTCCGCCACATCGCCATGCGGCGCATTCCCTGCCTGATGGTGACGCATGATGTGGCGGACGTTCCCCAAGGTGGCCGCGTCATGCTGCTGAGGAACGGCGAGGTGACGGATGCTTGACCGCATTGCCCTGAAGCTCGTGAAGCCTGCCGTGGAAGCAGCAGCCGCCAGGCTATCGGCGCGCGGACTGACGGCCGACCAGGCAACCCTCACGGGCTTCGGCTTCGGCATGCTGGCGGCGGTCATGATCGCCGCGGGGCTCACGGCAGCCGCCATCCTGCCGCTCCTCGTCAACCGGGCGCTCGATGGTATCGATGGCGCATTGGCGCGGCGCGCGGGCGCCACCGGGCGCGGGGCCTTTCTCGACATCTCACTCGACTTCGTGTTCTACGCGGCGATCCCGCTTGCCTTTGCAGCGCTCGCCCCGGCAGAGAATGCGATGGCCGCCGCCGTGCTGCTCGCCGCCTTCGTGGCCACCGGCACGAGCTTCCTCGCCTTCGCGGTGATCGCGGAGAAGCGCGGCCTGAAGAGCACAGAATATCCCTCAAAGTCCTTCTACTATCTGGGCGGGCTCACCGAGGGCACGGAAACCATCCTCTGCTTTCTCGCCATGTGCCTGTGGCCGCAGCACTTCGCGGCGATCGCCCTCGTCTACGCAGCGCTCTGCGCCATGACAGCGCTGACGCGCCTCATTGCAGGCTGGAAAATGTTCGACTGAAAAAATTCCGGCAGGGGTCAAAAAACCCTTGCATGTGACAGCGAACGCAAACATATACCGCTCGCCCAAAGTCGCACGTGCCCCAAGGTATCCCCCAAAGCAACGACGGTGCGGGCTTTTTGGTCTCTGCCGGCTCCTCCAAAGGCCGGGGTTACTGAGAGGCACCACTATCCTTGCCCCATGTGCGATTGGGACCACCCCGATCAAGCCAAGGCGAAACGTCAGTACAGGTCGAACGTTTCCACGTCTCCACAGCGTGGAGCGATCGTTCTGCTACCGGCTCTTGCAACCTGATTTCGGGAGATATTCCAATGGCAGCCACCGCCCGCATCCTCGACTTCCTGCGTGACCGACGTCCCGAGGGCCCCTGCCTCGTGGTCGACCTCGAAGTCATCGCCGACAATTACCGCGCCTTCACCCGCGCCATGCCGGACACCCGCGTCTTCTACGCGGTGAAGGCAAATCCGGCGCCGGAGATCCTGAAGATGCTCGCGGACATGGGCTCCTGCTTCGACACCGCCTCGGTCCCCGAGATCGAGATGGCGCTCGCCGCTGGCGCCACGCCTGACCGCATTTCCTTCGGCAACACCATCAAGAAGGAGCGCGACATCGCGCGCGCCCACCAGCTGGGTGTGAAGCTCTTCGCCGTCGATTCGGACGAGGAAGTGGAGAAGGTCGCCCGTGCCGCCCCGGCTGCACAGGTGTTCTGCCGCATCCTCACCGATGGTGCCGGTGCTGAGTGGCCCTTGTCGCGCAAGTTCGGCTGCGAGCCCGCCATGGCGGTGGACGTGCTGATGCATGCCCATGCGCTTGGCCTCGATCCCTATGGCATCTCCTTCCACGTCGGCTCGCAACAGACGCGGCTGGCTGCCTGGGACCAGGCGCTGGCCGAATCGAAGGCGATCTTCGATGCCATGCAGGCCCGCGGCATCACCCTCAAGATGGTGAACCTCGGCGGCGGCTTCCCGACCAAGTACCTCAAGGAGGTGCCGGGCACGGGCAGCTATGCCAACGCCATCCATGAGGCGCTGACCAAGCACTTCGGCAACGCGATCCCCGAGACCATCATCGAGCCGGGCCGCGGCATGGTTGGCAATGCGGGCGTGGTGAAGGCGGAGGTCGTGCTGATCTCCAAGAAGCACGCCAACGACAACCACCGCTGGGTCTATCTCGACATCGGCAAGTTCGGCGGCCTCGCCGAGACGATGGACGAGGCGATCCGGTACCCGATCGTGACGGCCAAGGACGGCGACCAGAAGGCCCCCTGCGTAATCGCAGGACCGACCTGCGACTCGGCCGACGTGCTCTACGAGAAGACCCCGTATGACCTGCCGGTCACGCTGACGGTGGGCGACGAGGTCCTGATCGAAGCGACCGGCGCCTATACGACGACCTACGCGGCTGTTGCCTTCAACGGTTTCTCGCCGCTCCAGTCCTACGTCATCTGACGCAAGGCTGAACGTCACACCCCAGTCGCCCCCGGCAGTTGCCGGGGGACCAACCTCATTCTTTGGTTTCCGGCGAGTACCGCCGGGATGACAGGAAGGTCTGTTCCAATGGTCATGATCCGCACCGAAACCGCCTTCGACGTGCCCGCCCGCGAGCGCCTGCTCGACCGCGCCTTCGGCAAGACGCGCCGCCGCAAGACATCCGAACGCCTGCGCGAGGGACGCCGTCCCTCGGAAGGCCTCGCCTTCAGCGCTGTCGACGAGGATGGCGCCCTGCTGGGGACCATCCGCCTGTGGGACGTGGTGGCAGGCTCCGCCGGACAGGCGCTGCTGCTTGGGCCGCTTGCCGTCGACTGCACGGCGCAGCGCCAGGGCATCGGCGCGGCCCTGATGCGCCACGCGATTGCCGAGGCGCGGCTGCGCGGCCACGCGGCCATCATCCTGGTGGGTGATGCGCCTTACTACCAGCGCTTCGGCTTCACGGGCGGGTTGGTGGCGGATCTGCACCTGCCCGGCCCCGTCGAGCGTGCGCGCTTCCTCGGGCTGGAACTAGAGCCCGGCGCCCTTGATGGCGCGGAAGGCCTCATTGCCGGCTGCGGCCGGCTGGAGGCCCAAGAACGGCAGGCTGCTTGAGCCTGCGCTGACACTCAGGCGTCGCGTCACCGCCCCGGCGAGGCGGCTGCGCGCCTGAGTGAGTGCCTCCCCACCGGTCACTTGCCGCATTGCCGGGTTCTGGCGCGTTGAAAGACGCCGCCACCTCTCAGCCCCCGCCTCGCCCGCGGGTGGTCTGCAGTGCCGCAACACCGGTGGGGATGGTCACAAAGCAGAAGGGCGGCCTCGGGAGGCCGCCCTTCGCTGTTTCAATTCATCCCCCTCTCCCCCACATGCGTGGGGGCGAGGGAGTTTCTCGTCACGCCGCTGTAAAGCCGTTGTCGACAAACAGATGCGTGCCGTTGACGAAGCTGGCGTCATCGCTCGCCAGGAACAGCGCCGCGCGGGCTACTTCCTCTGGTTCGCAGATCCGGCCCTGCTGGGCGGCAAGGGCTGCTTCGGACACATCCACGCCATAGCGCTGCAGCTCCGCCACCTCGCGCAGGCCGTGCGGCGTTCGGACGAAGCCGGGGCAGACTGCGTTGCAGCGGATGTTGCGGTCCCGGAACTCGACCGCGATGGCGCGGGCGAACATGTGGCAGGCACCCTTGGTGGTGTCGTAAAGCACCTCCATGGGAGTTCCCGCCACCGCCGAGATCGATGAGGTGCAGACGATGGAACCGCCGCCCGCCGCGATCATCTGCGGCAGCACGGCCTTCGTCACCAGATACATGCTCTTGACGTTGATGGCGGTCAGCCTGTCCCACTCCTCCTCCGTCGTCTCGAGGAAGGGCTTGATGACGATCGAGCCTGCGTGATTGAAAAGGACGGTGATGGGGCCGAGCCTGGCGCTCACCTCATCCACCGCCTTCGTGACCTCAGCGCTCTGGGAAACATCCGCCTGCACGAAGCAGGCGGTGCCGCCATTGCGCTGGATGTCGGCCACCGCCTCGGCACCTGCCTTCGCGTTGATGTCGAGGATGCCGACCCTGGCACCCTCGGCCGCGAAGAGGCGCGAGGCGGCACCGCCCATGCCGGTGGCCCCGCCTGAAATCAGGGCCACCTTGTTGTTGAGCCTGCCTGTCACGTTTCGCCGAACATCGCTTCTTTTTTGGCGATCTCCGCCTGGCGGCGCTTGATCTCGTCACCCACCGGCGGGCCACGGAAGCGCTTGTTCTCGGTGGCGAACCAGAAGATCAACGCCAGCACGACGAAGCCGATCACCACGTAGAGCACGCGCTCATTGGGCGGCGCCACGGCGATGAACAGAATGATCGCCATGCCGATGACCGACAGCACGGTCACGAGCTTGTAGGTGCCCGTGGACATTGCCCAGGGGCCGGGCTTCGGCCACTTGGACGTGCCATAGGCGAACAGGCCCGCGACCAGCGGAATGGTGAAGGACAGGAACAGGAACACCAGCGTGGAGTTGACCACGATGACATAGATCGAGGTCTCGCCGACCTTGATGCTGAGCGCCAGCAGCACATAGAGAATGCAGAGCGCCGTCACCGTCCAGATCGCCGTCACCGGCGTGCGGAAGGCGGTCGACACGCTGGCGAGGGCGGCGGAGCCCACCGGCATGCCGTTGTCACGCGCGAAGGCGAAGAGCATGCGGCTTGCCGAGGTCACGGTGGCCAGGCCGCAGAGCAGCTGCGCGATGAAGATGCCGATGTAGAGGATGTTGCGCAGCGTCTCGGGGATCACGGCGTTCATCGTGCCGAAGAACACGCCCCAGCCCTGGGCCGCACCCGCCGCCATGTCCGGCACCGCCAGCATGATGGCGCAGATCATGACCCAGCCGACGAGCGATGACCACAGCACCGCCGACACGATGCCCTTGGGCACCGAGGTGGCGGCGTCCTTGGTTTCTTCCGAGGTATGCGCCGAGGCGTCATAACCCGTGATCGTGTAGACCGGCAGCAGCAGGCAGAGCAGGAACAGGTAGAACATGTTGTCGCTCTGCGGGAAGACATTGGCACCCGCTTCGCCGGAGTAGTTGGTGAAGGTCCACAGCCGCGAGAAGTCGAGCGAGGGCGCAAAGTAGAGGCAGGCCACGACGAGGACGGCCGTGGTGATGAAGATGATGTAGCCCGAAATGTCGGTCAGGAAGGTCGTGACCCTGATGCCGACATGGTTCAGCACCGCCTGGATGATGGTGATGATGGCGACGAACACCACGACCTGCATGTCAGTGCCGGTGAAGAAGGTGGTCACCGTGCCGTCAGCCGCGGTGGTGCCGAACATCGGTGCGATGGCGCCGGCGAAGAAATAGGCCGTGCCGATGTTGATGGCGCCGAGCACCGTGA
>NZ_JBIICB010000201.1:0-8030 GCF_044239095.1 Aestuariivirga sp. | reverse complement strand
GCCATCAACCGCTTCATCCGCGAATACAACGCCTCCAGTCCCAAACCCTTCGCATGGAAAGCCAACCCTGGCGATATCATCGCAGCTCGGAACCGTGGGTTCCAAACGTTGGAGTCAATCCACTAGGCACGTCCCTCCGGGGTCTCCATTTGCGTACGGACCCCGCAGTGTTATGGCTACCTTCTGTACCTACACTATTCTGTAATGTCACGCTGCATGGCAGTCACGAGACGAGCCTTCCTGATCGGTGCTCAGCCCACAAGCTTTGCCCTCAACATCGGCCAAAGACAGCTGTCAAAAATTGTGGATCACCACTCCAGGACTGTAATGTCCGGATTGGACTTCCGAGGCGCGCCAGAGCGATAAAATGTATAAGTTTCAGCTTGATTTGGGAGAAACCACACGGCACTAATATTTCAGGTAAATACAGGCAGTGACTTTAAGGTATCCGTGCGCGGTCTAATGTTACGCTTCAATGACAGCATCATTCAGACTGCGGCCATAACAACGATCTGTTCCGTTGCGAACTTGATCGTCGTTTTTGCTTTTAACCCTCTCCAGGATATGATTTTTCCCGGGCTTTCTCAGTATCTCAGCCTTGTCTTTCTTCCCCACGGTGTCAAAGTCCTCGCCACCGCTGTGGCGGGTGCAAGGGCCATTCCGGGACTGGCGATAGGTTCAGGATTCTCTGCGTATTTCTTCTGGGGCGTGACCGACCTCCGGTTGATAGTTGGCTTGACGCTCGTCGCCGCCACAACGGCGTGGATCGTGTTCGAGGTGCTGCACAAGATCGGGTTCAATGCCTACTTCTTGTCTCTGACTGGGCAGCAGCCACCGGTTCGGAACCTCATTGCGGCCGGAATTCTGTGTTCGGTTGCGAATGGTGTTTTGATGTCTGTGGTTCTCGCATCAATGGATCAGCCGCCGTCGTTCTCATGGATCATTTTGACCATCGCGGTGGGAGACCTGCTCGGGCTGCTGTCCGCCTGGGGAATTATCAGGTTCTCATTGCAGTTCCTGCTGGAGCGACATAAATGAACAAAGTTTAATGAAAAGGCGGTTCTCATGAAGGACGCAGTCGAACTCCTCTTGCGTGTGCACATATTGCTGAACGGCCTCCGCTCCGGAGATGAGCCCCTGGATGTCATCTCGCGGGAAATACTGCTCTCGATTGCAACATCGCAGATAAACGGTAAGCTTCTTCGGATTTCCGATATACGCTTCAATCCTGAGTTTGGCAGCCCAGTCACGGCCCTTAGCCGTCTCAGGTTCCTGATGGAAACTGGCTGGGTAAAGTCCGTGAAGGATCCCGTGGACGGCCGGGCGCAGTTGCTGGCGCTCACGACGAGATCAAACAAGTCAATCGTGCAGATTGCTGCAAAACTCAGGCGGGCGATAGCGGGGTAGGTACCTTACACCTGCATAGTGGCCCGAACTATAAACGGCGGCCTAAAATTAGGCCACGGGGCGGCGTAAAGGTCGACCACCTCGCCCACAGGGAAAGGCGTCGGCAAGAGGGGCCGCTGCGAGTTAGCCACGCCCACACGAGGTTGGCGGGTAACTGGCCACTGCGGCCCGCAAGGACCCGTCCGCGAGGAGTTGATCGGATTAAACTTGCCCGATTCCGAAAACGACTTTCCGCGGAGCTGTGGAAATAATCTCTGCAGGGGACCCGGGCCCAGGAAACGCGGGGGCCGCAGGAGACGCCGCACTGCGGGGCGGATCGAGCGCGGTGATGAGACACTTAGCAAGACAGGCGAAACCGGGTCTTTTTGCGGACCGCCTCCATGGAGGTTTCCGAATACGCAATCGGCATTGCAAGCCGATAGAGTTCTTGTTATGTTCTCAGGTAATTTTCTGCCTGTCGTACCGGTCACCTGAAGACATGAAGACTCTCATCATCGTCGAAAAGCCCAGCCAAGCGCGGGACCTCCGGGCGGCAATTGGTAGCCGCTTCGGGGAAATCCTGCCGGCGGAAGGCCATCTTATCCGCCTTGCAGAGCCCGACGAGGTGAATGCAGGCTGGAAGCGCTGGTCCTGCGAGTTACTGAAGCCAGACGGGCTCTACCCGACCCGGGCGGCGCGCGAAATGACCAAATCGGCGAAACTCAAGGCCATCGCCGCGGCGCTGAAGGACTGTGACGGCGTCATCCTCGCCACCGACTGTGATCGCGAGGGGCAGCTGATCGGGCAGGAGATCCTGGAGCACCTGCGCTATCGCGGGCCAGTGCGCCGCGCCCTGTTCACCGCGCAGGATCCGAAGACGCTCCGGCAAGCCTTCGAGAGGCTGAAGCCCAACGCCGAAATGCAGCCTCTCTACCAGGCAGCCGTGGCGCGCCAGCAGGCCGATCAGATCTTCAATCTCTCGCTCACCCGCACGGCCACCAAGACCCTGCTCGCACCACAGGCGCGCGGCGTGATCGGCATCGGGCGGGTCAAGACACCGACGCTCGCCATCGTCTGCATGCGTGAACTGGAGATCCTGAACTTCAAGCCGGAAGACTATTTCGAGGTTGAAGCGACTGCCACTGTCGCCGCTGGAAGCTTTCTGATGCGGCATGCGCCTACTGAGGCCAAGCGAATCAAGGACCGGGCAAGAGCGGAGGCGATCGCCAAGGCAGCGGCCGGCTTTGAGGGGCCGATCACGCTCAAGGTCGAGGACAAGCGGCGCGCACCGCCGAAGCTCTTCGACCTTCCGGCCCTCCAGAAGCATTGCAGCCAGCGCTGGGGCTGGACGGCCGACCGGACACTCTCCGTCGCCCAGGAACTCTATGACGGTGACGGCAAGAAGCTCATCACCTATCCGCGTGCCGAGGCACGGTATTTGTCGGAGAACCAGATCGCCGATGTTCCCGCCATCGTGACAGCACTCCTGAAGGTCAGGGGCTTTGCGGGGCTCGAGATCGGCGAGCCCGTCATCCGCAGGGGCAAGTCTGGCACCTTTTCGGACAAGGCGCTGGAGGGCGTTGCCCACCATGCCATCATTCCCAACGTGAACGTGCTCGACGACATGGACGCGCGCGTTGCACGGCTCTCGGAGGACGAGAAGAAGCTCTTCGCCGTGATCTGCCGGTCCTACCTCGCGGCCGTCATGCCGGACTATGAATACCGTCACACCGTCGTGACGCTCGATGTGCCGATGCCGGGCAATGGTCAGGTTAGTTTCCGGGCGACGGGGCATGTTCCCCTCAGGCTGGGCTGGAAGGCTGTGTTCGGCGCCAATTCGGCTGAAACAGAAGATGGGGCAGAAGGCGCCGAAACGCTTCCTCAGATGCAGAACGGCGAGAACGCAACCCTCACCGAACCGCAGGTGAAGGCCTGTACGACGGAGCCCCCTCCCCGCTACAACGAAGGCACGCTGATCGATGCGATGCAGAATGCCTGGAAGTTCGTGGATGACCCGGCACTGCGCGAGCGCCTCAAGGAGGCGAAGGGAATCGGCACACCAGCAACCCGAGCGGAGATCATCAAGGGGCTCAAGGCCCAGAACCTCCTCGCGGCATCGGGAAAGCTGGTCGTGCCCACGCCCTCCGGCCTCAAGCTCTACGAACTTCTTGCGAAAGCCGCACCGAGCCTGGTCGATCCCGGTACCACCGCACAATGGGAGATGCGCCTCGACGAGGTGGTGCTCGGACAGAATGACTTCCGCACGGTGATCAATGGCATCGCCAAAAGCGCGGCGGAACTCATCTCCAACCTCCAGCAGCAGGCGAATGTAAAGGTAGACCTCGCACCGGCCGTGCGACACGCAGGCTCAGGCAGGAGCCGCCGGCTTCCGCCGGAGGCAGCATCCCCAGCGAGAAAGCGGAGACGCGGACCGGTTCGCCCCCGGGGCTCGCAAGGCCCGCAGACCGAAGCTGCAGTTTCTCCACCCCTGGAGCAAGCCGAGCTTGAAGAACGGCAATCTCATCTGCAACAGGAAAATGTCAGAAAGCCGACGCCCCGAATGATCGCCTTTGCCCGGGCCATCGCGAAGAAGAAATCCGTCGACTTGCCGCGAGGATGCGAGCTGAATTTTGACACCTGCCGCGCCTTCCTCCAACAGCACGCCAGTGACAATGGGAGCCGTTTCGGGAAACGCGGGCCGTGATATGCATACGAAGTGACCGTTGCGGGATTGTATACGGCATTCATTCCGCTGATAGTTCGCCCCGGGGGCATTCCGGATGAAGATCTCTGTCGATAGCTATTGGAACGTGACCGACGCCACACGCCGACTCCAACCGGACGCCGCGATCTCAATCATGGACGCTGCCCACCTCGCTCCATCTCTCCTTTTGGCTCCCGAACGACATTTGCATCTGGGATTCCATGACATCCAAAAGCCAGAGGCAGGGAGGTCGCCACCCTCCCGAGAGCAGATTGCCAGGATGATTGAGTTTGCAGAAAGTCATCGCAAGTCGGGAGCCCCCCTCTGGCAGGGTAATTGTCCATCAGTCTAATCCCTAAATAGGACCGTGAGGGGGACGGCGAGGGCCGCGCCTATGTCTTCATCGCCGTCGACCATTGCTCGGGCGAGCTGATCGGAACGCACGCCTCGTCCAGCGCCAGCCGCTGGGAGGCGCTCGAGCCGATCCGGCAGGGGGGCGCGTAGAGGTTCATCAGGACGCTGAAGAAGCAACTGCTCTGTATCCGGCACTTCCCGCCCACAGAGGCACTTCGCAAGAAGCTCGCCGAGTGCGCCGTTCTCTATAACGCCTGGTGGCTGAGGGAGCGCCGTGGGCACAAGACGCCCAATCACATCAGGGCCGAACAGAAGGCCCTTGCATCCGAAGCCGCCACGGAGTTCAAATTGGCGGCATAACCGGCGCAGTGCACTGTCTTACAACCGTGCCCCGGTGCAGTCCATAATGATCCGATTTCTGTAGAGCTGCGTAAATCAGAGACCTATCCAGAGGAAGGAATATCCCTTGGCATTGACAGCAGATTTCGCAATCAACTCGGGTCCTCTTGGTACCAATTATAGTCCTTTTGCATCAACAATTGCGGTCTTGCCCGATGGTACGGCTCTGGTGGCTTGGGTTCGGCAGGTAGGTCAGTGGTCGACCGAAGCGGAAATATATGCCCGCTGGATCGGACCAGATGGCACGCCGGTCGGGGCTGATTTCTTAGTAAATACGACGACGACTGAGTTCCAATGGCGCCCGGTGGCCACCGTGACAGCCGAAGGCAAGGTGTTTCTCGCTTGGGAAAGCGGGGATGGGGGTGACGGCGACGGGATGGGATTGCGCGGTGTCGTGCTTGATCCCCTCGATCAGACACCTGAGCCAGATTTCTTGATTAACCCCGTGGCGGTTGGTAGCGGCATCTACGCCGGTCAGTGCAATCAGAGCCAAGTATCGCTAAGCGCATTGAGTGATGGCAGGGTGTTTGCGCTTTGGACAAGCTATGATGGCAGCGACGGAGATGGCTACGCTATCCGTGGTCGCTATTTTGGAGTTGACGGTGCGGCTTTGGGGGATGACTTGGTCGTCAACTCGGCGGCCCTTGGGGGCCAGTACGAACCACAGGCCGCGGAATTGAGCGACGGACGGATTTTGGTGACCTACAGCAGCACGGATGATGCCGACGGTACGCCGGGATGCATTCGTGCACGCATAATTGGGACGGATGGTGCATTTTTAGGTAATGATTTTGTTCTGAACTCCACTCCGGGCGGCTATCAGAGCTATGTCGATGTGACGGCGCTCTCCAATGGCACCGCATTCGTGACGTGGTTCTCTTCGGGTGTGTTTACGCCAGACCCTTCAGGTGGCAACCCCACCTTTGCTCCGGGCGAGGTGCGTGCGCGGATTATCGGAGCTGATGGCCTGCCGCTGGGTCCGGATTTTCAGGTTAATTCCACCGACCTGAGCGCCTCTTATACAAAACCTGTGGTAACAACGTTGCTCGATGGCCGGGCGTTGGTCGTTTGGTATTCAGGTGATGCAGGGGATGGTGATTGGGGTTGCCTGCGGGGTCGCCTGATCGCTTCAGATGGCCAGTTGATCGAAAGCGATTTTGTCATCAACACAACAGATTTGAACAACCAGTGCTCACCCGCCACTGCGGCTTTGCCCGATGGGCGGGTCCTAGTTACCTGGACAAGTGATGACGGGGTTGCGACGGGTGCCCAGATCCGCGGAGTTTTTATCAACCCGATCATTGGGCATGACGGTTCGGATGTTTTGCAGGGGACATCTGGTCAAGACATGCTCATGGGTCTGGCCGGCGACGACAGCGTCAATGGCGGCTTGGGGGATGACCAGTTGATGGGCGGTGCAGGCAATGACTTGCTGACCGGCGCTATGGGCAATGATGTGATGGACGGCGGCGCAGGTTCGGACCGCGCCTACTTCACAGGCACAGGTGCCGCAACGGTCAATCTTAGCATCACCATAGCCCAGACAACCGGCTATGGCACCGACACAATCATGCATGTCGAGCACGTCACATCTGGGAGCGGAAGAGACCAGCTTACTGGTAATGAGCACGACAATAATCTGGTCTCGGGTGCTGGAAATGACACGCTGTCAGGTGGTCTTGGCATTGATACGCTGGACGGCGGCCTTGGTAATGATTGGTTGGACGGTGGTCTGGGTAGTGACAACATGGCAGGGGGCGCCAATGACGACACGTACGTCGTGGATGCCTCGGCCGATGTTGTCGTCGAGCTAGCAAATCAGGGTACTGACTTGGTTCGGTCTTCGGCCGACATCTATGCGTTAGCAGATAACGTCGAAAACCTGATCCTGACCGGGTCTGGTGCAATCAATGGCACGGGCAATGCTCTTAGCAACGTTCTGACTGGCAACAGCGGGAACAACACTCTGAGAGGCGATGCAGGCAATGACACTCTCAACGGTGGAGCCGGCTCAGATACGTTGATGGGTGGCTTGGGCAATGACACTTACATCACCGACGGCGGTGACACGATCACTGAGGCGGCGTCGGCTGGAACCGATACCGTGCAGTCATCTGTGACCACAACGTTGGGGGCGAACCTCGAAAACCTGACTCTTTCCGGATCGACAGCGATTAACGGCGCTGGCAATGAATCTAACAACACAATTGCGGGCAACACTGCGGCAAATTCGTTGAACGGTGGCATGGGCACGGACACCCTGATAGGTGGTTCCGGCAGGGATACCTTCATTTTCAACAGCGTGACAGAATCTGGCACAACCGCCACTGGGTCGGATGTGATCGCCGACTTTGTGAGGGGTCAGGACAAGATAAACCTTAGTGGCATCGACGCCTTTGCCTCATCTGCAGCGAATGACACTCTCATTTGGAGAGGGAATGCGGCGTTCAGCAGCACCACACAAGGCGAAGTGCGCTTTCAGAAGTTTGATGTCACAGGAACTGCCAACGATCACACGATGGTCTGGATCGACAATGACAATGACATCGGTGTGGAAATGGCGATCCGATTGACCGGGCTGTATGATCTCGTGGCGTCTGATTTCATCTTGTAGGTTGAGCAGGGTCATCTCAGTGCGTTAGATGTTTGATCCCAGGGTTTGGTGGGGCAGTATTCTCGCCAGCATTGAAGGACGCGCTATGGGCCCGGTTCTTCATGGGAGCGCCACCACGACTAAGGCGGTCCGTCGATCGATACAGCATAGTCAAGAGAGCCTGAGGGCTCTGGCGAAGCGCTACGGCATCAATCCAAAGACGGTGGCCAAGTGGCGGAATCGCCACTCTCTCGCCGACGAGCGGACAGGCCCCAAGGACCCAAAATCGACAGTTCTTACGGTTGAAGAGGAGGCGATCATCGTGGCGTTCCGCCGACATACTCTCCTACCCCTTGATGATTGCCTGTATGCATTGCAGGCGACCATTCCGAACCTGACGCGCTCATCTTGCCCTTGGCGCTGTTGCCATAGTCGACGTTATAGGGTGCGTCGCAAAAACTCATGTCCGCCAGCTGACCGCCCATCAGTTCCTGGACATCGGTCATCACAGTGGCATCACCGCACCGTACGCGGTGATCGCCGAGGATCCAAAGATCGCCCGGTCGGGTCACCGGATGCTCTGGCACCTCGGGC
>NZ_JBIICB010000012.1:0-31245 GCF_044239095.1 Aestuariivirga sp. | reverse complement strand
CGCAGCAACCCCGCCACCCAGCGCCAGCCGCCCATCCTTCAGCCGCCGCCGCCAGTCATACACTTGCGAACGGGTCGCCCCATACCGCCTCGCGACCTCAGAGACAGACACCCCAGGCCGGAAGCTCTCCGCCGCGATCCGGGACCGTTCCGCCTCGCTCCGCTGCTTGCGTCCGGTCGGCCCATCCAGAACCTCGAGACGCGAGACCCGCCCAGTCGATGAGACGTCCAATTGGGCGTCCATTTTGCCGTCCAATGCCATGATCAGAAACCCAATCCAAAATTGGATCCGCTTCTCTCATGCCGAGCACGGCCGCGCTAGAATGGGGTCGGCGTTGCGCTTACGGAGTTCTCTCGGTTTCAAGCGGTCCAGCTACAGCGACTGAACATGAGACATTTCCTGTCGCCTTGCTGGCAGATCAGAAAGAGCTTTGGAGGCTTGTGATGAGTAGGCATTACGGAGCCTATGACAAAACTCACAAGTGTTGGACCCGTCGTGCATCTGACAAAGAGTTTTGCATGCGACCTGCCGAACTTGAAATCAAGACCTCTGGAAGCAAACTCCAATTATTTTTCAGCGCAACGGCTTCAGGGGAAGACTGCCACGCTTGTCCGGGCCGCATCGGTCTTATTCTTTACAAACAGAAGGGTGAAAGCTTTGTGTTCGAAGGAGATAACGGAGAGGGCGTTGAGATGGGCTCTTGGGGGATCGCTCCAACACCCGATAATGTTTCGGTAATGGCAATTAATGAAAAGGGCGAATTTGCATGGAGGGTTGATGAGAGTTACGGCAATCACGGGAAAATAGAATCTACGAGTGTTATCTTCGCCTCGATTTCTGGCTCCGTAGATAAGATAGGGAAAATACAAATTGGGTCCTCGAACTCAGGTGCATGTGGGCCCGAAGTCGCTGAGAAATGTACGGAGTTGAATGGCTTGCTAGCGTTGGACCCAGAAGGCGCAGAGTCCGAATACCAGAGCCTAATCCTCCATATTTTTGGTTCGATGAAGGAGCAACCATTTTATCAGCGCGTGAGATATTCATTTGACGTTAAGAAACAGGATTACTCGACCATAGATTATTTGCCTGAAGAGTTTTTAGCAGTGCCTTGAAGTTGAAAAGAAGCGGTGTCGTCAGTTCGACCACTAAGGTCGGCGATAGCAGGATTTTGGGAGTAGCCGAGCCAGTTCTGCTGTTACCAATCAGGGTATCCAGAGAAACCCTATAACGAGCAGCGATTCAGTGGACGCGAGAGTTTCTGAATTTCTGGAGCATGCCCGGTGGTATGGCAAGGGGGCTATTTACCGGCGGGTCCCTCGCTCCCATTGGAATACCATTGGGCGAAAGCAACACTCTCACTTGGTCATTGTTTAAGCAGTCTCATAAGAAAAAATCCGATCTGCAGTGCAGCGGGCGTATAGCGTTAATCGCTTGTTATTAACTAGAGACTTGTGCTGCGATCCTTGGCGTGAGATTCTTGCATTATGAGGTCCAATTCAAATGCAAGAGTATTTCATCCAGTTCTACCGCCGCCGATACGGCGCTCTGTTTTCCGACAGGTCGATGTGACCCGAGCTATAAAAGGAGCAAAAGCAGCAGGTGTTGAACCGGGGCAGGTTGAGATTCGACCTGACGGAACAATTGTGGTTGTTCCCCGCGTAACCCACGAAAGCGTCGTCAACAATGATCTGTTGCAATGGGAGAGGAAATATCGTGCGGTTAAGGCTTAGGGGAATTAATCGTGTCACGAAGAAGTTGTCTGATGGAAGGCTACGCACATACCATTATGCGTGGAAGGGAGGCCCGCAGCTTCCCGGTAGTCCGGGTTCTCCTGAGTTCATGGCTGCCTATCAGTCAGCGATATCACAAAAGATCGTGGAGCCTTCTGGCGTGCTGAGGTCGGTAATCGGGAAGTTTGAGAGCAGTGCAGAGTTTGCTCAACTCGCTCCACGCACCCGAGCAGATTATCTGAAGCATCTTGATGTGATTGAGCGAGAATTTGGTTCGTTTCCTATTTCAGGTCTTGGGAATAAGCGGGCGCGTGTAATTTTCTCGGAGTGGAAGGATGCTTTGGCAAAGCGATCACTTCGGCAGGCGGATTACGCTTGGACAGTCTTTGCTCGTTGTCTCTCGTGGGCTCTGAAGCGGGGTCTTGTTGATGCAAACCCACTTGAAAGAGGTGGTCGTCTGTATCGCAATACACGTGCCGAATGTGTTTGGTCAGACGATGAGGAGCGCCGATTCCTCGAAGTTGCATCTCCTCAGTTGGCGTTGGGATACTTGTTGGCTGTGTGGACTGGACAGCGGCAGGGCGATCTCTTGCGTTTGCCTTGGTCTGCGTATGATGGGCAAAGAATACGCCTGCAACAGAGGAAGACTGGTGTTCGCGTGGTAATTCCCGTTTCTGCTCCCCTCAGAGCCGTCTTGGATGAGACGAAGCGGTGCACTCCCGTGATGTTGACACAACAGGATGAAAAGCCTTGGACCGAGAATGGCTTCAGGTCTTCCTTTCGGAAAACTTTGAAGCGGGCGGGCATATCGGGGCGTACCTTCAATGATCTACGCGGAACTGCTGTGACGCGTTTGGCTTTCGCTGGCGCTACTGAAGCCGAGACAGCGACACTCACGGGCCATAGCCTTCGAGATGTACGTTCAATCCTCGATGCGAACTATCTGCAGCGTGATCCCAAACTTGCGGAGGCCGCTATCTCGAAGCTCGAAAAGAGAACAAAAACTCCCAACTGATGGTCCAACTGGGGTGAAGTAGTCGCCGCCGATATTGGAAATATCGTGTAAAATCAAGTGGCTGGGGGACTAGGATTCGAACCTAGACTAGCGGAGTCAGAGTCCGCGGTCCTACCGTTAGACGATCCCCCAACGGCTGTTTCGTGCGCGGTTGATAGCGGCAGAGGGGGGGATGCGCAAGAGGATTATCCCCCGTGTGGGGTATGCGTGGCCAGCGTGCGAGAGGCGCGCCCGGTTCGGGTCTCGCGCAAGATCAGTCTCTTGAGCATGATCTTGCCGCAAAATGGTCCGCACTTTTTCTAGCTGCGGAACTGGCGGATCAGGCTTTCGAGGCTCTGCTGCTGCTCGGCGGGGGGCTTGCCGGCGAGGGTTGCGGCAGGGGTTGCGCGGGGCTGGGTTGCCTGCGGGGTGGGTGCGAAGATCGTGCTGCCCCGGCGCAGCGAGGCGAAGCCCTGGGCCACGGGCTGTGGCGGTGGCTCGGCGGCGAGGGGGAGGGGGCCGCCTTGCTGCGGCATATCGGAGGCCTGCTGGTCGGGTGTGAAGCTCTGGGCGCGCCAGCGCATGACGATCTCGTTGAGGAAGCCATCGGCGGGGATCTCGCGTGCCCAGCTCTTCGTCACCGAGGCGGTGTTGCTCTTGGGCCATTCACCGGCGGGCAGGATGTCGAACTTGATGCGGGTGGGAATGGCCACGCCCTCGCCGAAGGTGATTGCCTCGCCGGTTCCCATGGTGGGCATGAACTCGAGCAGGCTTCCCGCGGCATCGGAGATTCCGGCGCGCAGGATCTGCTGGTCGCGCTCATTGGCAAGGCGCATGGCGAAGATTGTGTTGCACTGTGAGAGGATGGTGGCGTCGAGTTCCGCCGGGCGCTGCGACACGATGCAAAGCGAGATGCCATATTTGCGGCCCTCCTTGGCGATGCGCGAGATGGCGCGCTTGGTCGGCTCGAAGCCAAGCGTCTTGTCGACCGGAACGTAGCGGTGGGCTTCCTCGCAGACGAAGGTCAAGGGTATCTGGCCGGCGTTCCAGACGCCGAAGTCGAAGGCAAGCCGCGCCAGCACCGACACCACGACGTTGATGATCTCGGAGGGAAGCCCGCCCAGCTCCAGGATGGCGATCGGCTTGCCGTTGACCGGGATGCGGAACAGCCGCGAGAGCACCTGGGACATGGTGTCCTGGATGGTGAGCGAGCCGAACATGAAGGCATAGCGCTGGTCGCGGCTGATCGATTCGAGCCTTGCCTTCAGCCGCTTGTAGGGGGCGAGCTCGCCGCGCAGGTCCAGCTTGCCGATATGCTCCTCGAGGATGCCGATGAGGTCGGAGGTGCGGTAGGGCACGGGCGTGTCGACGCCCAGCGCGCCGGGCTCCACCGGATCCCGGTGGCGCTGCAGCGGGCTTCGGTCGCGCCGCTGGTTGTTCATGTAGCGCGCCTTGGCGATGGGGATCAGCTCGCGCAGCACCTCGATGTCGGTCTCGCGGTTGGGTTGCTGGCCGATGAGGATCTCGACGATTTCCTCGAAGTTGAGCAGCCAGAACGGCAGGTGCATGTTGGACGGGCTGATCACCTCGGCCAGTTCGCCGAAGGCGTGGGCATATTCGCGGTGCACGTCGAGCAGCAGCACGTGCGCTTGCGGGTTCTTCTCCAGAATGCGCCGCAGGATCAGTGCGACGGTGCAGGACTTGCCGGTGCCGGTGGAGCCCAGGATGGCGAAGTGCTTGCCCAGCATCTCGTCGATCTTGACCATCGCGGGGATGGCGGGCTCCTGCGCGATGTGGCCGACGCGAATGGCCGATTCGGTGTCGCAGGCATAGGCCTTGCCCAGTTCCTCCGTCGAGGCCCGGTACAGGATGTCGCCGAGCGAAGGATAGCAGGAGACGCCGCGCCGGAAGGACATGGGAGATCCGTCCGCGTCCTTCGTCAGCTCGCCGAAGAATTCCACCTCGATGATGCGCAACTCCTGCTCATCGCCCGCATGCGACGGCATGGGAGAGGACAGGGCGGAGACCATGCAGAGCGAGACCGAGCGTGGCGTATCCACCCTGAGGAGCGCGCCGATCTCCGGCGTGCGCTTGGGCTGCAGGCCATCATCGCCGTCGATCAGGATCACGGCATGCGCGCCGGTGACCGCGACAATGCGGCCGACACGGTCCTGCGGTTGAAGCATGGCGCGCGCGGGATAGTCGATCGTGGTGTGGGAGAGGTTCATCATCATGGGTCTCAATGCATGTTGTTGCCGCCTACCGTGCCGTGCACGGTGGGCAGGTTGATGGTGACGCGCGTGCCGCGGCCCTTTTCGGACTCGATCCTGAGTTCGCCGCCGTGCATGCGGGTCAGCGCATAGGCGATCGGCAGCCCGAGCCCTGTGCCTTCGTGGCGCTTGTTGAAGCCGGTGTCGATCTGGCCGAAGGGCCTGAGCGCGGTGTCGATCTCGCTGGGCGACATGCCGATGCCGGTGTCGGTCACGGTGATGGCGGCACGGTCATCCTCGAGGACCAGCGCCTCGACACTGACGCGCCCTTTCTCCGGCGTGAACTTGACGGCATTGCCGAGGAGGTTGATGAGGATCTGCTTCAGGCGCAGCCCGTCGCCAAGCAGCAGGGGAAAGTTCCGGTTCACCTGGCAGCTGACGGCAATGTACTTCTCGCGTGCCTTTGCCTCGACGATCAGCAGGCAGGAGGAGAGGATGGGCTGCAGTTCGACCGGTTCCTTTTCCACCGACAGCTTTCCGGCCTGGATCTTCGATACGTCGAGGATCGAGTTGATGAGTTCGAGCAGGTGCTCTGCTGCCTGCTTGATGTATCCGGTATACTGGTGCGACTTCTCGGCGTCGGTGATGGTCCGGGTGTGAAGCATGTCGGAGAAGCCGATGATGGCGTTGAGCGGCGTCCGCAACTCATGGCTCATGTTGGCGATGAACTCGGACTTGGCCTTGGATGCGAGCTCCGCATCCACCTTGGCGGCATGCAGTGCAACCGCCTGCTTCCTCTGGGTGAGTGCGAGGCCCAGATGGTCCGCGTATTCGCCGATGAGCGAGCCTTCCTTGAACCATTTCGGACCGAATGTACGCATGAACAAACCCCTGAAGGCGGATTTCTATGGGGGCACGCGTCAATGCCGGGTTAACCCGGTGGCGGGCCGCGGCATCCATATTTTCTTTGAGGCGGCCCGCGAACCTGTTACATTGTTCACAACGCAATGATTGCAGGAACATCCTTTGCCGCTCCGGTTTTCCGTCGAGCGCGGGGCATGTTCCCGAAAGGTTTGGACGTGGATGCGACCATGAGGCCGGGCATGAACCGGTCACGGCGCAAACCGGCCGGTGATGGGCATTCCGCCCAGCGCAGGTCCGTCTCGCGCGAGCAGCCGCCGGGTGGGCTATATGGCGCGCTCGATCTCGGCACGAACAATTGCCGGCTGCTGATCGCCACGCCGTCGCAAAATGGTTTCTCGGTGGTTGACGCGTTCTCCCGCATCGTGCGGCTGGGCGAGAAGCTCGCCCAGACCGGCCGTCTCAGCGACGAGGCGATGGCGCGCACCATCGAGGCGCTCAGGGTCTGCGCCAACAAGCTGCGCTGGCGCAATGTTGAAAAGGTGCGGCTGGTTGCCACCGAGGCCTGCCGCATGGCCGGGAACGGACCAGACTTCATCGCCCGCGTGCGGGAGGAGACCGGCCTCCAGCTTGAAATCATCGACCGCGAGACAGAGGCCGGGCTTGCCGCCGTGGGCGCAGAACCGCTGGTTGACCGCGAGGCCGAGACGGCACTGGTGTTCGACATCGGCGGCGGCTCCACGGAAGTCCTCTGGATGCGGCGGAACGGGCAGCGCTTCGATACCGTGGCGTGGACCTCGCTCGCCGCCGGGGTCGTCACGATTTCGGAGCAGTTCGGCGGCGGCGTGGATGTCACACCGCAGTCCTTCGCAGCGATGCGTGATTATCTTCGCCCCATGCTCAGCGAGTTCGCGGGCCGGGTGACGGCGGCGAACGGCGGGCGGGCGCCCGTGCCATCCCATCTCCTCGGCACATCCGGAACGGTGACGACGATTGCCGGCGTGCAACTGGGCCTCCAGCGCTACGACCGTTCGCGCGTTGACGGCTGCTGGCTGAACAGCGCCGATATCGGCGCCGTCACCCAGCGCCTGCTCAGCGCCAGCTATGAGCAGCGTGCCGCCAATCCCTGCATCGGGCGCGAGCGCGCCGACCTCGTGCTGGCGGGCTGCGCCATCCTGGAGGAGATCCGCCTCGCCTTCCCGGCGGAGCGCATCCGCGTGGCGGACAGGGGCCTGCGCGAGGGCATCCTCACCCTGCTGATGAAGCAGGATGGTACCTATGGGAGGGTCCGGTGAGCCGCCCGGGCAGTGGCAAGAAGCCGGGCGTGCGCCTCAAGGTGCGCGTCAAGACCGGCAAGGGCCGCACGGTCTCGCAGAAAAACTGGCTCGAACGCCAGCTGAACGATCCTTACGTGCAGGAGGCCCGCAAGCAGGGCTTCCGCTCGCGCGCCGCCTTCAAGCTGACCGAGATCGATGACAAGTACCGTTTCCTCAAGCCCGGCGGGCGCATTGTTGACTTGGGGGCCGCACCTGGCGGCTGGAGCCAGGTGGCGGTGAAGCGCGTCAAGGCGGAAGAGGGCAGGGGCCGCGTCATCGCCATCGACATGCATGGCATGGATCCCATCCCCTCTGTCACCATTTTCAAGAAGGACTTCCTTGAGGAGGACGCCCCCGCCTTGCTGATCGAGGCGCTGGGCGGCGAGAAGGCCGATTGCGTGCTCTCCGACATGGCCGCCCATGCCACCGGCCACCGCCAGACCGACCACATCCAGATCATGACCCTCGCGGAAGCCGGCTATGACTTCGCCAGGCAGGTGCTGAAGCCCGGCGGCACCTACCTCGCCAAGGTGCTGCGCGGCGGCACGGAAGGCGAGATGCTGAAGATGATGAAGAAGGACTTCGCCACCGTCCGCCATGTGAAGCCGATGGCCAGCCGGGATGATTCCGCCGAACTCTTCGTCCTGGCGACGGGCTTTCGCGGCAACTGACGGGCAGGCCTTGCCGAAAAAGTGGTTTCAACCTTAGCGGATCATGCGCTACTCTTTCTGACCATCAACGGGGGCGTGGCATGACGGAGATCTGGCAGAAGACGGGACGGCAATGGCGCCTGGCGCTGTGCACGATGATGATAGCCGCCGCACTCGCTGCTGGCCCGTCCTGCACTCCCTCCTTCGCGTCAGCGCCGGCCTCGCTTGAAGACGTGCTGACTGCCATTGCCCCGCCCCCCTCCGCCGAGGCGCTGGTGCTGATCCCGGACAGGGGCCGTAAGCTTTTGGCGCTCCGAAGCTATGTGCGTTCTGGCGCGGCGCTGGCGCAGCGCTGGAGCTGGACGGATGCCGAGATCAAGGCCTTCGCGGGCTCGCCCGGGGAACAGGCGCTCCTGGCCGAGGTCAACGCGGTCAAGGCGCATTTCAACGATGCCAATCCGGGCCATGAGCTTTATGTCCATGGCACCACGCGCAGCCTCGACGAGCAGATCGCCAAATGGAATTCCAATGAATCCGTGGGGGCCGCGGCGGCCGAGATGGAGGCTGCCTTCACCGCCGCCTTCGGCGAGGCGGGTGCCGTGCCGGACCCCAAGAAGCTGGCCCAGTGGCTTCGCGGCTACCAGCCCTCGAAGCGCCCCAACCTCGCCGCGCCGGGCATGACGCTTCATGGCCGGGCCAGCGCCATCGACTTCCAGGTCATGAAGGACGGGCGCATTTATGCCGGCGCCAACGGCAAGCAGGTGGAAAGCATCTGGCGCGCCGAAGGCTGGGACCAGAAGCTGAAGGCCAGCATCACCGCAGCTGGACCTTCCTTCGTCGGCCCGCTCGCCAATCCGGACGAGCCCTGGCACTATGACTATCATCCCAAGGCGGATGCATCCTTGGCCACGGCCGACTGACCGGCAGGCAAGCTCCCGGTCTCATTCCGCTGCCGCCCCAAACCGCGGCACGGACGGCCGGTGTGCGATATCTTCGATGAATGAGGCGATGAAGGATGTCGCGGGGCGTTGCAGTATGTCTTCGGCGGTGCCCACCTGCTCGATCACGCCATTGTTGAGGATGGCGATGCGATCGGCGAGCTCGAAGGCCTCGTCCTGGTCATGCGTCACGAACAAGGTCGTATGGCCGATGCGCCGGTGCAGGTCCTTCAGCCATTTGCGGAGATCTTTCCGCACACGGGCATCGAGCGCGCCGAAGGGTTCGTCGAGCAGCAGCACGCGCGGCTCGATGGCGAGTGCGCGTGCCAGCGCCACGCGCTGGCGCTGGCCGCCCGAGAGCTGGGCGGGATAGCGCGTTTCAAGCCCTTCGAGCTGCACGAGGCTCAGGAGTTCGCTGACCTTCCGCCGGATTGCATCCGGGGAGGGACGCGACGCGCGGGGCCTGGCCCTGAGCCCGAAAGCGACGTTGTCGAAGACCCGCATGTGGCGGAACAGGGCATAGTGCTGGAACACGAAACCGATGCGCCGCTCGCGGAGCGGCAGGCCGTTGGCGTCGATGTCGCCAAAGAAGACATGGCCGCCATCAGCCTGCTCGAGCCCGGCGACGGCGCGCAGCAGCGTGGTCTTGCCGGAGCCCGACGGCCCCAGTAGGGCCACGAGTTCACCCGCCGCGACATCGAGCGATACGCCTTTGAGCGCTGGATAGCGGCCGAAATTCTTTTCGAGGTCTTGGACCCGCACGGCTACGGACATTTGTGTCACTCCCTGAGATTCAATGGCGCCGGCCAGCTGCGAGTTCGCCCGCGAAGCGCCACTCGAGCAGGCTCTTGGCGATCAGCGTGAGAAGGGCGAGGCCTGCGAGCAGCGAGGCGACCGCGAAGGCCGCCACGAAATTATATTCGTTGTAGAGGATCTCGACGTGGAGCGGCATGGTGTTCGTCAGCCTCCGGATGTGGCCCGAGACGACGGAGACCGCGCCGAACTCGCCCATGGCGCGCGCATTGCACAACAGCACACCATAGAGCAGGGCCCATTTCACGTTGGGCAGCGTGACACGAAAGAATGTGTACCAGCCGGATGCGCCCAGCGTGAGCGCGGCCTCCTCCTCCGCCGTCCCCTGCGCCTGCATCAGCGGGATCAGCTCGCGCGCCACGAAGGGAAACGTGACGAGCACGGTGGCAAGCACGATGCCCGGCACCGCGAAGATGATCTCGATGCCGTTCGCACTGAGCCACGGCCCCAGCCAGCCATGGGCGCCGAACAGCAGCACATAGACGAGGCCGGATATGACGGGCGAGATCGAGAACGGCAGGTCGATCATCGTCAGGAGCAGGTTCTTGCCCTTGAACTCGAACTTGGCGATGGCCCATGCGGCGGCAATCCCGATGATGGCGTTGAGCGGAACAGCAATTGCCGCCACCAGAAGCGTGAGGCGGATCGCAGCCTGGGTATCTGGTTCCGCGAAGCTCTCAAGGAAGACGCCGGCACCCTTGCGGAAGGCTTCGATGAACACCGTGACGAGCGGCAGGAAAAGGACAGCCACGAGGAAAAGCGCGGCGAGCACGATCAGCAACAGCCGGGTGAGCGCCGTCTCGCTTGTTGCGCGCTCCGGCGCATGGGCAAGTGGCAGGAAACGGTCAGACATGGCCATGTTTTTTCCGGCTCCAGGCTTGCAGGGCATTGATGATGAACAGCATGGCGAAAGAGATGGCGAGCATCAGGGTGGCAATCACGGCCGCCCCGCCATAGTCGAACTCCTCAAGCCTGATGACGATGAGAAGCGGTGCGATCTCCGAGAGCTGCGGGATGTTGCCCGCGATGAAGATCACCGAGCCGTATTCGCCAACCCCTCGCGCGAAGGCGAGCGCAAAGCCGGTGAGGAGTGCAGGGTAGACATGCGGCAGCACAACCTGGAACACGGTGCGGGCGCGTGATGCGCCAAGCAAGGCTGCCGCCTCCTCGATGTCCTGCTCCACGTCCTCCAGCACCGGCTGGATTGTGCGCACCACGAAGGGCAGCCCGATGAAGATCAGGGCGATGGTGATGCCGAGCGGCGTGTAGGCGATCTTGAAGCCCAGAGACTGCGCAATCGACCCGATGGGCCCGTTGGGCGCATAGATCGCAGCCATGGCGATTCCGGCGACGGCCGTGGGCAGCGCGAAAGGCAGGTCCACTGCGGCATCGACGATGCGGCGTCCGGGAAAGCGGTAGCGCACCAGGACCCATGCGATCAGCAGTCCGAACACGGCGTTGACGGTCGCCGCGAGCAGGGCGGTGCCGAAGGAGAGCCTGAGGGCTGCAAGCGTGCGCGGGTCTGTGGCGATCTCGAAGAATGCCTGCGGTCCGATGGAGGCCGCCCGCAGCACGAGCGCCGCGAGGGGCAACAGCACGATGAGGCTCAAGGCTGCCAGCGTGAGGCCGAGCGCCAGCCCAAAACCCGGGATGACGCTCGGCTGCCGCAGGGAGTACGGCGCACTCATGATCAGTTGGTCGGCTTGTAGATCTGGTCGAAGACGCCGCCATCAGCAAAGTGCGTCTTCTGCGCTTGTGACCAGCCGCCGAAGTCCTTGTCGATCGAAACGAGCTCGAGCTTGGGGAAACGGGCGATGTCGGCCGGATCGGCGGCGGACGGATCAACCGGGCGGAAGAAATGCCGCGCGGCAAGTTTCTGGCCCGTGGGCGCGTAGAGGAACTGGAGATAGGCCTGCGCGGCCTCGAGATTGGCCTTGGCCTTGGCGTTGCCCTCGATCACCGCAACCGGCGGCTCGGCCAGGATCGAGAGCGAGGGAACGACGATCTCGAAGTTGTCTGCTCCGAATTCCTTCTGAACGAGGTGCGCCTCGTTTTCCCAGCTGATGAACACGTCGCCGATGCCGCGCTGGGCGAAGGTGGTTGTGGAGCCGCGCGCGCCGGTATCGAGCACAGGCACATTGCGGTAGAGGTCACTGATCCAGGTCTTGACCTTGGCCTCGTCACCGCCCAGTGCCCTTTCGGCATAGGCCCAGGCGGCAAGGTAGTTCCAGCGGGCGCCGCCCGAAGTCTTCGGGTTCGGCGTGATCACCTGCACGCCCTCCTTCACGAGGTCTCCCCAGTCCTTGATGCCCTTCGGGTTGCCCTTCCTGACAATGAGCACGATGGTGGAGGTATAGGGGGCCGCGTTGTGTGGAAGCCTGGTGGCCCAGTCCTTGGGCAGCTTCTCGGTCTTGGCGGCGATCTGGTCGATGTCGCCGGCCAGCGCCAGTGTGACGACGTCGGCGTCGAGACCGTCGATTACGGCACGCGCCTGTTTGCCGGAGCCGCCGTGCGACTGGTTGATGGTGATCGCCTCGCCGGTCTTCGCCTTCCAGTCTGCGGCGAAGGCCTCGTTGAATTCTTTGTAGAACTCCCGGGTTGGATCGTAGCTGACGTTGAGAAGCGTCTTGTCGGCAAGCGCAAAGTTTGCAGATCCCGCCAGGACAACCGCGGCAGCGGCTCCGGCGATCAGATGGCGGCGAAGGGTGTTGATCATTGTCTCTCTCCTCACTTGAGTGTGTCCATATACTCTACGGAATTAGTAGTCAATCAAGAGAATAAAATGTCCACCTTTTAAATCCACCCCTCAGAATTTCTCACTTGTCATCAAACACCACCCCCAAAGCCGTCATCCCGGCGCAGGCCGGGATCCAGCTAAACTGCCGCTGCCAAAGCTGGATTCCGGCCTTCGCCGGAATGACGGAAGGGGGGAGGAAGACCTCAGCGCCCCGCGCCGAGCGGCTCCAGCACCACGGGTGAACCCGGCACTGTCTCGTCCGACTGCCGCATTACTTGCGCCAGCGACAGGCCTTCCAGCGTGTTCAGATAGTCCCCATAGGCGCTGGCGAAGGCGATTCTGAGCTCGCAGCAGGCCTCATCCCGGCAGTCCTCGCAGCGGCGGTAGGCGGTGCGGGACAGGCAGGGGAGCGGTGCGATCGGCCCATCGACCGAGCGCAGCATGGGGCCGATGAAGATCTTGTCTGCCGGCTTCAGCAGCTCATAGCCGCCATCCCGCCCGCGCCGGCTGGTGATGTAGCCCGCCGCCTTGAGGCTCAGCAGGATCTGCTCCAGGAACTTGCGCGGCAGCTTCTCCTGCTCGCACAGCCGCCGGATCTGCAGGCCTTCTCCGGGCTTGGCACGGGCCAGGGCCACCACCGCCTTGAAGGCATAACGCGCGCGCTGGGAAATCATGACGACAGAGATAGTCGTCAAACTGGGGTATTTGCAAGTGCGGGCCTTGCCCCGGCGGTCGCACGGGTGTTAAGGACAGCCGTCAATCTCCCCTTGAGTCGTCTTGTTTTTGAGAGGTTGGCACATGCCGCGCCAGATCCCCGAATATCTCACTTTCGACGACGTGCTGATGAAGCCCGGCGCATCTTCCGTTTTGCCCGCTCAGGTGCGGACGGCGACGCGGCTCACCAGGTCGCTGAAACTCTCGATCCCGATCATCGCCGCCGCCATGGACACGGTTACGGAGGCGCGCCTCGCCATCGCCATGGCCCAGGCGGGGGGATTGGGGATCATCCACAAGAACCTGGAGCCCGCCGAGCAGGCCGAGCACGTCCGCCAGGTGAAGCGCTTCGAATCAGGCATGGTTGTGAACCCCATCACCATCGCCCCTGACGCCACCCTGGGCGACGTCCTGAAGCTCAAGGAGCGCCATAAGATCTCCGGCATTCCTGTTGTCGACGCCGCGGGCAAGCTCGCTGGAATCATCACCAACCGCGATGTGCGCTTCGCAACTGACTTGCACATGAAGGTCGCGGACCTCATGACCAACGAGAACCTCGTGACCGTGAGGGCCGGGGTGGACCGTGATGAAGCCAAGCGCCTGCTCCACAAATACCGCATCGAGAAGCTGATCGTGGTGGACGACGACTACAAGTGCGTCGGCCTCATCACCGTCAACGACATGGAAAAGGCCGCCGATCATCCGCTGGCTGCCAAGGACGAGCGCGAGCGGCTGCTGGTGGGTGCCGCCACCGGCACCGGAAACGACGGCTTCGCCCGCGCCGAGATGCTCATCGATGCCGGCGTTGACCTCATCGTGGTCGATACCGCGCATGGCCACTCGGAGAATGTCATCAAGCAGGTGAGCCGCATCAAGACCATCTCCAACAAGGTGCAGATCATCGCCGGCAACGTCGCCACATCGGAAGCCGTGAAGGCGCTGATCGACGCGGGCGCGGATGCGGTGAAGATCGGCATCGGCCCCGGCTCCATCTGCACCACCAGGGTCGTCGCGGGCGTGGGCGTGCCGCAGCTCTCCGCCATCATGGACTGCGCGGAGGAGGGGGCGAAGCAGGACGTTCCCGTCATCGCCGATGGCGGCATCAAGCTCTCGGGCGATCTCGCCAAGGCACTGGCCGCAGGAGCAGAAGTCGCCATGATCGGCTCGCTGCTGGCGGGCACGGACGAAAGCCCGGGCGAGGTCTATCTCTACAACGGCCGCAGCTACAAGGCCTATCGCGGCATGGGCTCGGTGGGCGCCATGGCGCGGGGCTCCGCTGACCGTTACTTCCAGCAGGAGGTGAAGGACAATCTGAAGCTCGTGCCGGAAGGCATCGAAGGCCAGGTGCCTTACAAGGGCCCCGTTGGCGCGGTGCTGCACCAGCTCGTCGGCGGGCTTCGCGCCGCCATGGGCTATGTGGGTGCGGCGGACTTGGCCGAGCTTCGCGACAAGGCGCAGTTCATCCGCATCACCTCTGCCGGCATGCGCGAAAGCCATGTGCATGACGTGATGATCACGCGCGAGGCCCCCAACTATCAGCGGCAGGGCTGACGCGGCATGACAATTGTCCAGTGGCTGCTGCTGCCCGCCTTCATCCATGTCGCCTGGGTCTATGTCATCGCCGTGCGCATGGGTGCCGCGAAGCAGCGTGACGTGCGCGGAGGCCACGTGAAGATCAGCGATGTCTCGCTCGACAATTCGCGCTGGTCGGAGAACACCCGCAAGCTCAACAACAATTACAACAACCAGTTCGAGCTGCCGGTCTTTTTCTATGCCATTCTGCCGCTGCTGCTGATGATGGTGAAGGTGGACTGGCTGCAGGTGACGCTCGCCTGGGTCTTCGTCGCCAGCCGCATCCTGCACAGCATCCTGCACACCGGCGCCAACATCGTCATGCAGCGCGGCGGCGCCTTCATGATCGGCTTCGTTGCCATAGGCCTCATGTGGCTGTGGTTCGGCCTCCGCCTCTATGTGATCGGATAGGCTGATGCGCCTTGCAGGCCGCGCCGCCGCGGCAATCGACGTGCTGGCCGAGATCTTCGAGCGTCACCGCCCGGCGTCCGAGGCGCTGAAGGACTGGGGCAAGGCACATCGGTTCGCAGGCTCGACGGACCGCCACGCCGTCGGGACGCTGGTCTATGACGCGCTCCGCCACCGCAACTCGCTCAGCTTCCGCATGGGCCAGTCCACCCCGCGCGCGCTTGCCCTCGCCGCATTGCATGATGCCTGGGGACTGTCCGCCGATGCCATCGCGGCCTTGGCGGAAGAGCAGCACGGCCCCGGCGCATTGACGGCTGAGGAGCGCACCGCCCTCTCGCGCAGCCTGCCCGCCGATGTGCCCCTCCACATCGCTGGCGACGTGCCGGACTGGCTCGCCCCATCCTACGAGAAAGCCTTCGGCCCGCGCGCCGCGGAGGAGGGCGCAGCCTTGGCCCAGCGCGCGCCGGTCGATCTCCGCGTCAACACCCTCAAGGCCACGCGCGAGCAGGTGCTTGAAGCCCTCTCGCGCTTCGGGGCGGCGGCAGGCCCCTGGTCACCGCTCGCCGTGCGTATTCCCGCACCCGGCCCCGACACGCGCAACGCCAATGTCGAGGCCGAACCCGCTCATGGCCTCGGCTGGTTAGAGGTGCAGGACGCAGGCTCGCAGCTTGCCGCACTCCTCTCTGGCGTCACGCCCGGCATGAAGGTCGCCGACATCTGCGCCGGTGCCGGCGGCAAGACCTTGGCACTCGCCGCGATGATGAAGAACCAGGGCACCCTCATCGCCCACGACCTCGACCGCTTCCGCCTCCGCCCCATCTTCGAGCGGCTCACACGCGCTGGTGTCACCAACTGCGAGGTCATATCCGCCCAGGACAAGGGCAAGCTCCAGGCCGCCGGCCCCTTCGACTGCGTCGTCATCGACGCCCCATGTTCCGGCTCCGGCTCATGGCGCAGGAAGCCCGACGCCAAATGGCGCCTCACCCAGAAGCAGTTCGACCAGCGCCTGAAGGACCAGGCGCTGGTGCTTGAAACGGGATTTTATCTGGTAAAACCCGGCGGCACGCTCCTCTACATCACCTGTTCGGTGCTGCCTGAGGAGAACACGGAGCAGGTTGCCGCCTTCCACAAGCGCCACCCGGAGATGCAGATTGTTCCGTACAAGGAGCAATGGAAGCATACCATCGGCGGCGAGGCACCGGACTCCGCAGACGGCTCGAACGAAACGCTCGTCCTCACCCCGGCACGTCATGACACGGATGGGTTTTTCGTGGCGGTGATGCGGAAGACGGGTTAGGCCAGCGCGACTTGCCGGCAGCCCTCATCCGGCCTGTCGGCCACCTTCTCCCATCGCGACGGGAGAAGGGAACCCTCACCCCGATTCCCTTCTCCCGTTGCGCAGCAATGGGAGAAGGTGCCCGAAGGGCGGATGAGGGTTCTTCCCGCGCGGCGTGCCCTACACCATTTTCCACGCCGGAAACCCCCAACGCCAGCAGGAAAGTCTCCACGATCTTGTGTTTGCGTCACCCTAAGATGAAGATCATTCCGTATAAGGAGCAATGGTCCCGCACCATCGGCGGCGAGGCACCGGACTCCGCGGATGGGTTTTTCGTGGCGCTGATGCGGAAGGCGGGTTAGGCTAGAGCGACTCGCCGACAGCCCTCATCCGGCCTGTCGGCCACCTTCTCCCATCCTTCGGACGGGAGAAGGGGATAAGCATCTGACTGCTTCCCCTTCTCCCGTTGCGCAGCAATGGGAGAAGGTGCCCGAAGGGCGGATGAGGGCTCTTCCCGCTCGGCGTGCCCTACACCATCTTCCTTGCGAGAAACCGCGCCATCGCGCGCAGTGTCTCCTCGCTCACGTGGTGCTCGATGCCTTCCGAGTCGATCCGTGCTGTTTCTTCCGACACCCCAAGTGACAGCAGGAAAGTCTCCACGATCTTGTGCTTCCTCCGACCGTCCTCGGCCATCTTCCAGCCGTCGCCGGTGAGGAAGATGGACCGGTAGGGTTCCTGCGTCACCAGCCCTGCATCCTGCAGGCGTTTCAGCGTCTTCACCACGGTGGCATTGGCCACCCCCAGCCGCAGCGCCACGTCCGATCCGCGCGCCTCGCCCTTTTCATCGATCAAGTCGGCGATGAGTTCGACATAGTCCTGGGCCAGTTCCGATTGGTGGTCGGACCTGATCCGGCGGAAGGCCGCCGAGCGGATCCTTGCGGTACCTGGCTTTTTCGCTGCCCGTGGCACGGTGGAACTCCTTAGTCACCCATGCGAATTACCCTATTGCCAAAGGTTTAGCCAATGCTAAACTTTATCCCATGCGGGATCATGACATCAACTCTGCCGGAGCAGATTCGGGCTGGCGCCGCGCGCGCGGGGAGCCGCCGCTGGTCGACGTCTTCCGCTCCATCAATGTCGCGGGCAAGGGCTCACGCTTCCGCCGCGCCATGGCCTTTGTGGGGCCGGGCTATCTGGTGGCCGTGGGTTACATGGACCCTGGCAACTGGGCCACCTCCATCGCGGGGGGCGCGCAGTTCGGCTATGCGCTGCTCGCCGTGGCGCTGATGTCCAACATCATGGCCATCATCCTGCAGTCGCTGTGCTCCCGGCTCGCCATCGGATCGGGCCGCGACCTGGCGCAGGCCTGCCGCGATGCCTATCCCCGTCCTGTAGCCTTCGTGCTGTGGGTCTTCGCTGAGATCGCCATCATTGCAACAGATATCGCGGAGGTGGTGGGCACGGCCATCGGCCTCAACCTGCTGTTCGGCATTCCGCTGGAGTTGGGCGTCATCATCACGGCGCTCGACGTGTTCCTGATCCTGTGGCTGCAGCGGCTGGGCTTCCGCTGGATCGAGGCCTTCATCATCACCCTGCTGGGCGTCATCTTCGTCTGCTTCTTCCTGCAGATCGCGCTGGCTGATCCTGACTGGGGCCAGGTTATCCGCGGCTTCGCGCCGACCGTGGACATCGTGCAGAACCCGGCCATGCTCTATCTGGCGCTCGGCATCATCGGCGCGACCGTCATGCCGCACAATCTCTACCTCCATTCCGGCATCGTGCAGACCAGGGCCTATGGCCACACCCTGCCCGAAAAGCGCGAGGCGCTGCGCTTCGCCACCTGGGATTCGACCGTGGCGCTGATGTTCGCGCTGCTGGTCAATGCCTCGATCCTGATCCTCGCCGCCGCCACCTTTTACAAGGGAGGCCACACGACGGTTGCGGAGATCGGGGAGGCCCATTCCATGCTGGCCCCGCTGGTGGGCTCCATGCTGGCGCCGAAGCTCTTCGCCATCGCGCTTTTGTGCTGCGGCCTCAACTCCACGGTGACAGCCACCATGGCGGGCCAGATCGTGATGGAGGGCTTCCTCGACATCCGGCTCCCCGCCTGGATGCGCCGCCTCTTCACCCGAATCGTTGCCATCGTGCCTGCCGCGGCGGTGACGCTCTATTACGGCGCGGAGGGGACTGGCACGCTGCTGATCCTCAGCCAGGTGATTCTCGCCTTCCAGCTGCCCTTCGCCATCGTGCCTCTCGTGATGTTCACGCGCGACCGGGCGAAGATGGGCGGGCTGGTCTCGCCCCTCTGGCTCACCGGCGTCGCCGCCGTGATCGCGGCCATCATCATCTGCCTCAACGTGAAGCTCCTGTGGGACATCTTCCTGGGCTGAAAAAGCCGATCTTGCAGACTCCGCCCATCTTCCTTAATCACCCGTCATGCAAGACCGCATCCTCATCATCGATTTCGGCTCCCAGGTCACCCAGCTCATCGCCCGGCGCATTCGCGAGGCGGGGGTCTATTCGGAAATCGTGCCCTTCCAGTCGGCCGAGAAGGCGCTGGACTGGCCGGGCCTCAAGGGCATCATCCTGTCGGGCGGGCCCGCCTCCGTGCATGAGGGAGGCTCCCCCCGCGCGCCTGAGCGCGTCTTCACCCGCGGCCTTCCCGTGCTCGGCATCTGCTATGGCGAGCAGACCATGTGCGCGCAGCTCGGCGGCAAGGTGGAGCCCTCGGACCATCGCGAGTTCGGCAAGGCCTTTGTCGATGTGAAGGAGCCGAACGCGCTCTTCGACGGCGTGTGGGAAAAGGGCGAGCGCCACCAGGTGTGGATGAGCCATGGTGACCGCGTCACCGCCATTCCGCCCGGCTTCAAGGCCATCGCCACATCGGAAGGCGCCCCCTTCGCGGCTATCGCCGACGAGAACCGGCAGTTCTACGCCACGCAGTTCCACATGGAGGTCGTCCACACGCCGGATGGTGCGAAGCTCCTCGCCAATTTCGCGCGCGAGATCTGCGGCTGCAAGGGCGACTGGTCCATGGCGCATTTCAAGTCGGAGATGGTGCACAAGATCAAGAAGCAGGTGGGCTTCGAGCGCGTCATCTGCGGCCTCTCCGGCGGTGTGGATTCCGCCGTCACCGCCGTGCTGATCCATGAGGCGATCGGCGAGCAGCTCACCTGTATCTTCGTCGACCACGGTCTGATGCGCCTCAACGAGGCCGCGGAAGTGGTCAAGCTGTTCCGCGAGGCTTACAATATCCGGCTGATCCACGTCGATGCCTCGAAGCTCTTCCTCGATGCGCTGGCCGGCGTCACCGACCCGGAGCAGAAGCGCAAGACCATCGGCCGCCTGTTCATCGAGGTGTTCGAGGCCGAGGCCAAGAAGATCGGCGGCGCCTCCTTCCTCGCGCAGGGCACGCTTTATCCGGATGTGATCGAGAGCGTCTCCTTCACCGGCGGCCCCTCCGTCACCATCAAGTCGCACCACAATGTGGGCGGGTTGCCGGAGCGGATGAACATGAAGCTTGTCGAGCCGCTGCGCGAACTCTTCAAGGACGAGGTGCGCCTGCTCGGCCAGGAGCTGGGCCTGCCCGCCCATTTCGTCGGCCGCCACCCCTTCCCGGGTCCCGGCCTCGCCATCCGGATCCCGCATGATGACGTGACGGTGGAGAAGCTCGACATCCTCCGCAAGGCCGATGCCATCTACCTCGACGAGATCCGCAAGGCCGGCCTCTATGACGCCATCTGGCAGGCCTTCGCCGTGCTGCTTCCGGTTCGCACCGTGGGCGTCATGGGCGACGGCCGCACCTACGACCGCGTCCTGGGCCTGCGCGCCGTCACCTCCACCGATGGCATGACGGCGGAAAGCTACCCCTTCGACCACGCCTTCCTCGCCCGCGTCTGCACCCGCATCATCAACGAGGTGAAGGGCGTGAGCCGCGTTGTCTACGACGTGACGAGCAAGCCGCCGGGCACGATTGAGTGGGAATAAGCGCGTAACGCAGCGGTCAGACCGCATCGGCTGCTCAGACCGAACCCCGAATGCCGCACCCCATGTGGGGTGTATGGGCAAATATTTGCATAAATGCTATTGACATTGTGGCTCCATCATTTATCTCCATGTAGGCATTTTTGCGTAAAGTTCGTAAGACTTCTCCGTTCTCGATGACATGGGGCGAGCGTCATGACTGTTGTCTTCCGTTACCGGCAACTGCGGGCGCCGCGTGAACTGAGCGCGCAGCCGCTCCGCACATTGCGTTATCCGCGCCGCAAGGGTGATGTTGAAGCATCAACAGGAAGTGACACAGCGGCCAAATCCGCCATGGCGGCAAAGGGCGCGCAGCTGCGCGTGGCTTACGACGATAACTCGGCCTTCGCTGATTTGTCCGGGGATGTTCCGAAGTCAGGCAGAAAGCAAAAGAGGCCCAAGAAGGCGGGTCCGCCAGCGGCGATCACCGGCACACCCATGCAGCGCGCGGATGCTTTGCTGTCGAGCCAGCGGGCGGTTCCCGCCGATCGCGTCAACAGCCGTATCGCGTTCCTGGACGAGCTGGTCGCCTTCTCCTCCCGGCTGGACGATGTGGAGGGCAAGCTCAGCGGGGCGGATGCCCTGGCGCTTCTGAAGGACTGGAAGACCACCGGGAAATCCACGGCCGCAAAGAACGATGCTGCCATGATCATCGGCGATGATCGCTGGCCGGCGCTTCGCGTGGCGGTCGGCGACACGCTGATCGCCGTCACCCTGCTGCGCCAGCTGCAGCGCGTGGAGCAGCTGGTCCGCCTGTTCAGGGCGATCGGCCTCATTGAGGCGCTGGCTGCCGGCGGGGATGCGCTGCCAGCGGAGACGGTGGCCGCGCTGTACATGGATCGCATCGTCATCCTGCCGGAGTGGCTGCGCGGCGGGCCGGGGGCTCTGAAGGGCGGAACGAGCCTGAAAAGCGGCTCGCTTGCCCCAGGGGCTGGCATGCTGGTCCGCAGCCCTGCCTTCAGCGACCATGTCGTGGTGCGCGAGGAATGGAGCTGCTACGTTCCTGGAGAAATCGCCCACGTCGAGAACGTGTTGCGCGGCGAACGCAAGACGCGGGAGCACCGGCGGTTGAGCGAGACCGAGACGACCGAGTTGCTCGATCGCAACACGCTGAACGTGACGGAGCACAACCAGCAGACCACGGAGCGGAACAGCCTGCAGGAAGAGGCATCGAGCCAGACGCAGGTCGAGATTGGCGTTGAAGGGCAGGTGGACGTTGCCGCTCAATATGGCCCCACATCGATCGCCACCCATTTCGGCGCCTCCGTCAATTTCTCCAGCTCGGAAGCCCGGCGCAAGGCCTCCGAACAGTCGCAGGAAATTGTCAGCCGCTCGATCGAGCGCGTGGAAAGCAACGTGCGTGAGGCGCGGACGACGCGGACGCTGACCCAGGTCAAGGAAATCAACGGCCATCTGATCGACAACAGCGTGGCTCCGTCCGGCCATGTCGTCGGCGTCTACCGCTGGCTGGACAAGATCAACCGGCTGCAGCTTGTACGCTACCGCCACCGCTTCGTGCTGGAGTTTGAGGTGCCGGAGCCTGCGGCCTATCTGCGCTGGCTCGCAACCAAGCAGCCGCCACCCGCCGTCAATGTGGAGCCGCCGCCGCCCTTCACCAACACAGCCAATAATCCGCTGAAGCCGAGCGACATCGACCGCAACAACTACGCCGGCTATGTCGCGAAGTTCAAGGCGACGGGCGTCGTCGGCCCGCCGGATGACATGGTCTTCGTCACCGCCGCCAAGTCCTTTTCCAGCGACGCGGCAATCCCCAACAACCGCAACGCCATGGTCGAGGTGCCGCCCAGCATCGTCGGCTCCATCGAGGTCCCGGTGCCGAAGGACTATGAGGCGGCCTCCGCGACTTTCTCGATGGGTGCCGTTCCGGCCCTGTTCAAGTGGCACGACCAGGAGGAGACGGCAGGCGACAAGTACATGAGCGAGAAGCTTGGCTATCACGTCGTGGTCGGCGTCTTCACCTTCAGCGGGGCGGTGCTCAAGCTGGTCCCGCCCGTGAGTACCACGGTGCGCAGCACGTCCGGCAATTCCGGCGTGCCTTACCGCGATGCCTGGACGACGGTGTCCGGGCAGGTGCAAGGCCTGCCGAGCGGTGGGGCCGGCACCGGCACGGTGAGTGCGGGCGTTTCGATCGGCGGCACCTACCGTGCCACTGTCAGTCTGCGGGTACACTGCGTGCTGCAGGCGAACGTCATGGATCAGTGGCGGCTTGATGTTTATGATCGTCTGCGCGCCGCCCACAGCGCCGCCGAGGCCGCCTATCGCGAGGCGAAGAACGCCGCGGAGGTGCGTGCTGGCATCACCTTCACCGAGCGTTCGCCGCTGCGCAATGCGGAGATCGTCCGCGAGGAGCTGAAGCGCCAGGTCATCGAGATGCTGATCGGCGCCCGCTTCGACGGCATCGAAGGGCTGGAGCAACCCGTGGATGCTGCACGCGGACCTTCGCCGGATTTTCCCGCCGTGGCGGCAAGCGCCCCCCTGATCCAGTTCCTCGAGCAGGCCTTCGAGTGGGGCAACATGACCTATGTGCTCTATCCCTATTTCTGGACATCGCGTGAGCGCTGGCCAATGCTGCAGCCGCAGGATGGCGCTGATCCGGCCTTCGTGCGCTTCCTGCGCAGCGGGTCGGCGCGCATTGCCCTCCCGGCCCGCCCGGGTTTCGAATGGGCAGTGATTTACTACAATCTGTTCGGAGTTCCCTGGCTCGGTGGCGCGCCTCCCATTCCGGATGACCCGCTTTATGTTTCCGTCGCCCAGGAAATCCAGGAGCAGATGAGTGGCCCGGATGAGGGCGAGCCGGGCGACATGTGGGAGGTGAAGCTGCCCACCACGCTGGTGTGGATCGACCCGGATCCCGCCATGCCCAAGTGCAACACTGCCCGCCGGCTCATCGGCACGCCCCTCATCGACCTGTGCGGTGACGCTTGTAATCCGGCACCCGCGCCCAACCCGCCGTGAGCCGCTATTGTGACCTGATCGGCCACGAGATCGCCAAGGACCTGCTTCGCGACACCGTCTTCGCCGAACTCTTCATCCCCGTTCTCCGGCCTGTGTTCTCGGTGGTGATGCAGACCGCCGTGGCGCTCGCCCGGGGTAACCCGGATGACGACACCTCGTCCTATCAGGCACTGGCCAGGCTGCTGGCGCCGCCGGGCACGGCGCTGCCGCCGCTGGACCGTCACGACTTCCAGGCCAATCCTTTCGATCCCGATCCAGCGGCCTTCACCGAACCCGAAGCGCGGCTTGCGCAGTGGGTCGCCCGGCTCCTCGCAGCGGTTGCACGCTCCGCAATCGCCACCAGTGTTGCCGACGAAGCGCCCAGCAGTGATGCTCCTCCGCCACGCACTGAGCCGGCGCAAACCGTGGAAGAGGCTGCAACACGTGAGCTCGGGGGCACCGAGCAGGGGCGCAGGACGTTGCAGGCGATGCGTGATGCAGGTCTGTTCCAAGCGGCAGCCGAGGCGGAGTCCAGTGCCGAGGCCGGGGTGGCGGGGGCCGTCGCTGTGCCGGTCGCCTTGGTTCGCTTTCTTAATGCTGTGGCAAACTGGCTGGCCGCCGTCTGTCCGGATCTCCGCTGGATGCCCGCTGCGATCACCGAGGAAATCGCGCTCACCACCGCGCGCGCCGGGATCGCCGCCGCCATGGCGACCGCGGTGGAGCGCATCCCCTTCAATGTCCGCTCGTCGCGCAGTATCGGCCCATATGTCCATAAGCGGATCGAGGAGCGATACGAGTCCTGGCGCAGCCCCGTCGCCGACGTGATCTCGGAGCGGTGGAACCCGATGGTGAATTTTGTCGAGAACGTGGTCATCGGGCCCACCAGCGGCGGCTCGCCACTGCCGATTGGCAGTGTGACGGGTGCGCTCGACCTTGACTTGTTCTTCCGCTGCCTGCGCTTTGCGCTCGCCAGCAAGAAGATCCATCGGGAGACCTGGTTGCGCGCCGACCTCATCGACCGCGCCCGGCTCGAGATCTGGGAGATCAAGCCACTGCTCGGTGTGGTCGGCGGCGTGTGGCAGGAGGCAACCTACCGCAACAGCTTCAACCTACTGCGCGGACTTCTGCATTGCTCCGGTTACAGGCCCTTGACCGGTCCGCTGACCCCGGGCGGCTCGCTGATTTCGCCGGGCATGCCGGGCAGGGGCGTGAGCGGCGGCGCCTTGAGCGCGCTCAACCCCATCGACGTTTCGGTGCAGGCCAATCTGCCCGCTGTTGCCATTCCCTTTCAGGTCAGCGTCCTGCCCGGCCTGATCCCCTATGCCGTGTTCCGCTCGCCCAGCCAGCGCGAGATCGAACTGGCGCTCACCCTGCTGGTCGGCCGCGCATTGCTCGAGGCGCTGCGGCAAGCGCGGCGGGCAGCGCGCGAGATCGGCCGCCTGGTCGACGAGGCGCTCGAGGAACTCGGAGAATGGGCGACGCCCGAAAACATCGTCAAGGCGGTGCTGGCGATCGTGATCGTGCTGCTCGCGCTGGCGGCCGTCTTCTTTACGGGTGGCGGTGCAGCCGTTGGTGGCGGCGCGGCAGCCGGGGGCGGTGCGACGGCGGGTGCAGGCGGCGCGGCGGTCGTGGGCGGCGAGGCTATAGGGGCAGGGGTCGCAGCGGCGGGCGCCGAGGCCGGCCTCGGTGCCGCCGTGGCCGAGGGTTTTGCGGCCTTCATGACCTTCCTGGAAGGCTTGGGGCCGGTCATGCTCCGTGCCGTGCCCGCTGCCGGAGGCATCATCATCACCGTGCCGCCGGAGCGCTCTCCAGCCACCGGTCCGTCCGAGACGACGATGATCAACCTCCACGGCATCAGCCTCGATGGCCTGCCAATTGAATCCGCCGGTCCCTTCATGGCTGGTCTCGGTTCCACGTTGGAGCTTGCTCTCAGCGACGTCGCCCGCCGCCTCCGCGCGCGGCCGAGATCTCCGGCCCGGGTCGCCTGATCCGTCGTCCTCCCGCCTGGAACGCAGATTTCATTGAACCGTCTGCATCAGCCAACTGCCAATGACGAGCACCACGAGTCCGGCCCCGAACACCATGGCCCCAATGTTCAGCTTCTCCTTCGGATCGAGCAGGCCGATGAAGAAGCCGATGGTCAGCGGGAGCAGGCCCAGCGCCATCAGGCCCGATCCCAGGAACGTCAGCGGCAGGGCCTCGTGTGTCATGGCGTGAACTGGGTTTCGCCTGATGCAAGCCCAGGGCGTAGATTTGGCGCCGGAAGCGTGTCCGGGGCAATTTCTTCCTGACCTTCGGCCACGCCTGCAGCATCAGCCGCTTTGAGGCGCGCCGCCTCCTGTGCTTGAATGGCCGCATGCCGGATAGCGGGAGAATTCACATGCCAGGGCCCGAGCAGGACAGCCGCATCGCGGAGATCGAGCTGCGCGTTGCCGAGCAGGACAGGACCATTGCCGACCTCAACGAGATGGTCGTCGCACAATGGAAGAAGATCGACGCGTTGGAGCGTCGGCTGGGCGAGCTCCGGGAGGAGTTCGACACCGCGGCGCTTGCCCGTTCCGATGCGCCGGAGGCTCCTCCGCCGCATTACTGAGGAATGGACCAGGCAAGCATGACGGCCAGAACCTTCATTCTCGGCGTGGGGGCCCAGAAGGCGGGCACCACCTGGCTCTTCCACCGCCTCGCGGGCGCGCCCAACGCGTCCATGGGGCTGGTGAAGGAGTATAACATTTGGAATGCGCTCACGCTTCCGCTGTGAGGCAAGTTCGTGGTGGCGCCCGAGAAGCTCGACATCCTCCGCAAGGCCGATGCCATCTACCTCGACGAGATCCGCAAGGCCGGCCTCTATGATGCGATCTGGCAGGCCTTCGCCGTGCTGCTGCCCGTGCGCACCGTGGGCGTCATGGGCGACGGCCGCACCTATGACCGCGTGCTGGGCCTGCGCGCCGTCACCTCCACCGATGGGATGACGGCGGAGTCCTATCCCTTCGATCATTCCTTCCTCGCCCGCGTCTGCACCCGCATCATCAACGAGGTGAAGGGCGTGAGCCGCGTTGTCTACGACGTGACGAGCAAGCCGCCGGGCACGATTGAGTGGGAGTGATATCCGAAGCTACCTCAATTACCTTGGAATTAATGGAGTGCACTGCGGCAAGGATTGATTGAGAATTATCCTATCAATTGCAGCAAATGAGGACCTGTGCAAGCCGTCTCACAGCGAGCAAGGAATAATAAATGATATAATCATGTAATTCTAAATTAGTTCTGCACAGCTTTAGTTGCATCGAAAAAGGGTGCTCTCTAGCTCATGGTAAACTGTCATTCCAGGTTTAATCAAAGGTGCCAAGACGTTTCGAGCGAATGAGGGTGCGTCATTACCACACCTATTGAGTTTGAGAATACTTCGGAGACTGTTGAAGATTGCTCCGGCTGCAGGCTTAAGATCATCATCAGGGTATTCTCGTCCGACACTAGCGTCGATTGCTCGCCTCTTGGCGTCTAGAACCGCAGTCAGTTCGGTGGCACGCCCCACACTTTCGCACAACTTCGTCAAAACCTCGTCATCATAAAGGTATGCCTCGATGTTACGGCGGTTTAGCACAGTGATTCCTTGTCTGTTAAACTCAATGACATCAGACTCCGAATGATCGTCTCTATCAATTAATCTGCGCACGGTGATTCCTGGAACTACGTTTGGAAATGCTAATGCGAATTGCATACGATCCCTTGAAACTTCTTTAGAGCTGCCACCCGAGATAAACTTCGTATCAGGATACCTTTCTGAGAAGATTATCTCATAGCAACGCGCATCATGCTCTTCGTTCCTCAGTTGGTGCTGAGATTTTGGACTGCCTTCGCAGACTATCAGTTCCTTCGGTGCAATTAACTCAGCCAGATCGTCAAGCGCGACCTTAAGTATTCGCTCCCAAAATGCACGATTTGGGCTGATTGGACTTATCTCTACAGTTCCATCAAAATCATGACCCTCAAAATCCAAGAAAACAACGTCATCAGGATACTGCTCATAAAGATATCGCGACTTCCTCATCATGCCGATTGAATGCGTGGCTATCCACAACTGGGATCCGATTGGGATAAGCCTATACAACTCCTCGAGAAGTGCGCCTTGAAGTCTGGTGTTCATGTGTAGTTCAGGCTCATCAATGGCATAAACGGTGTCGTCGTAGGTGCGAGCCTTAACTACCATATCCAACAGAAGGTCGAATGCCGCCTTCTCTCCACCCGACAGATTCTTGTAGCTGAAGCCTTTTGTACTACCCTTTGTAAATCGGAAGGTGCCGTCCTGAAGAGGGTTGCCTAGAGTATTCAAGTCTAATTCTGGAAATAGTCTTCGGACAGATTCCCCAATGGTGCCGATCGCAGCTTTACGGAATTCACCAAGAGTTAAGTTAGCATCATGTCGATCAAATGCATCTTGAAGTGCATTTGACGCCAGTCGCTGAAAATTATCAGATACTGCTCCATCCTGATCAATCATTCTGCGGACGCGAAACTGATCTGTAGGTTCTGGTAACCTCTGCAGGGAATTTAGATTAAACTCCGGATCGTTCCGGTACGCGGAACGCAGATAAAAGCTCTTCCGTCCGGCGCCTCCGCTATAAAAGTCAATCGCAACTTGGTTTTGCCATCCAGCGTTTGTCTGATCGCGCCTGTAGTAGATGTCGTCCCAATGTAAGCCAGAATGATGAGCTTGTTGCCATACTGAGAAAGCGTCAAAGAGAGATGACTTTCCGGATCCGTTTGGACCGGCGATCACAACCAGTTTGGCCGGTGGAAGAAAGATGCGAAGATCCTCAAATCGGCGGAAATGCTTAATGTTGATACTTCTGATCTTCATTGTATCTCCAAATATTGGTAGCATGAAAACAGAATCACATTGAAGAAAAACATTAACTGATCTTTGGCGTATCTATCAACAGGGAGTGCCTGTTAAGGGGTGGCAATTTTTTCTTCGGCTTGATGGCGGCTCATGTGGTTTTGACAACCTGTATCGGCCAGATGCGCAAGGTGATCGATTTCAATGTTTGTTCTGCCAAATTTAGATTGAAAGCCCGCCCTTCATGTACATTCGTGCCATAGTTGTCGCTGACCACATCTTGACGGTCGGCATGACGGCGGAGTCCTACCCCTTCGATCATTCCTTTCTAGCCCGCGTCTGCACCCGCATCATCAACGAGGTGAAGGGCGTGAGCCGCGTGGTTTACAACGTGACGAGCAAGCCGCCGGGCACCATCGAGTGGGAGTGACGGGAACCGGATTGACGGGGCTCACCCCTTGCGGTTCCAGGGGGCGGGCACCATGTGGCCGCGGCGGATGGCGATCACCAGCAGCATGATACCGGTGATGGTGCAGAGGATGAGCGCAAACACCGACTGTTCCATGCCGAAGTTGCCACCCGTGTAGAACGTTGGACCCTCGATCCTGGACTGAAGCAGGCCCGGGAGTGCAACGCTGCCCGACACGATGCCGCCGAAGACCGCTGATTGCACATAGTTCCACAGCATGTGGAAGCCGATGGCCATCCACAGCCGCCGCGTGACCAGATAGGCAGCCGCCAGCAAGAGGCCCGCCTCGATGGCGATGTAGATTGCGCCAGCAATCGTGCCATCGGGATTGAGCAGATGGACGATCCCGAAGACCAGTGACGAGACGACGATTGCGATCCAGCTGCCGGCCATGTCCTCGATGGACTTGAACAGCACGCCGCGGAACAGCAGCTCCTCGAAGATCGATGATTTCACAGCCAACGCTACCCCCGGTATCATGTAGGACAAGGGGTTCAGTCCGTCGAAACGATACATGCCCCACACCATCAGCAGCAGCACGCAACCCGTATAGAGCATGATGCCGATCAGGCCGCCGATGGCCCATTCGCGGCCAGCGCCTTGCAGGGACAGCTCGGTCACCGCGCGGCGCTCGATCAGTCGTCCCCAGGCGACATAAATGGCGATCACCACCAGCGCCAGGGCGATCGCCACGGCGGCGGCAAGCACGGGCGTGTCCTTGAACCGCTCCATGATGCCATCCGACCGCGCCATCAGGTAGAACACGATCCCGCCCAGAACGATCAGGCGGGTCAGGGGGAATTGCAGGATGCGCAACCAAAGCGGTTCGGCCGGGACAGCTGTTTGCATCATGGTGCCTCTGAGGTTCGTGATCTCGTTCCTGCCGCCCGTCTCGATACACCTGATGGACGCGTCAGACAATCCGCCGCGCCATTTCCGTGTGATCAATGCAACGAAGGCGTGCTGTGGTGTAGCGTCCCTTGCCGGGCCGGGTTTCCCTGAATCTGCCGGGTTTTGTCCGGGCCGCTCCACGCGCTGGTGCGGCGGGCGCTCAGCTTGGGCCAGATTCCAAATTCTCGCCGTCATGCCAGCGAAAGCTGGCATCCCGCTTTTGCTGCGGCACATGCTCTGGCCTTCCTGGAGCAGGATAATCGCATCTACAAGCCCGGCAGCCTGATTCTCAGCGGTTATGAGGTCTATGGTCTTCACAAGGCCGGCATCATCACCGAGCTTCTGCCGTCCTGGCGCGATGAGGAGCCTGTCCTTCCCCCCGGCGAGGCGTCGCAGTGATCAAGCCGCTCCTTGACGCGCGCCCCGGCCTGAAGGCATCCTCGGCCGTGTAATGTCCCGTCTGCTTGCTCCCCCTGCGATGCTTCTTCCCGCCCTGCTCGTCATGCTGGTGAGCGGCATCGTGCCTGCAGCGTTCGTCGCTTATTATTCCGTGCACGATACATTTGCCGGAAACAGCTTCGTGTGGGTCGGGGCGGACTGGTATGTGAGCGTGCTCTCCTCGCCCGAATTCTGGCGGGCGCTGGCCAGAAGCCTGGGCTTCGCCGCGCTGGTGCTGCTGATCGAGATTCCGCTCGGTATTTATATCGCGCTCAGGCTGCCGCCCTCCGGGCCTGTCGCTTCTCTGCTGATCGTGCTGCTCGCCATCCCGCTGCTCGCGCCGCTGATTGTTGTCGGCTATTTGTGGAAGGTGATGTCGGCGCCGGCGATCGGCCTGCTGCCGGCTGCCGCGGGCCTCCTGGGCCTCGGCTATGACATGAACAATCCGGTGGTGGTCTGGGCGACACTGCTGCTGATGGACGCCTGGCACTGGACCAGCCTCGTGGTGCTGCTCTGCTATGCCGGGCTGCGCGCCATACCTGTCGACTACTACCGCGCCGCGCGGATCGACGGGGCGGGGGCATGGGCGGTCTTCCGCCATATCCAGCTGCCGCGGCTCCGTCTCGTGCTGCTGATCGCGATCCTGCTCCGGTTGATGGACAGCCTGATGATCTATGCCGAGGCCTATGTCGTGACGCGCGGCGGCCCGGGCGTGTCAACGACCTTCCTCTCCCATGAACTGGTCCAGACTGCGACGGTCGAGTTCGATCTCGGGCAGGGCGGAGCGATGTCGATCATCTACCTTGCATTCGTGCTGGCCATCTCCTGGGCGTTCTTCGCGCTGATCGTGCCGGGCAGGCGGGGAGAGCGCGCATGACCCGGCGCATTCCCCTGGCCCCCATCGTCTATGTCGTGCTGCTCATGACGCCGGTCTACTGGCTGGTGGCGATGAGCTTCAAGACCAACGCCGAGATCGCGGGTGGCCTCACCTTCTATCCGCATGAGGCAAGTCTCGCCAACTACCGGCTGATTTTCACCGACCCCGACTGGTACATGGGCTACGTCAACGCCATCGTCTATGCCGCGCTCAACGTCACGATCTCGGTGGGCGTGGCCTTGCCCGCCGCCTATGCCTTCTCGCGGCATGACTTCTTCGGCCACAGGACGCTGTTCTTTTCCCTTCTCATGTTCCGGATGCTGTCGCCCGCCATCCTGCTTGCGCCCTTCGTCCAGATCTTCTCGGATCTCGGCATGATCGACACCCACCTGGCGGTTGCCATTGCGCACTGTTTCTTCAACGTGCCGCTGGCGATCTGGATTCTCGAGGGCTTCATCTCCGCCATCCCGCGCGAGATGGATGAGAGCGCGATGATCGACGGCCATAGCCGTTCCTCCTTCCTGCTGCGCATCCTC
>NZ_JBIICB010000200.1:0-8067 GCF_044239095.1 Aestuariivirga sp. | reverse complement strand
AGGTTTGAATAGTCGTCGGTGCCCCCCATGGACTTGTCGACGATATGACCGATGTGAAGCCGGGTCTTGCGGCCTGGATCGTCTGGATGTGGCTCGCCTGCGGCCACTCCACACATCTGGCAAGTGAAGCCATTCCGGTCAAGAATCTGCGCGCGCAGTTCCTTGGATATTGCGCGCTGGAACGCAGGCCGGGGCTTGGGGTCTACTAGCAGATACTGACCCTGCTTCAGGTCGGAGCGGTCATTGTGGGTGAGTATCTGAAAGCCTTCTTCATTCCGCAGTTCGCGAACCCGTCGAGCCCACTCGGTTATACCGCCCGCGACCTTTCGGAGTTCATTGACCTCCATAACGCGGCCGAGGTTCGCCAAGAAGTGCGTCCTGAGCTTATCTCTCGCTCCCATATCACTCAGCAGCCGCGAGACTGACCACGCCCTTCAGGGAAATGGCCTCACGTATCTTCGCACCAACAACGGCGGCCACGGGCGGCGGAAACGCATTTCCAACTTGGCGATAGCTTGCTGTCTTGCCCCCCGCAAACTCCCAGCTATCAGGGAAGCCTTGCAGTTTGGCGACCATCTGAACGGTGAGTTTGGGCATTCCTGTGAAGTCTGGGCCAGGTGGTTCATTGCCAATGCCAATGCCGTTGACCCCAAGCTCGGCCCAAGCCTTTCGGGCTCGTGTTGGGCCCAAGTCCGGCCCGCCGTGCTTCTTGGATCCGCCGACGATCGTGGGCGCAATGCGATTTGCTTTTTCCTTCCACGCCTCGGCGTGAGGCCAGCCGCCTTCTGCCATGTGTTTGACGAGCGTTTCTCCCACCGTCTTCGGTGCAATCTTGTCTTTCTCGCCAGGCCATTGGAAACGATCCGCCGCAAACTTGCGGATTGCAACAAGCAGCACGCGCGGCCTCAATTGCGGCACCCCGTAGTCCGAAGAGTGCAACAGATTCCAGAATGGCTTGTAGCCAAGCTTCTTGAGCTTCTTGTCTATTGTCGTGCGATAATCCGTGAAGCGCGGTTCGAGCAGGCCTTTCACATTCTCGAACATCACAGCCGTAGGCTGGATTTCGTCGACAAGTTCGATGCCAACGTTGAAGAGATTTCGCTCATCGCCCTCTCCGAGTTGCTTGCCAGCAACTGAGAACGGCGGGCACGGAAGACCGCCGGCGAGCAGGTCGATGCCCTTGTATTTCGACCAATCGAAGCTCTGGAAAAGGTCATGCTCGATGACATTCCAGTGTTTCCGGTTTCGTATCAGGGTTGCACATGCTGACTTGTCGTTCTCGAACAATGCGGCATGCTCGAACCCTGCTGTTTCCAAGCCAAGTGCCTGACCGCCAGCTCCGGCACATAGTTCAACAGTGACAGGGGCCATCGAATCTCTCCCAGACGCTTGATGTGTAACCCAGATCGATAAGAACGATTAGAGAACGTATCTGCGCGTTTCAACATGTTTCTTAGCTGGTTCCCAGCCGGGATAACCTCCCTAATTCCGCGCGGCTGACGCCCGAAGCTGGACCCCGGCCTCCGCCGGGGTGACGGTATGAGGGGGGTGAAGCCCTGCAGGGCTGACGCCTTGCATGGGGGGAAACTCGCCTCCCTCTTCCTTGCCATCCCGCCCGTCTCCCGCCATAAGACGCGGCAGTTGAGGAAGATTCACCGTTTGGCGGGTGTCGGATGAGCAAGGCGTTGCGGCTGGGGATTGCGGGGCTGGGGACTGTCGGGGGCGGGGTGCTGGATATTCTGGGCCGCCACGGGGGGCTTGTTGCGGCGCGGGCCGGGCGGGCCATTGAAGTCGTGGCGGTTTCGGCGCGCTCCAAGGGGAAAGACCGGGGGCATGACCTGTCGCGGCTCACCTGGCATGACGACCCGGTAAAGCTGGCGGCGGACCCCTCCATTGACGTGTTCGTGGAGCTGATGGGCGGGGAGGGTGACCCGGCCAAGGCGGCGGTCGAAACCGCGATCCGCGCGGGCAAGCATGTGATCACCGCCAACAAGGCGCTCTTGGCGCATCATGGATCGAGCCTCGCCCGGCTGGCGGAAGAGAAGGGTGTGGCGCTGAATTTCGAGGCGTCGGTGGCGGGTGGCATTCCCATCATCAAGACCATCCGCGAGGGGCTGGCGGGCAACCGCATCGGCAAGCTGTTCGGCATCATGAACGGCACTTGCAACTACATCCTCACCAAGATGGGGAACGAGGGGCGGAGCTTCGCGGAGGTGCTGAAGGAAGCACAACAGCTGGGCTATGCGGAAGCCGACCCCACCTTCGACGTGGGCGGCTTCGACACGGCGCACAAGCTGGCGGTGCTCACCTCGCTGGCCTTCGGCGCAGAGGTGAACCTCAAGGCCATCGACATCGAGGGCATTGAGCAGATCACGCTGGACGACATCCGCAATGCTTCCGAGATGGGATACAAGATCAAGCTGCTGGGTGTGGCCGTTGCCTCCGAGCACGGGATCGAGCAGCGCGTGCACCCCACGCTGATCCGCAAGGGCTCGCCCGTGGCGGATACCGATGGCGTGTTCAACGCGGTCGTGGTGAAGGGCGATTTCGTGGGCGACCTGATGCTGGAGGGCCGTGGTGCGGGGGCGCATCCGACGGCGTCTGCCGTGCTCTCCGATGTCGTGGACATCGCGCGTGGCAATTTCCGGCCCGCTTTCGGCATTCCGGCGAAGGACCTTCGCCCCTATGAGGCAGCACCCCAGAAGGCGCATGAGGGCGGCTTCTATGTGGCCCTCAACCTGCTGGACAAGCCGGGTGCGGTCGCCGCCGTTGCCAGCATTCTGGCGGATGAGAAGATCTCGATCGAGAGCATCTTCCAGCGCGGCAAGACGGAGACGGATGCGCCGCGTGCAACCGCTCCCTTCATCCTCATCACCCATGACACGGTGGAAAGTGCCATGCGCGCCGCCCTCGACCGGATCGAGAAGGACGGCCACGTGGCCGCCCACCCGCGCATGATCCGGATCGAGAGGCTTTGACGGCCGAGACACGCCCGCGCGCCTTCCTGAACGTCGAGCGCTCGGTTGCGGGCCGCCGCTGGAAGGCAAGGCTCGATGACCATCGCATCGCCGAGGCGATCTCGCAGCGCCATGAACTGCCGGAGATCGTGGGCCGTGTGCTTGCGGCGCGGGGCGTTGGCGTGGATGAGGCGGAAGCCTTCCTGAACCCGACGATCCGCACGCTGATGCCGCAGCCCTCCGCCTTGCAGGACATGGAGAAGGGTGCGGCCCGCTTGAGCGAAGCCATCATGGCGGGGGAGAAGATCGGCGTCATCGCGGATTATGACGTAGACGGAATATCCTCCGCCGCAATGCTGACGCTGTTCCTGAAGGCCACCGGCTCTTCCTGCAGCGTGCATATTCCGGACCGGCTGACGGAGGGCTATGGCCCGTCTGCGCTTGCTGTGGAGCAGCTGCAGGCCAATGGCGCGCAAGTGCTGGTGACGCTCGATTGCGGGGTGATGGCGCATGATCCCTTGGCGCGGGCGGCGGAACTGGGCCTCGTCACCATCATCGTGGACCATCACCAGGCGGGCGAGCTGCTGCCGGAGGCCTATGCCGTCATCAACCCGAACCGGCAGGATGATGTGTCGGGGCTGGGCTATCTCTGTGCCGCGGGCGTCACCATGATCTTCATCGCGGCGGTGAACAAGGCGCTGCGGCTGAGGGGCTGGTATGGCGAGAACCGCCCTGAACCCAACATGCTGCAATGGCTGGAGCTGGTGAGCCTTGCGACCGTGTGCGACGTGGTGCCGCTCAAGGGCCTGAACCGCGCCTATGTCACGCAAGGCCTCAAGATCATGGCCAGGCGGGAGAATGTGGGGCTTTCCTGCCTTTCCGATGTCTCCCGGCTGAAGCGCAAGCCCGATACCTATGCGCTGGGTTATCTTCTGGGGCCGCGCATCAATGCCGCAGGCCGCATCGGCAATGCGGCACTGGCCCTCACGCTGCTGACGACGCGCGACAAGGGCGAGGCCGCGCAGATCGCGCAGGAGCTCGAGCGGCTGAACCGGGAGCGGCAGGAGATCGAGCTCGCCGTCGTCGACCAGGCCATGCTGCAGGCGGACAACATGCTGGGCAAGGAGCGGCTGGCGCGCGTGCTGGTGGTCTCCGCCCGGGGCTGGCACCCGGGTGTCGTGGGGCTGGCGGCGGCGCGCCTCAAGGAGCGCTTCAACCTGCCGAGCTTCGTGCTGGCGGAGGACAAGGCGGGGCTGCTCGCTGCCGGTTCCGGCCGGTCAATCCCCGGCGTCGACATCGGAAGTGCCGTGCGCGAGGCCTTCGAATCAGGGCTGATCGAGAAGGGCGGGGGCCACGCCATGGCGGCGGGCCTCACTGTCAGCCAGGAGCGGCTGGGCGATCTCCGAGGCTTCTTCGAGGAGCGGCTGGGCCCGCAGGTTCTGGGCGCGCAGGACAGGGCGTTCTCCATCGATGCCGCGCTGACGGCGGGGGCGGCGACACTGGAGCTGATCGAACTGCTGGAACAGGCGGGGCCATACGGCACGGCGCATCCATCGCCCGTCTTCGCCTTTCCCGCCCACCGCGTGGTCTATGCCGACCGGGCAGGGGGCGACCACATCCGCTGCACGCTGGCGTCTGCCGACGGCAAGAGGCTCAAAGCCGTGGCCTTCCGTTCCATGGGCACGGATCTGGGCGAATTGCTGTTGTCCGAGAAGCAGTTACCGCTGCACATCGCAGGCCGGCTCACCATCGACGACTGGTCCGGGGCGCGCGTTCCCTGCCTCCACATCGAAGATGCCGCACGTGTGTCGTAAGGCTTGCCAAGCACGCCGAACCCCCTTATAGACCCCTCCGCGCGGCGCCCTTCGTCTATCGGTTAGGACGACAGCCTTTCACGTTGTAAAGACGGGTTCGACTCCCGTAGGGCGCGCCACTTCCCCTTTTGCTACAGATATCAGATCGCCTCGCGCGCCGCCGCGAGGATCTCGCCCCGCAGTGCTCCTTCGCCGACGGCGCGGGCGAGGATGACGGCGCCGACCAGGGTGGACATCTGGCGGATGAGAGCGGCGCGCTGAGGGGTCGTCAGGTCCTTGCCGGCCAGGCGGGCGATGGTTTGCTCGATGCCGTCCTCGAAGGCGGCACCGATGAGTTTTCCGGCGCGGCCCACGTCCGCGCCGAGGCTGGGGACGGGGCAGCCTTTGCCCGGATTCTCGACATGGGCATCAGACAAATAGGTCTCGAAATAGGCCTTGCGGGCGGCGTCCGTGCCCCGGGTCCCAGCGGACTCGGCGAGGCCTGTGAGAATCCCGCCGAAGGCCTCGCGGACGGCGGCGGCTGTCAGGTCGTCCTTCGACTCGAAGTGCTTGTAGAAGCCGCCGGTGGTCATGCCGGCGGCGGTCATCACATCGGCGACGCTGGTGCCGGCGATGCCGTTCTCCCGCATCAGGCGGGCCGCTTCCGCTGTGATCCGCGCCTTGCTGGCCTGTGCTGCCTCCCGGGATACCCGCATCGCACTCTCCTCTTGACTTTAGATGTTGGATAGCATCTATATTATTAGATGACGAATGTAATCTAAAAAGAAGGACAGCGATGGATCAGCTTCTTGCTCGCCCCACCCTCACGGCGGAGACATTGAATGCCACGGCGCGGCTGCTGGGGGTGGATGACAGCGGTGTCGTCAGCATCGACCATCCGCTGCTGGCCAAGGACCGGCCCGACATCACCATCCGGGCCGATGCGAAGGGCTGGATCCGATTCCTCTCCAAGGAGGTTTCCCTGCTGCGCCTTCTCGCCACCGGGGGCTTGCGCATCAAAGGCAGCCCCAAATTGCTCGCCGCCTTCGGCAAGTGCTTCCCATCCTGACAGAAAAGGACAAGAGAATGGACAAGACCAGATTGTTGCAGCGCTTCGGGCCCGCCGCCCTCGTCACCGGCGCGTCTGACGGCATCGGGCGTGCCTTCGCAGAGGAACTGGCGGCGGCGGGCTTCGACCTCGTGCTCGTGGCGCGGCGCGAGGCACTGCTGAAGGAGCTGGCTGACACGCTCACATCGCGTCACCCGGTCAAGGTACGCGCGGTGGCGGCTGACCTGTCTCAGCCCGAGGGCATTGCAGCGGTTCTCGCTCAGACGAAGGATGTCGGCATCGGCCTTCTGGTCGCTGCCGCGGGCTTTGGCTCGTCCGGTGCATTTCTTGACCAGGATGTGGCGGCCGAAGCCAATATGGTGGACGTCAACTGCCGGGCGGTCGTCGAACTCGTGCATGGCATCGGCGGGCGGATGCAGCGGGCAGGGCGGGGCGGCATCGTGCTGTTCGGTTCACTGGTGGGTTTCCAGGGCGCGCCCTGGTCGGCGACCTATGCCGCCACCAAGGGCTTCGTGCAGAGCTTCGCCGAGGGCCTGGCGGAGGAATTCCGGCCCCACGGCATCAGCGTGCTCTCCGTGGCGCCGGGGCCCATCCGGTCCGGCTTCGGGGCAAGGGCTGGGATGCAGATGGGCATGGCGCAGACACCCGGCGTGGTGGCGAAGGTTTCTCTCGAAGCCCTCGGTGGAAGCGCCACGGTGCGGCCCGGCTGGCTGTCGAAGTTCCTCGGCTGGTCGCTGGGCATGCTGCCCCGCTGGCTGCGCGTCCGGGTGATGGGCCAGATCATGAAGGGAATGGCTCAGGTTGCACGGCCTGTCAGCTGATCTCGGCGAGCCGGGCGAGAACCTGCCGCACCGTGGGCCGGCTCAGGCCGCACCTGCGGTGGTCAGGAGGGCTGTGAACGTCATCGCGTTTCTCCGGCGTTGAAAGATCAGGGCGTGTACCAGATGGGCGAGGTATAGGCGCGTTCCTGGACCGTCATCGGCACGTCGTCCGGCATCTTGATGCCGAAGCGCTTCTGGTCATAGGCGGTCCAGCGCGGGGTGGGGATCTCGATGACGCGGGCGTAATAGACCGCGCGCAGCGCCGGGTCGAAGTCCGGGTCCTTCCAGACTGCGATCAACTCCGGGCTGCCGATCGAATTGGTCCAGGTGGCGTTGGCCACGTCGACCGTGTTGCCGACGGGCGGCAGCTTGCCGTCAGCGCCGGGCTGGCGCGCGTCCGACCAGGCGATGTCATGAACCTTTTCATGCAGCTTGCCGGCGGAATCGACCCAGCCCTTGATGATCTGGATACGGTCCAGGTTGCCGCTCAACGGATCTTTCATCGCAGCGGCAAGGAAAGTCGGCGACTTGCCCTCGGGCGCGCCTTTGAGGTCGCCGCCCATCGGCACGCCCTTGGCGTAGCCTGCATCAGCCGGCATGCGCGTCTGCGCGTCGGCGGGCTCGAAGTCCCAGCCGCCGAAGAAGCGCACCAGCATGCGCGGGCCCGTGGTCGAATAGGCTTCCTTGCGCTTCAGCGCATCCCAGATCGCCTCACGCGTGTTTTCGGTGGCCCAGACGCCGGTGTAGCCGGAGGCCGCCATCTGCCAGCCCTTGATGCTGACCTGCGGCGTCTTGATGACGTCATGCGCGAAGCGGCTGGGCGAGGGCTCGACGCCCGTGTGCTTGCCGAAGAAATTGTCTTCCTCCGCCGTGGTGAGGCCCGTATGCGTATCAGTCCCGCTGACGAAGCCGAACTTGAAGGGATTGGCGCCGAGCGTGGCCTCGAGCTTCAGGCCCTCGCTGAGCGCCTGACGCGCGTATTCCCGCTCGATCATCCCCGGCTGCTTGGGCACACCCGCCAGGTTGGCGGTGTCCCATCTTTCGAAGCCTGCGAATTCATCGTTGGGTGGGCTCTTTTGAAAAACGAGTGGGTTACGCTGCGTGACCATTGATCTTCGGGAAGTCGAGTTTTCCGGCGATGAGGAACAGCACGGTCCGCATGGTGCTGAACCGCTTGTATCCCCTGGCCTTGCGCTTGGCGGCCTGAAACAGCCCGTTCAAGGCCTCGAGAAAGCCGTTGGTCTGGCGTGTCTGCGTCCAGGCAACAATGCCATCGAAATGGCTTTTGATCATCCGTGCAACCTCCTTCATGGGCTCGACCTTCGAACGCAGCACGTTGCTGCACCATTGCGAGAGCATGGCCGAGACGACGTTGATCTGCTTTCGCTCAAGGATGTCGCGGAGGCTTTCACGGTAGAGCCATGCCC
>NZ_JBIICB010000199.1:0-8076 GCF_044239095.1 Aestuariivirga sp. | reverse complement strand
CGACTGCGGCGGAACTCTCGGATCTTCGATTCGCTTTTTGTGTGGCCAAGCACGTCAAGTCGAATGCGATCGTTTATGCCAAGGATGGCGCGACCGTCGGGATCGGCGCCGGGCAAATGTCCCGGGTGGATTCTGCCCGGATCGCCGTGAGGAAGAGCGAGGACGTGTCTCGCGAAGCAGGTCTTGGCGCGGCGAGTGTCAAAGGATCAGTGGTGGCGTCGGACGCATTTTTTCCATTTGCGGACGGGCTCCTCCAGGCTGCCGACGCCGGAGCGACCGCGGTCATCCAGCCGGGCGGTTCGCTGCGCGATGACGAGGTGATTCGCGCTGCCGACGAGGCAGGTCTTGCGATGGTCTTCACAGGTGTTCGCCACTTCAGGCACTGAGAATCGGGCGAGCACGCTTTCCGACCAGGTGGGATCAACTGGTCGGCAGGAACGCTGGCAAGATCAATAGCTTGAGCATGATCTTCTCGCAAAAGCGGTTTCCACTTTCGCGGATCATGGTTTAGGCTCTGGCATCAAGACTGCAGCCGCTTGCAGATGTCTTCCAACTGGTCGAGTGTCTTGTAGCTGATTTGCATCGTGCCACCGGCACTGCCGGTGTGGCTGATGGCGACTTTGAGCCCAATGGCTTCGGAGACCAGTTTCTCAAGCGCTTTGGTATCCGCGTCTTTTTCGGCCTTGGGTCTGTGCTTCTTTGGCGAGGTTGCCTCGCGTGCCAGGCCCTCGGCCTCGCGGACGGAGAGTCCCAGCTTGATGATCCGGTCTGCCAGTTCCGCCGGCGAATCTGTTGCGACCAGGGCCCGGGCATGACCCGCGGTGAGGAGGCCCTCCTCAATTTGCTGACGCACCGAATCTGGAAGATGGAGAAGGCGCAGCGTATTGGCGATGTGGCTCCGGCTCTTGCCGATTGATTCGGCCAGCTGTTGCTGGGTGTAGCTGAATTGCTCAAGAAGCAATCCATAGGCGCGCGCCTCTTCCAGTGGATTGAGGTCAGTGCGCTGGATATTCTCGATGAGGGCGATTTCAAGCGCCTCGCCATCGGAGAGTTCGCGGATGAGCACGGGGACGTCATGAACCCCTGCCCGCTGCGCGGCGCGCCAGCGGCGCTCACCGGCCACGATCTCGTATTCTCCTCCGCCGGCGGGACGAACGACGATGGGCTGCAGCAGTCCCTTGTCGCGTATCGAGTTGGAGAGTTCCTCGAGGTCTGTATCGGCGAAGTGCTTGCGCGGATTGTTGGGGCTGGCCCTTAGCAGCTCGATCGGCATGTGGCGAAGCGTACGGACATCCTGCAGCACGGCGTCCTCGCTGGTGTCGTCACCGATTAAGGCAGCGAGCCCCCGGCCCAGTCTCTTTTTCGGTGCGCCTGTCATGTCCATGTCTCGTTTGGCTTTCGCTAGGAGCTGTAATTGTTCCGGTCCGGAATCGGTCAGGCGGCGCGCAATTCCCGCTCGCGCCTGATGATCTCCGATGCAAGCCGGATATAGGCCTGCGAACCGACGCAGGCGTGGTCATAAAGCAATACGGGCTTACCATGCGACGGCGCTTCGGAAATCCGCACATTGCGCGGAATGACGGTCTGATAGACCTTGTCACCCAGCACGCTGCGAACGTCATCCGCAACCTGCTCGGACAGGTTGTTCCGGCGGTCGAACATGGTCAGCACCACACCCTGGATCGACAGGCGCGGATTGAGGCTGGTCTTCACGCGTTCAACCGTCCTGATCAGCTGGCTCAGTCCTTCAAGGGCAAAGAATTCACATTGCAGAGGCACCAGAACAGCATCTGCAGCAGAGAGCGAATTAATCGTCAGAAGGTTGAGCGAGGGCGGGCAGTCGACCAGTATGTAGGTATAGGCGGTACCGCCTTCGCCAGCCTTGCAGAGGGTGCCAATCGCGTCCGAGAGCCGGTGGGTCTTCCGGTCGATGCCGGCAAGTTCGAGTTCAGCGCCGAGCAGATCCATGGTCGAGGGTGCGCAATGCAACCGGGGGATTCCGGACTCGACGATCACGTCACGAAGAGTGGCCTCTCCCAGAAGCACATGATACGTGGATTTCTGGTGGGCACGCCGGTGAATGCCGAGCCCCGTGCTGGCATTGCCCTGCGGATCGAGGTCGACAATCAGCACCGTCTCGCCGACGGCAGCAAGGGCCGTCCCGAGATTGATGGCTGTGGTTGTCTTGCCCACGCCACCCTTCTGGTTGGCTACGGCAAGAACGCGGGGTTCCGCCGGCATGGTCGAACTGCGGGAAGGAAGATCAGACACGGGTGGCCTCACAGATCTGGAGAATTACGCCACGCGAATCGTACAGGCTCGCATGCTTGATAAAATTCATTTTCCAACATTTTGTGGCTTCGGTCAATTCCGCATCTACATCTTGTCCCTTGTGAAAGAGACCAATCGCACCGCGGGCAAAAAACGGCTCGGCATAATCCAAAAGGAGCGGCAATGGCGCCAGGGCTCGGGCCACAACACAATCAACCTTTGGGACGTTCGTGGCCGTCCGGAGCGTTTCGAGCCTCGCCACATGGATATGCGCAGTGACCCCGGTTCTCCGGGCTGCTTCCCGAAGAAAGGCAGCCTTTTTGCCATTGCTTTCATAAAGATGGACCTCGAGACCCGCTGCAATGGCGATCACGAGACCAGGGATACCAGCGCCGGAGCCCAGTTCCGCAATGGTCTTCGTATTCTCTGGAAGGAGCGGCAGCAACTGCAGAGAGTCCTGGATATGGCGCTCCCAGACCATGGGTACCGTGGCGGGGCCGATCAGATTGATCCGCTTCTGCCATGCAAGGAGAAGATCGACGTAAATCTCCAGCTTGCCGCGTGACTCACGTGAAACATTCAGGCCAGCAGGAGCGCGTGAGGCTTCAGGCTGCACTTTGCCGGTCCCGACGCTTCACATGGCCAAGAATCACCGCGAGTGCCGCCGGGGTCATACCGTCCATGCGAGAGGCTTGACCCAGCGTAGCGGGGCGAACCAATTGGAGCTTGTGACGCAATTCGGCGGAAAGGCTGGGCATGCTGGCATAGTCCAGGCTCGCCGGTAGCGCCAAGCCATCCTCGCGGCGGAGCGCCGCAACATCGGCATCTTGCCGCTGGATATATCCCGCATACAGCGCTTCCGCTTCCAGTGCTTCGACGACATCCGGGCTGAGCGAGGCAAGTTCCGGCCACTGGGCGCGGATCCCCATCCAGCCCACGTCCGGCATGCCCAGAAGGTCGAGCGCGGAACGCCGCAAACCGTCCTGATTAACCCTGAGACCCCTCCGTGCCGCTTCGGCTGAAGTAAGGGACAGGCTTCGCGCCAGGTCCAGACCTTGATTGATTGCTGACGCCCGGTGCTGGAAGGCCATTGCCCGCTCAGCTCCGACCAGGCCTACGGACATTCCCAGAGGCGTAAGCCTCATGTCTGCATTATCGGCCCGGAGCGAGAGCCGGTACTCTGCCCGGGAGGTGAACATGCGGTAGGGCTCGGACACGCCCTTGGTGACCAGATCATCAATCATCACGCCGATATAACCCTGCGCGCGGTCGATGACGAAAGGCTCCTGCCCACCCGCTTTTCGCGCTGCATTAAGGCCAGCGACCAGCCCTTGGGCGGCAGCCTCCTCATAGCCCGTCGTTCCGTTGATCTGGCCGGCGAGGAACAGGTTTGGAAGCCGTTTCACTTCCAGCGCCGCAGTCAGTTGCCGGGGATCTACATAGTCATACTCGATGGCGTAGCCCCAGCGCATGACCGACACCTTCTCAAGCCCCGGCATCGTGCGGAGGAAGCTGTCCTGCACATCCTCCGGCAGTGACGTGGAAATGCCATTGGGATAGACGGTATCGTCGTCGAGACCCTCAGGCTCAAGGAACACCTGATGGCTGTCCTTGTCCCGAAAGCGCTGGATTTTGTCTTCGATGGACGGGCAGTAGCGTGGCCCTACTCCTTCGATCTGCCCGGAATACATCGGCGACCGATGGATGTTGTCGGCAATCAGCTGGTGGCCCGCTGCGGTGGTGTGGGTAATGAAGCAGGATACCTGCGGTGTTTCGATTTTCCGGGTCAGAAATGAGAAGGGCACCGGCTGGTCATCGCCCCTTTGCTCCTCGAGGCATTTCCAGTCGATAGTCCGCCCGTCGAGCCGGGCTGGCGTTCCCGTCTTGAGACGGCCGAGCTTCAGGCCGGCTGCAGCCAGTTGCTGGGAGAAGCCGAGGCTTGGCGGCTCGCCGTGGCGTCCCGCTGGAATACGGCGCTCTCCGATATGGATGAGCCCGTTCAGGAAGGTTCCTGTGGTGAGGACGACGGCGGCTGAAGCAAAGCTCCGGCCATCCTCGCAGACGACCCCTGTCACTTGATCGCCTCGTATCAGGAGACCGCTCGCAGCAGCAGAAATCACGGTCAGGCCGGATTGGGCGGCGACAGCGGCCTGCATGGCATTACGGTAGAGCTTTCGATCAGCCTGGGCGCGCGGGCCCCGAACAGCGGGACCCTTTGACCGGTTCAGCAGACGAAACTGGATCCCGGCCTGGTCAGCGACCTGACCCATCAAGCCATCCAGCGCATCGATCTCCCGCACGAGGTGGCCCTTGCCGAGACCGCCGATCGCCGGATTGCAAGACATCTCGCCAATCGAATCGGCCCTGTGCGTCAGGAGGGCTGTCCGGGCCCCAGCGCGTGCTGCAGCGGCGGCGGCTTCGGTCCCCGCATGTCCGCCTCCAATCACGATCACATCGAAGTTGGTCATCATGCCGCCTGTTTACGCGAAGCAGCCAAAAAGGTCAAAATGCCCGAACGTTTCACGTGAAACATTGGCCGTCACTTTCCGATGCAGAAGCGGCTGAAGATTGCCCCCAGCCATTCTTCCACATCCACACGACCCGTCAGTCTGGCAATCTCCTCCGAAGCGCGCCGGATGTCTTCAGCCTTCAACTCCAAGTTCTCCGAACCGACATCAAGGGCATCGTTCAGGTATCGAATCGAACGCTCAGCAGCCAGTTTCTGCCGGGCAGACACAAAAAGCGCTGACTCAACGTCACCGAAACGTTTCCTGAGACGCGACACCAGCTCAGCAAGCAATCCGTCAATCCCCTCACGGGTCTGGCACGAAATGCGAAAGCTCGCATCACGATCGTTTCGGAGAAGTCCCGATTCTGTCTCCCGAAGGTCACTCTTGTTCTCGATCAGCATGTCAGGCTGTTCGATGCTGCTATCCAGAGATCTACTGCCAATAACGTCGGCTGACCAAACCCACACGACCAGATCAGCTCTGGACACATGCTGGCGTGACCTTCTCACACCCTCCTCTTCGACCGCATCAGCCACATCACTGCGCAATCCGGCCGTATCGGTTACGATGACGGGCATCCCATCAAGCTCGAGCGTCACCTCTATGGCGTCACGCGTGGTTCCCGGCAAATCGGACACGATGGCCGCTTCGCGCCCCGCCAGGGCATTCAGCAAGCTGGATTTGCCCGTATTGGGGCATCCTGCAAGAACAACGCGAAATCCATCACGAAGTAATTCGGAACCTGCCGACCGGTGGAGTTCGGCGCTGATCTGGCTGCGTAATGTCCGGATGCTCATGTCGATGGCAGGTGCGGCAGCTTCGGCAACGCCCGGTTCATCGGCGAAGTCCACCCCAGCCTCGATATGGGCCCGGATCTGCATCAATTGCTCCCGCCAGGATTCGAACCTTGAACTCGCTTGGCCTGACATCTGCTGGAAGGCCTGTCGCCTCTGGCCAGAGGTTCTGGCCTGCAGCAGGTCACCCAGCCCCTCAGCCTCGACAAGATCCATCTTGCCATTGAGGAAGCCTCGCTTGGTGAACTCGCCAGGTTCGGCAGGCCGCACACCAGGCTGTGCGGACAAAAGCTCCATCACGGCGGACACAACTGCGGGGCTACCATGCAGGTGGATTTCCGCGCAGTCCTCGCCCGTGAACGAACCAGGTCCTGGGATCCAGACCACCATGGCCTTGTCCAGTATCTCGCCAGTCCTGTCGTTCCGTATGGCGCTCAGAGACAGCTTCCGTGCAGTTGGCAGCCGGCCAGCCATACGCATGAGAACTTCCGGCGTATGGCTGCCAGACATGCGGATGACCGCAATGGCCGCCCGCCCTGCGCCGGAGGACAGGGCATAAATCGTGTCACTTGCTGTCATTACGGCCTCGAATCAAATCGCCGAAGCCCAGCAGGCAGAGGTTCCCGTCAGGCGTTCATCGAGTCGAAGAAATCGCTGTTCCCCTTGGTCTGCCGCAACTTGTCGAGCAGGAACTCGATGGCATCGACAGTACCCATCGGGTTGAGGATCCGCCGCAGGACATAGGTTTTCTTCAACAGATCCGGTTTCACCAGCAGTTCTTCCTTGCGGGTGCCGGATCTCAATATGTCGATGGCGGGGAAAACCCGCTTGTCCGCAACCTTGCGATCAAGGATGATTTCGGAGTTACCGGTTCCCTTGAACTCCTCGAAGATTACCTCATCCATGCGGCTGCCCGTATCGATCAGCGCCGTGGCGATGATCGTCAGGGAACCACCCTCCTCGATGTTGCGCGCCGCACCGAAGAAGCGCTTGGGCCGCTGCAGGGCATTGGCGTCAACACCGCCGGTGAGAACCTTGCCGGAGGACGGAACGACCGTATTGTAGGCCCGGCCAAGACGTGTGATCGAATCCAGCAGGATCACGACATCACGCCCATGCTCTACCAGACGCTTCGCCTTCTCGATAACCATCTCGGCCACCTGCACATGCCGCGAGGCAGGCTCATCGAAGGTAGAGCTGATCACCTCGCCCTTCACGGACCGCTGCATGTCGGTCACTTCCTCCGGCCTCTCATCGATCAGGAGGACGATCAGGTAGCACTCGGGATGATTGGCGGTGATCGCATGGGCGATATTCTGGAGAAGGACGGTCTTGCCGGTGCGCGGTGGCGCCACGATAAGTCCGCGCTGCCCCTTTCCAAGGGGAGACACGATGTCGATGACCCGGGAGGAGTAATCCTTCTTGGTCGGATCTCCCGTTTCCATTTCCAGCCGCTCATCGGGATAAAGCGGCGTCAGATTGTCGAAATGAACCTTGTGGCGGGTTTTTTCCGGATCTTCAAAATTGATTCGGTTGACCTTCACCAGAGCAAAATATCGCTCACCGTCCTTGGGGCTCCTAATCTGCCCCTCGACCGTGTCACCGGTTCGAAGCGTGAATTTCCGGATCTGGCTGGGGCTGATGTAGATATCATCGGGGCCAGCCAGATAATTGGCGTCAGGAGATCGCAGGAAGCCGAAACCATCCTGCAGGACCTCAACCACACCCTCGCCGATAATCTCGACGTCCCGGATGGCAAGGTTCTTGAGTATGGCAAACAGGAGCTCCTGCTTGCGCAATGCGCTCGCGTTCTCGACCTCAAGCTCCTCCGCCAGCGAGACAAGCTCAGCGGGCGTCTTCAATTTGAGGTCCTGAAGCTTGATTTCTTTCAGCTCAGATATGGCAGTCATTTATCTTTTCACAATGGGGGGTTCCGGCCAAAGGCGGGAACATTGAGGAAGGGCCGCATCAAGCCGAAGCGATGCGAAATCACAGTATAGCTATTCGCCGGCCCCTCGCCAACAACAAACTCAGAAGGGCTTCACAATGACCAAAATTACAATGCCGATAAGCAATAACGTCGGAACCTCATTCATGATCCTGAAATAGCGCCCTGAACGGCCCTCGCGGCCATCCCGAAACCGTCCCACATGAGCCTCGAGTAGCCCATGGAATGCCAGCATTCCCAACACCAATACGATCTTGAGCCACAGCCAGAGCGGAATCGGCCCCAACCAGCTGCCCACCCAAATGAGCCCCAGCCCAGTCACCACCGATACCAGGCACGCCGGACGCATAATTGCCTTGAGAAGCCGGCGCTCCATCACGGCAAAGACCTTCACAAGCTCATTCTTCTCAATGTTTTCAGCATGATAGACGAACAATCTGGGCAAATAAAAAAGTCCGGCCATCCACGAGATCACCGCCAGAACATGGACAACCTTCAGCCAGGAATAGGCCTCACCCATCGAAACGCCTGACCGCGTCTACAACAGCGCCTA
>NZ_JBIICB010000198.1:0-8082 GCF_044239095.1 Aestuariivirga sp. | reverse complement strand
CGCGAGGGCGCTCCGCACCGCGGCCACGAAACGCGATCGCACCGTCAACGGAACGGCGCCGTCGATCAGAATGGCCGTGCAGTCCAGAACCGCCATCACGCCGGCTGCGGCGACCGCCACTTCGGTAGCCGCCCGTTCCATCCAGCGCTCCAGTGCCGGTCCAGCACCCGCCCAGCCGGCAAGGTCCCGCCAGAGCAGTTCCGGGTCGCCTCCGTCACGCTGGATCTCGCGCTCGAGTGCTGCGAGCGAGGTCGCATGCACGAGCTGTTCCGATGCGCCTTCCGCGGAGGTGACAGGAAGGGAAGCAAAGGCCCCGGCATTGCCCCGGCGGCCTAGGTAGAGATTGCCGTTAAGAACGATCCCGCCGCCGATGAAATAGCCGAGATAGAAATAGGCGAAATCGGAGAGGTCGCGTCCGCGGCCGAACAGCAGTTCTGCGGCACAGGCGGCGGAGGCATCGTTGCAGAAGTGGACCGGCCATGGAAACAGCCTGGCGATTTCGGTCTGGAGGTCGAAATCCCTCCACGCCATCAGAACCTCGTGCGGCGCGCCCGCATCTTCGGCCCAGTTCCACAGCTCGAAGGGGGCGGCGATTCCGATTCCTGAGATCCGTTCGCGCTGGCGTTCCGAAAGCCCGCGTGTGAGTTCTTCGACGCCCGCCGAAAGAAAGCCGATGATCTCGGCAGGCGACGGGAAGGCATAGGGCCGGTGGATGGTGTGCCGGACATGACCGGCGAGGTCGAGCAGCATCAGGTCGCCCGATCTTCGGCCAACCTTCAGGCCGATCGAAAACGCACCCTCCGGCTCGAGTTCGAACGGCACCAGCGGCTGGCCAACCTTGCCACGCCTAGGCGTGCGCCGCGTGAGCAGTCCATCGGCCTCCAGCTGGCGCACGATCACCGAAACGGTCTGGGCTGAAAGCCCCGTGAGGCGGGCCATCTCGGCCTTGGGCAATTGCCCGTGCAACCGTACGAGCGACAGGATCAGCCGTTCGTTGTAGAGCCGCACGCCCGTCTGCGTGGTGCCGCGCGACAAGGCGGGGGCCGTCGCGCCCCTCGTGCCGCCGCTGGACCACTCCATCGCCATTTCCGGTTAATCCTCATGCAGGGGCGCTCAGATTTCCAGCAGCCAGCCGGGCCTGTCAATCAATAAATCAACCCGGTTTATTTATTGACAGCCGTCATTTTTTGCGTTGAGAATGCGCCACGTGCAGGGAGAAGGACGAACCGTCTCCTCCCGCACCGGTAGAATGTCGAATTCGATCCAACCCATCGAACGGGTTAACAAATCAACGGGAGGACCCTCGTGAAGACCATATTCAAAGCAGCTTTGCTCGGAGCGGCCGCAACCGCCCTTTTCTCCGTCACTCCGGCCATGGCCGCAGGCGGCGTCTGCCTCATCACCAAGAACAACACCAACCCCTTCTTCGTGAAGATGAAGGAAGGCGCGGAAGCCAAGGCCACGGAACTGGGTCTCGAATTCCAGGCGTTTGCCGGTAAGGTTGACGGTGACGCCGGCCCCCAGATCGAAGCCATTGAGAACTGCGTCGCAGGCGGCGCCAAGGGCATTCTGATCACGGCGTCGAACGACTCGGTCATTCCCGCCCTCAAGACCGCCCGCGCCGCCGGCGTCCTGGTGATCGCGCTCGACACCCCGATCGGCGACAAGGAAGCAGCGGATTCGACCTTCGCCACCGACAACTTCGAAGCCGGCGTGCTGATCGGCAAGTGGGCCAAGGCCCAGATGGGCGATGCCGCCAAGGATGCCAAGATCGGCATGCTGAACATCAACAAGGATAACATCTCGGTTGACGTTCTGCGCGACACCGGCTTCCTCACCGGCTTCGGCATCGAAGTGCCGAATCCCAAGGTGCTGGGCTCCGAGACCGATCCGCGCGTGATCGGTCATGAGACCTCGAACGCCAACCCCGAGGGCGGCCTCAAGGCGACGGAGAACCTCCTCGCCAAGGAGCCGAACATGAACCTGATCTACACGATCAACGAGCCGGCTGCCGAGGGCGCCTTCCAGGCCATGAAGGCCGCGGGCAAGGAGACGCAGGCACTGATCGTCTCGGTCGACGGCGGCTGCCCCGGCGTGAAGAGCGTCAAGGACGGCGTCATCGGCGCCACTTCCATGCAGTTCCCGCTGCTCATGGCGTCGAAGGGCGTGGAAGCTGTCGCGGCCTTCGCCAAGGACGGCACCAAGCCGGCCAACACCGAAGGCCTCGACTTCTTCAACACCGGTGTGCAGCTCATCACCGACAAGCCGGTTGAGGGCCTCCCCTCTGTCACCTCCGAGGAAGGCCTGAAGCTCTGCTGGGGTTGATCCCCGCAGCCAGCTTCTGAGATTGGCAGCAATTGGAGGGGCGGCTCCCGCCGCCCCTCCCACCAATGAGCGGAACGAAATCCGCTATTTCGAAGATCGGGAGGGAAGATGAGCGAAGGAAGCCAGCCCACCAAGTCCGTCGCAGACTATGAAGCGACCCTGAGCAAGGCGGACACGTCCGTCGCCTCATTCGAACATGAACAAGTGACGGCGCTGCAAAAGCTCCGGATCTTCCTGCAGACATTTCCCGTCGCTGTTCCAATTTTCGTCCTCATCCTGTCCCTCGTCCTGTTCGGCTTCACCACCGATGGCCTCATCTTCAGGCCCGGCAACCTGTCGACGATCCTGAAGCAGATAACCCCGATCGGCATCGTGGCGATCGCCCAGACCATCATCATCCTCACCGCCGGCATCGACCTGTCCATTGGCGCCATCATGGTGCTGTCCACCATCGTCATGGGAAAGCTCGGGGTACAGCTGGGCCTGCCGGAACCGCTGGCGATTGCCATCGGCTTGTTCGCCGGTGCTGTGATGGGCTACATCAACGGCGTGCTGGTCACCAGGCTGCGATTGCCGCCCTTCATCGTCACCTTGGGCACGCTCTACATCTTCCAGGCGCTCAAGCTCTGGTATTCCGGCTCCGAATCGATCCGCAACGTCGATACCGAAGCCGCGGCCCCGATGCTGATCTTCTTCGGCAACGTGATATCGGTGGGAGGGTTCCAGATTCTCTACGGAACCATCGCCTTCCTGCTGCTCGCCATCATCATGACCTATGTGCTGAAGCACACCGCATGGGGGCGTCACGTCTACGCCGTTGGCGATGACCCGAATGGCGCCATGCTGTCCGGCGTCCGGACGGACAAGGTGCTGCAGTCTGTCTATGTCGTGGCGGGGGTCATCGCAGCCTTCGCCGGCCTCGTCCTCATCGGGCGCGTCGGCGGAACCATCACGCCGCTCGCTGGCGAGACCGCCAATCTTGACTCGATCACCGCCGTGGTGATTGGCGGCACTTCGCTGTTCGGCGGGCGTGGATCCATTGTCGGCTCGGTGCTGGGAGCCATGATCGTCGGCGTATTCCGCTTCGGCCTGTCGCTCTCGAAGGTCGATGTGCTCTGGCAGGATTTCACCGTGGGCGTCCTCATCATCGCCGCAGTGGCCATCGATCAATGGATCAGAAAGGCATCCTCGTAGCTTCGCATTGCGCAGCCTTCGAACAACTCACCCAAGCACAGGTGCCAGCCATGTCAAACAGCCCGACCGCCACCGCCGCGAACAGTCCCGACCCCATCCTCACCACGCGCAACCTGGTTAAGCGTTATGGCCGGGTCACCGCGCTTGATCATGCAGACTTCGATCTCTACCCCAATGAGATCCTCGCCGTCATTGGTGACAATGGAGCTGGCAAGTCCACCCTCATCAAGGCGATTTGCGGCGCCGTGGCGCCTGACGAGGGCGAGATCAGGCTCGAGGGCAAAACGGTCAATTTCAAGTCTCCCCTGGACGCGCGTAACGCTGGCATTGAAACGGTTTACCAGAACCTCGCGCTCTCGCCCGCCCTCTCCATTGCCGACAACATGTTCATGGGCCGTGAAATCCGCGTGCCGGGCATGATGGGCTCGCTCCTCAAGAAGCTCGATCACAAGGCGATGGAGAAGATCGCCCGTGACAAGCTCAGCGAGCTCGGCCTCATGACCATCCAGAACATCCGCCAGGCGGTTGAAACCCTTTCTGGCGGCCAGCGCCAGGGTGTGGCCGTGGCGCGCGCCGCCGCCTTCGGTTCCAAGGTCGTCATCATGGACGAGCCGACGGCCGCCTTAGGGGTCAAGGAATCGCGCCGGGTTCTGGAACTCATCCTTGACGTGAAGCGCCGCGGCCTGCCGATCGTACTGATTTCCCACAACATGCCGCATGTCTTCGAGGTGGCGGACCGGATCCACGTGCACCGGCTGGGCCGGAGGCTCTGCGTCATCAATCCGAAGGACTTCACAATGTCGGACGCGGTGGCCTTCATGACGGGCGCCAAGGTTCCGCCGCCGGAGATGATGGCGGCCTGAAAACCCCTACACGAAGCCTGCGGAATGGGGCATAAGTCCCGCTTCCAAAAGCGGGACTTCACGTGATGGCCACAGGCGGCAACAAACTCCTCTTCGAACTTTACCGCACCATGCGGCGCATCCGCACCTTTGAGGAGCGGGTCAACGAACTCTTCGTGCGCGGACAGTCCGCGGGCTCCATGCTCCATATGTCGATCGGTGAGGAAGCGATCGCCGGCGTGTGCCGTGCCATGGAGCAAGGCGACAGCTTCACCACCCACCACCGCGGCCACGGCATCTTCATCGCGCGCGGCGCTGACCCCAACCGCATGATGAGCGAGATCGCCGGCAAGGCAGACGGCTACTGCTCCGGCAAGGGTGGCTCCATGCACATCGCTGACATGGCTTTGGGTGCACTGGGCGCCAATGCCATCGTGGGCGGTGGCATTCCGCATGTGGTGGGTGCTGGCATGTCCTACCGCAATCGCAAGCTGCCGCATGTGTCTGTCGCCTTCTTCGGCGATGGCGCCTCGCAGCAGGGCATTCTCTACGAGGCGATGAACATGGCCGCACTCTGGAAGCTGCCGGTGGTGTTCTGCTGCATCAACAACCAGTATGGCATGGGCACCCGCATCGACCGCGCCGCAGCCAACACAAACCTCCATGAGCGTGCCATCGCTTGCGGTCTCAATGGCCATGAGGTCGACGGCGGTGATGTGGAGGCCGTGCACGAGGCAGCCGAGCGCATCATCACCGCCGCGCGCCATGGCCGCCCCGGCTTCCTGACCGTCACCTGCTACCGCCACTTCGGTCATGCCCGGCTGGACAAGAGCCCCTACCGCGACGAGGCGGAGGAGCTCGAAGGACGCAAGCGGGATGCGGTGGCCAATGCGCGCGACGCGTTGATTTCCCGCAAGCTGGCCGATGGTGGAGTGCTGGACGGTCTCGACAATGAGATCGCCGCAGAGATGAACGCCGCCGTCGAACATGCCATTGCCGCGAAGCCGCCCGCCGATGATTCGATGTTCCGTGATGTCTTTGCTGAGGGAGAGCCAAGCCCCAGGCCGCTTCGCCAGCACCTGTCCATGATCCTTGGGGAGGCACGCTGATGGCCATGATCGAAACCACCTACCGCGATGCGCTGCGCCAGGCGTTGATCGATGCGATGAACGAGGATCCCTCCGTCTTCCTGATGGGTGAGGAGGTCGGCCGCTATGGCGGCGCCTATGGCGTCACCAAGGGCCTTCTCGACATGTTCGGGGAACACCGCGTGGTCGACACGCCGATTGCAGAGGCAGGCATCGTCGGTGCTGCGGTGGGGGCCGCGATGACGGGTTCGCGCCCGGTGGCGGAACTCATGTACATCGACTTCGCCGGTCTCACCATGGACCAGGTGGCGAACCAGGCCGCGAAGAGCCGCTACATGTTCGGCGGCCAGATCGGCGTTCCCATGGTGCTGCGCATGCAGGGCGGCACCGGCCGCTCGGGCGCGGCGCAACATTCCCAATCGCTCGAGTCGTGGTTCACCCATGTGCCGGGCCTGCGCGTCGTCATGCCCGCCACGGTGAATGATGCCTATCACCTGCTCCGCATGGCGCTCAAATGCCCGGACCCTGTGATGTTCATCGAGCACAAGAGCCTTTATGTGCGCAAAGGCGAAATGGATCCGGAGAAGCCCGATGCCGCCTGGGGCCAGTCCGTCATCCGCCGGGAGGGGTCGGACTTCACCATCGTCACCTATTCGAAAATGGTCTTCGAAGCACTCGCCGCAGCGGAGACGCTGGCGCAGAGCGGTGTTTCGGCGGAAGTCGTCGACATCCGCTGCCTCAACCCGCTCGACGACGAGACCTTCATCCGCTCGGTCATGAAGACCGGCCGCGCCATGGTGGTCACCGAATCGGTGATGACGTCAGGCTTCGCCGCAGAACTTTCCGCGCGCATCTCGGAACGCTGCTTCGACTATCTCGAAGAGCCGGTGCTGCGCGTTGCAGGCGAGGACATTCCCATCCCCGTGTCCCCTGCGTTGGAACGCGGTGCCGTGCCCTCGGCTCAGCTTATCGCGGAAACGGGTCTCTGGCAGGTGAGGAGGATCGCTCCGTCATGGGCCGCGTGATTGATATGCCGCTCCCCCGCCTGGGGGAGACGATGGAAGAAGGCCGCATCGGCCTCATCATCAAGAAGCCGGGCCAGGCCTTCAAGCGCGGTGAAACGCTGCTCGAAGTCGAGAGCGACAAGACCACGGTGGAAGTGCCGGCCCTGCAGGACGGCATCCTCATCGAATGGCTGGTCGACAGCGACCAGATGGTGCCGGTCGAAAGCGCCATCGCACGAATCGAGATCGAGGGGGAGGCGGTGGCCGAAGCCAAGCAGCCCGCAGCGCCGGCTGCAGCAGCGGCGCCCTCTGCCGCTCCCATGCCGCGCTTCGTGCCGCTGGCAACAGGAACGCGTCCGCGCGCCTCGACAGCTGCGCGTGCCGCGGCCCGCCGGAAGGGCATCGACCTCGCAACGCTGCAGGGCAGCGGGCGCAACGGGCGTGTCTCGCGCGCTGATCTTGACGCGGCCCTGCGCCCGTCGCGCGCGGCCTATCATGTGGAAACGCCGCATGGCCGCATCTTTTTCCGTGAGTGGCCGGCACAGGGCCAGCAGAAGGGATCCGTGCTGCTTCTGCACGGCCTCTTCGCCGATTCGCAGAGCTTCACCACGCTGGGCCGCAAGCTCGCCAGCCGGGGCTATCGCGTCTATGCGCCCGATCTTCCCGGCCATGGCGAAACCATCTCCTCTGCCGCCACGCTAGCTGACATGGTGCAGGCCATCGCCGCCAGCCTGCCCGCCGTGAGGCTCCACCTGCTCGGCCATTCCTTCGGTGCGCTCGTTGCGGCCCGCCTGGCGGACCGCGCCTTGTCACTCACCCTCCTGTCGCCCGCCGGCTGCGGGGAAGAGGTCAATGGCGAATTCCTCGGTGCCATGCTGGGCGCGCGCGTCGATCACGCCTTGTCCTTTCTGGGTGAAAGCGTCCCGCCGGAAGCTCAGGCATCCCTTGCTGAACATCTTGCGGCCCATGGTGCGCAGTTGAAGGAAATCGCCGGAGAGTTTGCAGCGGATGGACGCCAGAAGCTCTCTATCCTCGCCGCGCTGAAGGCGGCAAGCGTGCCGGTGCGGGCGGTGTTCATGCGGGATGACTCGGTGATCCCCGCGCAGCATGCCTTGAGCCTGCCTTTCAACGTGGCAAGCCGCATTCTCCCCGGCGCTGGCCACCTGCCGCACTGGCGCGCGCCTGATGCCATGGTGGACCTCATCGACCAGGTCTGATCAGCGCGGCGTCTTCTTCTCCTGCGCGCGCTTGTGCGCGGCCAGCGCCATCAGCCGCCGGTCACGCCATTGCGTGGCCGCGCCCAGCCTGTCGGACGGAACGTCCGCCCGCCGCTCCGCATCAAGCGTCGCGCCGATGGTTTCTGGCCACGGCTTGGCCGCAGCCTGCTGGTCGCCCACGCGGCGGATCGTCAGTCCATAGCGCATGAGGTAGTCGGCCACGCCCTGCGGCGCATTGAGGTCAATGGTTTCAATGGGTCCCATGAAGCTCCAGCGCAGCGCGAGCCCATCCTTCACCGTCTTGTCGAGGTCTTCGGCTGAAACATAGCCCTCCGCAATGAGGCGGAAGGCCTCGTTCAGTACCGCCAGTTGCAGGCGGTTCAATATGAAGCCCTCGATCTCACGCTTCACC
>NZ_JBIICB010000197.1:0-8139 GCF_044239095.1 Aestuariivirga sp. | reverse complement strand
CGGGCCCAGGAAGGCGGTGAGATAGCCCAGTATCTCCGCGCGGCTGAGGCCGGGGGCATTGGCGTTCCGCCGGTATGACTCGCTGTCCATGGTGGCGCTGAGGCCGGGGTTGACCAGCACCAGGCCGCGCAGCGGCGTCTCGCCACGCTGCGCCAGCCACAGGGCAAGGCCTGCCGCCACCTGCCCCCCCGCGCTGTCGCCCGAGAGCACGATCCGCGCGGGATCGATGCCGATGGCGCGGCCGGCACTTCTCATCCAACCGAGAATTTTTGCGGCATCCTCAACCTGTGCGGGGTGCCGGTGCTCGGGCGCGAGGCGGTAGTCGAAGAGCACGCTCACCACATCCGCCTGGTCGGCGATCTCGGCTGCGAGATCATCATGGGTCTCGCAGGAGCCCATGGTCCAGCCGCCGCCATGGGCATGGACGAGGCCCGGCTTCGGGTCCTCGCCCGGCGGCCGGTAGATCCTGACATGAATGCCCTCGACGTCGAGATCCTCGACCATCAGCCGGCCGGGGCGTTTCGCGCGGGCGCGGCGGCACTCGGCCTCCCACACCTCGCGCTGGCGGGCGAGCGGCCAGTCCGGGTCCCACGCGCCGTTGCGCCGCGCCTGCTCGGCCAGATGGGCTTGCATCTCCGGGTCAAAGGGCAGGCTGGCCATGGTCCTATGCTCCACCAACTGAATCTGTCATACGGCTCTCACAAATCTGCAGCAATGCAGCCCGTCCGTCTATTGTCCAGGATCATGTGGCCCTTCAGCCGTAACCTTCCGCCCGCGCAGGCCGCCGACGTGGCGAGCCCTGAGCCCCCGTACCCGTCCGCTTCGGTGAACGACATCATCCAGGCGCTGCCGGACCCGGCGCTGATGGTGGACGGCCAGGGCCGCGTGCTCCACGCCAATGCCCTGGCGCGTGACGTGCTGGAGACCGACCCGCAGGGCCTTCATCTCTCCGCCTCGATCCGCAATCCCGCCGTGCTCGAGGCGGTGGCCGCGGCCGTCGCAGGCGAAGAGGCAGTCAGCGTCGAATATGAGCTCCGCGTGCCGATGCTGCGCAGCTTTCTTGCTCATGTGGCCCCGCTGGGCCAGGGCCAGGGCGCGCTGCTGGTGCTGCGCGACCTGACCCGCGAACAGCAGATCGAGCGCATGCGCGCCGATTTCGTGGCCAATGCCAGCCATGAGCTCCGCACGCCGCTCACCGCGCTGACCGGCTTCCTCGAAACGATTCTGGGGGCGGCACGCAATGATGAGAAGGCGCAGGCCAAGTTCCTCGGCCTGATGCGCAGCCAGGCCGAGCGCATGCGCCGCCTGATCGACGACCTCCTCTCCCTGTCGCGCATCGAGATGAACGAGCATGTGAGGCCGCAAGGCGAGGTTGACCTGAACCAGGTGGCGGCCCATGTCTGCGACGTGCTCTCCGGCATGGCGCGGGAGCTCGGCTGCGAGGTGAGCCTTTCCGCGGACGGCCCGCTCCTCGTCACCGGCAGCCGCGACGAGCTGGTCCAGGTGGTGCAGAACCTCGCGGAAAACGCCATCAAATACGGCAGCTCCGGCAAGCGGGTGGACATCGCGCTGCGCCACGACGATGGTTTCGCCGAACTCACCGTGCGCGACCACGGCCCCGGCATTGCGGCCGAGCACATTCCGCGCCTTACCGAGCGCTTTTACCGCGTGAACGTCCAGGAAAGCCGCTCTCGCGGGGGAACCGGCCTCGGGCTTGCAATCGTCAAGCATATCGTCAGCCGCCACCGGGGCCGCCTGAGCATCGCCTCGGAATTGGGCAAAGGCAGTGAGTTTTCTGTCAGGATACCACTTAAAACGTAGTATTTTCAGATATTTGAATTGTCATTAAAACGTAGTTTTTTGGTCACATAGGTGTTTTGGTCCGGACCTAGGTTCCGCCTGCCCTTATAAACAGGAGAGATCAAACATGAAGCGCGTAATCCTCGCCGCCAGCTTGGTGGCCCTTACTGCGGTGCCCGCCCTGGCCCGCGATCAGATCCGCATCGTAGGTTCCTCGACGGTGTATCCCTTCACCACCGCCGTTGCCGAGCAGTTCGGCAAGTCGTCTGGCATGAAGACCCCGGTGGTCGAGTCGACCGGCACCGGCGGCGGCTTCAAGCTGTTCTGCGCCGGCGTTGGCGTGGATCATCCCGATTTCAGCAATGCCTCGCGCGCCATCAAGAAGGGCGAGTTTGAGGATTGCGCCAAGAACGGCGTGACCGATATCGTCGAGATCAAGGTCGGCTTCGACGGCCTGGCCCTCGCTGACTCGACCAAGGGCAGCGACATGAAGCTGACCAAGCAGCAGATCTTCATGGCGCTGGCCAAGCAGGTTCCGGACAAGGACGGCAATCTGGTTGCCAACCCCTACACCATGTGGAACGAGATCGACGCCGCGCTGCCCGCCCAGAAGATCGAAGTCTATGGCCCGCCGCCGACGTCTGGCACCCGTGACAGCTTCATGGAGCTGGTCATGGAGAAGGGCGCTGAAAGCTTCGACAGCCTGAAGGCGCTCAAGAAGTCTGACGCCAAGGCCTTTGAGGCCGTGTGGAAGTCGATGCGTGAAGATGGCGCCTTCGTTGAAGCTGGCGAAAACGACAACCTCATCGTCCAGAAGCTGGTCGGCAATCCCAACGCCATCGGTATCTTCGGCTTCGCCAACGTCGCTGAGAACGCCGAGATCCGCGCCCTCGCCATCGACGGCGTGGTGCCGACGATCGACACCATCGCCTCGGGCGACTACAAGGTGTCGCGTCCGCTCTTCGTCTATGCCAAGAAGCAGCATGTGGGCGTGATCCCGGGCATGGCGGAATTCGTGGCCGAGTACACCTCTGAGAAGGCTGTCGGCGAGGACGGCTACCTCACCGACAAGGGCCTGATCGCCCTTCCGGGTGAGGAAGGCGCCAAGATCCGCGAGGCCGCCAACGCGATGACGGTTCTCACGGCCGACATGGTCAAGTAAGCCGATACTAAAGCGCCGTCCGGCCCTTGCGGGCCGGCCGGCGAGGGGCGGCGGCCGCGGATGTACCGGCCCGCCCCGATCTTTGTGACGTGCCGCCAATGATGGCGGCGTGGCGTGTAGGGAGACCAGGCCTTGACCGCAATTTTCTTTGCTCTGCTCGTGGTTCTGGTCGTTGCCACCTATTTCGCCGGACGCCAGCGCGCCGCCGCATTGCGAAGCGCTTCCTCCCAGATCCACTCCCTGCCGAATTATCATGGCCTGCTGGCCGGCACCTCGGCCCTTCTCGCGGGGCTCTTCGTTTTCATCCTGCTCGCCGCGCCGCTGCCTGCGGTGGCGCCCTGGGCGGGGCTTGCCGCTGCAGCGGCGGCAGGTTTTGCGCTGTTCTCCCGGATCGCGCCGGATTTCCGGGCGCGCAACCTGTTCGAGAAGATCACGCTCGGCTTCCTCGTGACCTGCTCGGGGATCGCCATTCTCACCACCGTCGGCATTGTGATGTCAGTGCTGTTCGAGACCGGGCGCTTTTTCACGGAAATTCCGGCCCTCGAGTTTTTCACAGGCGTGCTTTGGGCGCCCACCGGCACGCCGCCGTCCTTCGGCTTCATTCCACTGCTGACCGGAACCCTGCTCATCACGACCATTGCCATGTGCGTGGCAGGGCCTCTGGGTTTGCTCGCTGCGACCTACATGGCTGAATATGCCTCGCCAGTGGTCAGGTCGATCTTCAAGCCGGTGCTTGAGATGTTGACCGGTATTCCCACGGTTGTTCTTGGCTTCTTCGCCGCGCTCACCGTGGCGCCCTTCATCCGTAACTCCGGCGCATTGCTGGGGATGAATATCTCGGCGGAATCAGCCCTCGCCGCGGGCGTGGTGATCGGCATGCTGCTGATCCCCGTCATCTCCTCGCTCTCCGACGACGTGATCAATGCCGTGCCGCAGTCGATGCGGGATGGCTCCTATGCCATGGGGGCCACCAAGTCCGAGACGATCAAGCGCGTCATCCTTCCCGCAGCGCTCCCGGGCATCGTGTCGGCCTTCATTCTTGCGGTGTCGCGCGCCATGGGCGAGACGATGATCGTCGTCATGGCGGCAGGCCTTGCGGCCCACCTCACCGCTAACCCCTTCGAATCCGTGACCACCATGACGGTGCAGATCGCCATGTTGCTGGTGGGCGACCATGAATTCGACTCGGCCAAGACGCTGGCGGCATTCGCGCTGGGTTTCGTGCTGTTCTTCTTCACGCTGATACTGAACTTCATCGCGCTGCGCCTGGTGCAGAAATACAAGGAACAGTATGACTGAGAAGCCCAAAAGGCCGGACCCGGCACTGATCGCCCGGCGCTATGCTGCCGAGAGGCGCTTCCGCATCTATGGCATCATAGCGCTGACCCTGACCACGGCCTTCCTAGCTGTGCTGTTGACGGACATCATCTCGCGCTCGATCCCTGCCTTCACGCAGTACCACGCTGTTCTCGACGTGACGGTTGATCCTGAGGCGGTTGATGCCGCGAAACCCTCAGCTGGCGATTTCGAAGGGCTGGCGAAGGCCGCCTGGCGCGCCCAGTTCCCCTCCGCCACCTCGCGCGCTGACCGCAGGCTGCTCAACAATCTCATCTCCAATGGCGGTGGCGATGAACTCCGCCGCAGGGTGGTAGCCGATCCGTCGCTGATCGGGCAGACTGTGTCTGTCCCCGTCATGCTGTCCGACGATGCCGACATCTATCTCAAGGGACAGGTGACCAGCGTCGCGCGCGCCAACGGGCAGGGTCCGCTGTCCATTCGCGCGGATGGCGAGAATGTCTTCCTCTCCGGCCAGGGCATTGGCCCCGGCTCGATCGTGCTTGCCGGTGGCGGCGCATTCAAGATCGCGGCTGAGGGTGATGCCGCCCCGGCAGAGGTCATCGCGGCGCCAAGTGCTGCTGGCGACGTTGCGGCAGGCCAGTGGCAGATCCTGAGCTTCGGCGTGCCGGAGGCGGACCGCAAACTCGCCGACCGCCCCGCCGTCTGGCTCGAGATGATGCGCGATAAGGGCAATATCGAGCGGCAGTTCGCCTGGAACCTGTTCCTCAACGGCGACTCCCGCGAGGCGGAGCTTGCGGGCATTCTCGGCTCCATCATGGGTTCGCTGATGGTGGTGTTCGTGACCGTCATCCTGTCGCTGCCAATTGGTGTCTCGGCGGCGATCTACCTCGAGGAATTCGCCCCGAAGAACCGGCTGACCGAGATCATCGAGGTCAACATCAACAATCTTGCGGCCGTGCCCTCGATCATCTTCGGCCTGCTTGGCCTTGCCGTGTTCCTTGGCTTCTTCGGCATGCCGCGCTCGGTGCCGCTGGTCGGCGGTGTCGTCATCGCGCTGATGAGCCTTCCCACCATCATCATCGCGTCACGCGCCGCGATCCGGGCGGTGCCGCCCTCAATCCGGGAGGCAGCGCTGGGGGTTGGCGCCTCGCACCAGCAGGCGGTCTTGCACCACGTGCTGCCGCTCGCCATGCCGGGCATCATGACGGGAACCATCCTTGCCGTCGCCAGCGCCATCGGCGAGACGGCCCCACTGCTTCTGATCGGCATGGTGGCCTTCATCGTCGATATCCCCACGGGCTTCCTCGAATCGGCCACCGTGCTGCCGGTGCAAATCTACCTGTGGTCCGACCTGCCGGAGCGGGCCTTCGAAGCGCGCACCGCGGCTGCCATCGTGGTTCTGCTGGTGATCATGCTGATGCTCAACGCCCTTGCGATCTACCTCCGCAAGAAATTCGAACGCCGCTGGTAAGCGAGGACAAGAGTGATGGACAAGAAATTCCAGGCCGTGGTGACGCCGGCAAGCCCCCGCATCATGACGGAGCGCCCCCCGCGCATCGATGCGAAGAACGTGAACATCCATTATGGCGAGAAGCACGCCATCAAGGATCTCTCGATTTCCATCCCGGACCGCGCCGTCTCGGCCTTCATTGGCCCGTCGGGCTGTGGCAAGTCGACCTTCCTGCGCTCCATCAACCGGATGAACGACACCATTCCGGCCTGCCGCGTCCAAGGCGACATCCGGATCGATGGCAGCGACATCTATGACCCCAGCCTCGACGTCGTGCAGCTTCGTGCGCGCGTCGGCATGGTGTTCCAGAAGCCCAATCCGTTCCCCAAGTCGATCTTCGAGAATGTCGCCTACGGCCCGCGCATCCACGGGCTGGCCGAAGACAAGGCGGAGCTCGAGGACATCGTGGTCAAGAGCCTCAAGAAGGCAGGGCTGTTCGAGGAGGTGAAGGACCGCCTGAACCACCCCGGCACGGGCCTTTCCGGCGGCCAGCAGCAGCGCCTCTGCATCGCGCGCGCCATCGCGGTCAGCCCCGATGTGATCCTCATGGACGAGCCCTGCTCGGCGCTTGACCCGATCGCCACCGCCAAGATCGAGGAGCTCATCGACGAGCTCCGCCAGAATTTCTGCATCGTCATCGTGACCCATTCGATGCAGCAGGCAGCGCGCGTCTCGCAGCTGACGGCCTTCTTCCACTTAGGCACCCTCGTGGAATACGGCGATACCGACGAGATCTTTACCGCGCCCCAGGAAAAGCGCACGCAGGACTATATCACCGGCCGCTTTGGCTGAGCCTTCGGGAGGACCAAGACATGACCGACCACACCACCAAGGCCTATGACGAAGAACTGGCGCAGCTCAAGACCATGCTGGCGCAGATGGGCGGCCTCGTCGAGCAGCAGCTCGATGACGCCATCGACTCGCTGTCGCGCCGCGACACGGGACTAGCCGACCTTGTTATCCAGAACGACGAGAAGGTCGACGCACTCGAGCACCAGATCGAGGAGAGGGCGATCGTGACCATCGCCAAGCGCCAGCCCATGGCGCGCGACCTGCGCGAGATCATGGTGGCGATCCGCGTTGCCTCCGATCTCGAGCGCATCGGCGACCTCGCCAAGAACACGGCCAAACGCACCCATGCCATCTCGGAGCCGCTGCCGCGCAAGCTGATGGTGGGCGTCGTCCGCATGGGGCGGATGGCCCAGGAAGAGCTCAAGAATATCCTCGATGCCTATGCGCGCTCGGACGCCACCCTGGCGCTCGAGGTATGGCGTGCGGATGAGGATCTGGACGCGCTCTACAACTCGATCTTCCGCGAACTCCTCACCTACATGATGGAGGACCCGCGCAACATCAGCCTGTGTACGCATCTTTTGTTCGGCGCCAAGAACATGGAGCGGATCGGCGACCATGCGACCAACATCGCCGAGAACATCCACTATCTCGTGCACGGCAAGCCGCTGGCTGAGGGCCGTCCGAAGAAGGACATCACCAGTTCCTTGCGTATCGAGGGTTTCAACCATTCGGACGAGTGAGCCATGAGCGCATCCATTCTGGTCGTCGAGGACGAGGAGCCAATCCAGATCCTGCTGAGCTACAATCTTGAGGCCGAAGGCTACCGCGTGCGCCAGACCGCCGTGGGCGAAGACGTGGTGCCGATGATCGGCGAGGAACGCCCCGACCTCATCCTGCTCGACTGGATGCTGCCGGGCATCTCCGGCATCGAGGTGTGCCGCCTGCTGCGGACAAAGCCCGAGACCCGGGACGTTCCCATCATCATGCTGACCGCGCGCAGCGAGGAGGCCGAGCGTGTGAGAGGTCTCGCCACCGGCGCCGACGACTACATGGTGAAGCCGTTCTCGGTGCCTGAACTGCTGGCCAGAATCCGCACCATCCTGCGCCGCATCAATCCGGACGCCGTTGCCGACCAGCTGAAAGCTGGCGACCTGTCGTTGGACCGCAAGACCCGCCGCGTGACGCGCTCAACACGAGACATCAACCTGTCTCCCACCGAGTTCCGCCTGCTCGAGCACCTGATGCAGAACCCCGGCCGCGTCTATTCCCGCGCCCAGCTGCTCGACACGGTGTGGGGGCACGATGTGTATGTGGACGAGCGCACCGTGGACGTCCATGTCGGCCGCCTCCGCAAGTCACTGAGCCGCGGGCGCGAAGTGGACCCTATCCGCACCGTGCGCGGCATGGGCTATTCCTTCGATGAGCGCTTCGGGCGGTAGCTGAGTAATTTCAGCTAGTGGATTGGCCGGGACAAAAGAGTCCGATTGAAGGTTCCCAACGGCTTGTTGACGTGCGAATCTGAAAGGATGCGCAATGGTATCAGTTTCACCGTTTCCGCCGCCGACTGTCAGCG
>NZ_JBIICB010000196.1:0-8190 GCF_044239095.1 Aestuariivirga sp. | reverse complement strand
AGCGGTTCGGTGTGGACTTTCATGAGCGATATGTCGGGACACTCTTGAAGAAGCTGGGGTTCTCACACGTCAGCGCCCGTCCGCGCCACCCCGGGCAGGATGTTGAAACCATCGCAGCGTTCAAAAAGCTTCTCCCAAACGCTGAGTGTCCGGCGCGCTGGCCAAGCTGCGTCTCGCTTCAATGTAAGGGCGGCTGCCCAGGACAATGAAGGAAGTGCGCCATTCTTGGCGCGCTGCCAACATGGAACTACTTTCGAGAAATCAGAATATAGCCTCGGGATTTATCCTGATTATCCGAATCCTTGGTGTTCATCGCAAAAAATAGTTCTTCCGATTTGACCCAGACAGGCGGGTACTTGTAGCGCGCCACATCAAGGATCATGAAACGGTCCGTCTCCCGATCATAGGCTGCAAGCGGCGAAAAGTGGCCTCCCTTTTGCTGTCCGAGAGAGTTCCGGAAGTAGTTGACAAGCACGAAGTGCCCCGGCTGCCCCAGATAGGATGCGGCCTCGGTCCTGAATCTATCCACGCTGCCATCAGATGCATGGCGAACCGCTGCGGCCACAGGCTGAACCGCCAGCAGTGCTCCCATCTGGTCAAGGGTAATGCCCTGCTTCAGGATGACATCCTGCGGCAGGATTACCTCTGTGCTGGCATTCAGAACATTGTCTTGCGTGAAAGTTTTGTAAGGCGCGTATTCTGGCACATCAGGCGCAGGCAACTGCATCGCATTGAACAGCATGACCATGCTGGCAACGCCACAAAAGCTCTGGGTCTTCTGGGTTACAAAGTTATCTGCCAGCGCGAAATACGCATCACGAGAGTCGGCTCCCAACAGTAGCGCTTGCCCCTCCAGCGAACTGGAGACAATCAAGTTGGCGGGAACTGGGAGAGTCTCAGCATGAGCTATGAGTGTGAGAAAGAGCAACAGAAGAGAATAGGGAAGAAATTTAGCGAGCATCGTGTATCTCCAAGGTGAGAAATAAAATCTGCAGATGAACGTGGTTCTCTCGTTGCCGGAATGCGCACCATCTGCTGAACAGTGTCAAAGCCCAGAACACCGGCCCCTCTCTATCCATGACTCGACAGTAGATATCGCTCCTGTTTAGTCCTGTAAATCAGACAGAATGCCCGTCATGGCGGCGATCGCATATTTCGTGGTGGTTCCCTTCTAGGAAACGGAAGATGGACTGGTTGCCGGGTAGTGTAGCCAGTGCCCATCGGAATGATCGGCCATAGCCCATGCGCGCGCTGCTGTTTCCAAGGGAGCAATTGGGAGGCACTCGAGCCGATCCGGCAGGGGTTGGCGAAGCACTTCGGTGCGATGACGGAAAACGTCGCAGCCGGTCTGATCCTTCGCCACGACAACGGACCGGACTACCGCGCCGATGACTTCCAGGACGAGATCAAATTCCTCGGGAGCGAGAGCTCTCCTGCCTTCGTGCGTCAGCCGGAGGGCAACAGCTTGGCGGAGAGGGTCATCAGGACGCTGAAGCAGCAACTTCTCTGGGTCCGGTACTTCCCGACTGCGGAGGCGCTGCGCAAGGGCCTCGCTGAGTTCGCCGACCTCTATAACACCTCGTGGCTGCGGGAGCGTCACGGGCACAAGACGCCCAATCAGATCAGGGCCGAACAGAAGGCCCTTGCATCCGAAGCCGCTACAGAGTTCAAACTGGCGGCTTAACCGGCGAACTACGCTGTTTCATATCCGTGCCAAAATACAACTTATCATATGTTTGATTGCCAGTTTTGGTCCTTCTGCACTCTTCCGGCGCGCAACAGACTTCAGATCATTTGAAAGCAAATTGTTCACGGCGGATCATGCTACAGGCGCCCATGATCTTGACTGAAACGTAAATCGGCTGTGCCGAAACTCTGGGAACGTCAGATTCTTTAGTCATGATTACCAGAGGCATCTCGACCGTTCACAGCTGTTGCAACAATTTATGCGTGCTCCACCCCTAGCCACTTAGCAACAAGGTTGCAAAATCTGCAATCTTCGGGTTTATAAACACCCAATTACACACATTCTTGTAGCTCTGCATTGACACTTAACTAACGTCAAGGGCAACCATTAACTTCGTGTTAGTTTTTAAATCAACAAAGCGAGCAGATGAAAATAGGAAACATGAGACGGAACGTCCTTTGTGCAGTGTCGCTGACAGCACTTAGTTTCTCGCCAGCTCTGGCAGCAGATGTCACTGCACTTCCCGAAGGCAACTGGACGGGAGCCTGGCTTGGCGTAGGCGCCGGCGGATCCTATCTGCTGTCGGATTTCGCAATCGATAGCGATAAGTACGAGAAGACCCCTTCCGTGTTCAAGGAAGAGCGGATCCGAGAAGCGGACGTGGCTGCCCAGATGTTTACGGGCACCGCTGAAGCCGGTGTTGACTATCAGGTCGGCGAGCAACTCGTTCTTGGCCTTGTCAGTAACTTCGACTTCGGCTCGGGCAGCGGCCATCTCTACTCAGACAAGATGACTGCTAACAACCCAGACACAGCCAAGGAAGTCTATGACGCCGAGGTTGAACTGGGCAACTCCTGGGCAGTCGGCGCGCGCGCCGGCCTGCTGTTCGGCCCCCGCACGATGTTCTATGGAACGGGTGGCTTCACGCAGGCTGAGGTATCTGTCCACGCTTCATACAAGGACAAGACCGGCACGGATGCCCCGACGAAGGATTGGTCCACCGAGAACGATGGCTGGACCTCAGGCGTGTTCTTTGGCGGTGGTGTTGAAACAATGGTGACCGACCATGTTTCCGCCAAGCTCGAATACCGGTTCTCCCGGTATGACGCTGTGTCGGCTGACGCAAAGACCGAAACGGACGGAACCAAGTTCTATGAGAGCACCGTTTCGACGGGTGATCTGGACGTTCAGAGCGTCCGGGCAACGGTCGCTTACCACTTCGGAAATGGCATTGCCGCGGCAGATGCCGTTGCAACTGAGTCCTTGGGTGATTGGACGGGCGCATGGATCGGCGCGGGCGCAGGCGGATCGTCTATGCTGTCGGAACTTGCAATCGATAGTGATAAATACACGGGTTCTCCTTCCGAGTTGAAGGAAGAGCGGATCCGCGAAGCGGACGTCGGTGCTGAGATGTTCATGGGCATCGTGGAAGCCGGTGTTGACTATCAGGTCGGCGAGAAGCTTGTTCTTGGCGTTGTCAGCAACTTCGACTTCGGCTCGGGAAGCGGCCATCTCTTCTCAGACAAGACGACTGCCAACAATCCAGACACAGCCAAGGAAGTCTATGACGCCGAGGTTGAAGTGGGTAATTCCTGGGCCGTCGGTGCGCGCGCCGGCCTGCTGCTCACGCCCAATACAATGGTCTTTGGAACCGGTGGCATCACGCAGGCTGATGTGTCTGTCCAGGCTTCGTACAAGGACAAGACCGGCACGGACAACCCGGAGAAGGATTGGTCTACCGAGAGCGATGGCTGGACCTCAGGCATGTTCGTTGGTGGTGGCATTGAAACAATGCTGACCGATCATGTTTCCGCCAAACTCGAATACCGGTTTGCCCGGTATGACGACATGTCGGCTGACGCAAAGGCAGAAGGCTCAAACTCATACTATGAAAGCACCGTTTCGACGGGCGACATAGACGTCCAGAGTTTGCGTGCAACAGTCGCGTGGCGTTTCTGAGATCATATGATCTGAATGCGGGTGGGGCGGCCTGAGGGCCGCCCCCCTTTTGTTTCATGGTTCTGCTTGAGTACGCCTAAGCTCAGGATGTAAAGATCGCGGCCTCATGCGCCGCTTCATGGTTCAGCAGCGAACGGCCTAGCGGTTCCGACCGGAATTGATCGAGCGACTGTGGACAATTCTCCGGCGGGTCCGCATCAGGGATATGTGTTCATGAGAAAAAGAACGTCGTTTGCAAACTGGAATGAGCTGGAAGCATCGTTTCGCGGTCTTGGCGGGGAACTCCACAATGTGACCATGCGCCAATCAAACGGATCGCGAGGGCTGTTTGCCATCGATCCGTCCCGGCCGGTGCGCATCCACATCCCAGACGAAATACTCGTGAGAATCGAGGATATCCAATCTGACATGGATGCCCTTACCATCAAGCCCGGCGCCTCCTATTCCGATCAGGCGCGGGATTTCTTCGAACGTTACCATGGATTTACATCGTGGGCAGGCGGCGGGCGGGAAAGCGCTGAGAAGTTCCTGAAGGGTCTCTACCGCCTCCCGCCGCCGATCAAGCAGGTTCTCACCGAAGAATTTGCCGTGGCCAAGCTGGATATCTTGCCGGGTGAGCCGGAAATCCTTACCCAGTTCATTGACAGCCGTGCCATTCGCAAGAAAGGGCAGCGCGTCCTCATGCCAGTTCTCGAACTGGTGAACCATGCCCCCTGGGGACTGAGCTACGGCACCGAGATGGCTGGCATCACTCTTGAGGGAATGACGAAGTCCGAAGTATTCGCAAGATACTCGATCAACGATACGTGGAAGAAGTTCCTGACATATGGATTTGTCTCGCCGGAGCGCTTTGCGTTCAGTCAGACCTTCAGTGCAGAGCCAAAGAATGGAGCAAAGCCGATCAACCTGCGGGCCGCAGCGTCCGAACGTAAAAGCCTTCCCGATGGCCTGATCTCGCCCCTGGTATCGGCAAAGGACGGCCGTATCGACATATCGTTTCTGTTGCTGGGTGACCGGAAGAACCCGGCCAATCCCGCAGCGGTGTTCCGGCAGAACGTAAAGCCTCATCTGGACGCGAACGCCGAGGAGTTTTTCGAGACTGTGCTTTTCATGAATCGCCTGAAGTTCTTCAAGCTGCTGCAAACTGCTGAGGGTCATTCAGGAGAGATGGTGGAGAAGCTCAGGCAAGCCGCACGCCTTCAACTTGAGGCCTTGGCGGCGTGTTGGGTCGGAGCATGGTCGACTGAGAAGTCCGCCCTGGTATAGTGGCAATGCATTGAATTCCACGGCACAGGCACAAAGGTGACAGACAAAATCACGATGGCTGTTGACCAGACTCCGTTGCAGCTTGGGATTAGGCAGGCTGGTGAAAAGCTGCGTGCACAGGATTTCGCCGCTGCCAAGGCGCTGCTCACCACACTCTCCGCCCGCGCACCCAAGATCGCCCAGATATGGAGTATGTTGGGCTACGTTCATGCATCGGAGAAAGATTATGGCAAAGCGCTGAACTTCTACTATCAATCCTATCTTATTGATCCCGAGAACGTCCCCGTCATCCTCAGTATCGCCAAGCTTCAAAAACTTCTTGGCTTCAAGGAGGCCCACCTCAGAACGCTGGAAACGGCACTGAAGGCCGATCCTCATGACAAGCCGGCCCTCCAACTGTATGGCGAAGGCAAGGCTGAGGAAGAGGATCCCGAGGCCGCGGCAGCTGCCTTTTCCGCAATACTGCGTGTAGCCCCTGACGATCTGAACGCGCTTTATGGCCTCGCATTTGCCCATGAGAACATGGGAGATAACGGCGCCGCTGCTGATTTATATGGCAAGATCATCACATCTCAGAGGGGTAATGAAGATAAGTCCGCGGCTCTTGGCGCGGCGTGCAAGATTGCATCGTTCCCACATCAGCATATCGTTCATACTGAAGAACTTGAGCACCTCCTCGATCTTGCCTTTAACTCCAGCAGGCGGATCAAGGTCATGTTCGCACGAGCAGCCATTCATGTTCGTGCCGGGGCTAATCACGAGGCATGGGAGCAATTGCTCCTCGCAAACAATGCGATGCGGAGCGAAGAACTGGCCAGGAAAGCGCTCGCCGAAAAAGCTTCCGTGCTATCCCACGTTCGCAATCTGGCACGCCAATCTGAAGCTGCACAGGATCGTCAAGCAATAGGAGGATATCCGCGCCCGGTCTTCATCCTGGGACCCTCCAGGTCTGGAAAATCGCTTCTTGAAAAAATGCTTGCAACAAATGATTCGGTCCGCAGAAGCTATGAGGCGGACATCGTTGATAAATGCCTCAGTCAGCTCGCTCAGGAACTCGCATTGACTGAACCATTGACTGCCTGGCGTCTTCCGGAACGGCTCAAGAAACCGCTTTCTGGGATCTTTGGATCGGAACTGAAGCGTGTGGCCGGTGGAAGGCGGTTTGTCACCAATACCAACCCCTCCTACATCGAGAATGTCGGGCTTCTTTCGTCGATCTCGGAAGATGCCTTGTTCATATTCGTCAGCAGGAACAAGCAAGACCAAGCTTTCAGGATATTCGAGAAGCTGTACGCGCGCGGGAATAGCTACGCCTATGACATGAACAGCATCTTCTCTTATATCGATATGTACACAGAACTTGCGTCGCAGTGGACCAGGCTGTTCCCATCACGCTGTCTTTCAGTGACGTATGAGGCGCTGGTGACAGGTGACGCCGAAGAAATCCGCAGAGTAGCGGAGTTTGCGGGTATGGAGTTCACCTCAAGGAGCATTGAAATCCATAGCGATGCCGGTTGTTCGGTGCCATTCCAGGAAGAAATCGAACGCCTTCTCCACACAAGCGGTTGAGTATTCAACGGCTATTTGCGGTCCAGCCAAGTGTGACGACGGCCACAGCCTGTGGGGCGCGCACCCATTTGAAGGTGCCTGATCATGGTGCGATCCTATCAACTGCATGACAGCCAGACACAGTCTGTCAACTCACGGGAATATCTGGTGAAGCCGCTCCATGGGAAGCCGCCGCATCGCCCGCGCCATTGTCAGACCCGCGGGCTGCCGCCCCGCCAGTATCGCTTCCACGATCTCTGGCGCGAGGAGTGTCATGCGCAGCACCCTGCTGACGAAGGACGGGTGTATGTTCTCGGTCTCGGCGATCTCATCAAGGGTCTGATAGCCGCGTGGGGTTGATCGACTGGCTGCCAAGAAAGCATGGCATCTTCGTCAAGTGGGTGGCCGGGCAAGCCATGGGTCGAAGGGGGATTTTCTGGTTCAGATGTCTTCGTATCGAACTGTGACTTCCCCACGCTTGGTAACTGTGACGGGCCGGCCAGTGCGAGTTCTGGCCTTTCCGGCAGGGAGACGGACCCACCCCTCGGTTGTGCAGTATTCTTCGACGTTGAAGTATTCCTTCCCGTCGAGAAAGACGTGTATGCCGCGTTCAAGTTTCGCTGCATTGTAGAACTTGCTAGATGGGTCAGCGCTAAGCCGGTCGGGTGGTGTTGTATCGGTCATGTTGCGCCTCTCATCGAAGTCGGGTGCGTCGAATTCCTCCGGGAGTAGAGAAGGCTACGCTGTATTGCAAGCGTCACATGGCGGGAGCGAAAACGATAGAAATGGTGGACACCACCACTCCACCGGAAACAGCTGCATCGCTCGCGCTATTGTCAAACCCGCGGGCGGCCGCCCTGCAAGAAGGGCCTCCACGATATACAGCGCGCGGAGGAGCCTGCGTAGCACCCCGTTGACGGAGGACGGTTCGATGTTCTCGGCTCTTCTATGGTGGCGCAGTCGACGGTCTCAAGCAATTTGCGCCAGCGGAAACCTCGGGTGGGCGCATAAACCAATGCTCGATCTCATCGGGTCCTTGGAGCGGGGGACTTATCGGGCAGTTGTGCCCAAGCCGCTGTAAAAAATAAGCTTTTCCTCGGGGATTCTAATTTGCCAAATCACAATCATAAATAGATGAAATATCAGAATACGCACAATCTCTTCGGAACCGGTCAGGCCCTGCGGGTGCAGAGAGAGTTCAGCGCCAGGCCGGCGATCATCCCCGACACGGCACCAGCGCTGTCCGCCAGGAAATCCATGAAGTCCCTGTCTCGCCCCACGTAGGGCTGGATCAGCTCGATCGCGCCGCCATAGGCGACTGCCGCCAACGTGATCCACATCGCCAGCCGCGGCCGCGCGAAGGACACCGGCAGGACCAGCGCGAAGAAGGCGAGGAAGTGGTGGGCCTTATCCGATCCGGGGACACCGCTGTCTAAGTTTGGGGAGAGCGTTAAATGGCCGATAACCAGCGTGAGCACGAGCGTCACGAGGAGGGCAAGGGTGATCAATCGCGACGTCATCTGTTCGGGCATGTACCACCTATACAGACAATTACCTCGCTCCAGAAAGCTAAGGGCGCCGTTCAGCGGATGTAAGCGACGCCCTTTGGGGATGGACCAGCAAGTACGGTAAGCGCCACGCTGATCCCCTATGCGGCGAGGCTTGACGCTTGATCGCAGGTCCAGGGCATCAGTTGCTCGATCTGGTTCTTGGGATGACCGTCGAGGATG
>NZ_JBIICB010000195.1:0-8191 GCF_044239095.1 Aestuariivirga sp. | reverse complement strand
GCCCTCGCATCGCCCGCGCTGGCGCAGGGCTTCGCGGGGCTGGGCAGCGATGCCGGGGGTTTCGCCATGCCGCAGCGCGGCGCCCCGCTGGCGTTCCCGCGCGATCATGGTGCGCATCCTGATTTCCGGATCGAGTGGTGGTATCTCACGGCCAATCTGCAGGATGCCGATGGCACATCCTATGGCGTGCAGTGGACGCTGTTCCGGTCGGCGCTCAAGCCGGGGGAGGCGGCGGGCTGGGCCAGCCCGCAGCTGTGGATGGGCCATGCGGCGCTGACGACGGAGCAGAAGCATTATTCCTCCGAACGCATGGCGCGGGGCGGCATCGGGCAGGCGGGCGTCAGCCTCTCTCCTTTCGCCGCCACCATCGACGACTGGAAGATGACGGGCCGGGCGGCAGCTGGTGACGATCAGATGTCCGCCCTCGACATTGCCGCCTCGGGCAAGGACTTTTCCTATGCGCTGGCGCTCGATGCGGAGGGGCCGCTCGTGCTGCAGGGAGAGCGCGGCTATTCGGTGAAGTCGGCACAGGGCCAGGCGAGCTATTATTACTCGCAGCCCTTCTACCGCGTCAGCGGCACCATCACGGCGGGAACGAAGGAGATTGCAGTCACGGGCCAGGCATGGTTCGACCATGAATGGTCCTCACAGCCGCTGGGCGCCGGCCAGACGGGGTGGGACTGGTTCTCCTTCCACTTCGCCTCCGGCGAGAAGCTGATGGGCTTCCGCCTGCGCGATGCGGGCGAAGGTTTCACCTCCGCCACATGGATCAACGCGGATGGGACACCTGAGCCGCAGCCGCCCGGCGCCCTGTCCGTGACGCCGCTGGAATTTGCCAGCGTCAAGGGCCGCAAGATGCCGGTGCGCTGGCGCGTGGCGCTTCCCGCCAAGGGCCTTGACGTCACCACCCGCGCGCTGAACGCGCAAGCCTGGATGGATACGCAGGTCTCCTACTGGGAGGGCCCCGTCTTCATCGAGGGCTCGCACCCCGGCCGCGGCTATGTGGAGATGACCGGCTACGAGTGATCAGAGCGTGGGGCTTCTGTACAGCGTGCGGCCCTTGGTGCTGATCTCCACGTCCACGAGATATCTCTTCATTCCTGCCGCACTCATGGTGACGCCGAGGCCGGGGGCGGCGGGAACGTTCACCTCGCCATTGGCATCGGGCGTCAGGTGCGTCTCGCTCATGTCCCAGGCCACGGATTTGGGCGCGAAGGGATATTCGCAGATCCGGTGACCTTCGAGCCCTGCGAAAGGCTGGAGGGAAGCACAGAGTGCGAGGTGCGACGTGAAGGTGTGGTTCACATAGGTCACACCATGCGCTGCCGCATAGTCGGCCGCGCGCTTTGCCGGGCCGATGCCACCGATGCGGCCGCAGTCGATCTGCAGGAAGCCCACCTTGCCATAATCCACGAGTTGCTGCGCCATGTGGAAGTTGTGCGCGGCCTCGCCGCCCGCGAGCCGCACTTTCGGGCTTTTGGCCGCAAGACCCGCATAGGCGGCATAGGCGCCGCCGAGGAAGGGCTCCTCGAACCACACGGTGTTCACCTCCTCGAGGAAGGCGATGCGCTGTGCGGCGGCCTCCACATCCTCACGGAAGATCTGCCCGGCGTCGATCAGCAGCGTGCCGTCAGCGCCGATCCCCTCGTGCGCGGCGTGCAGGTGGTCGCGGTCATCCTTCAGCGTGCCCTTGCCGAAGGGGCCCCAGCCGCATTTGACAGCGCGATAGCCGCTCTCACGCGCCTTGCGGCAACCGGCCAGCGTTTCGGCCGGCGTATCGCCGAAGAGTTGGGACGCATAGGGAAGCTTGGGATAGGCGCGTTTGTAGCCGAGCAGCTCATAGACCGGCGCATGGCGCTTCTTGCCGAGTACGTCCCACAGCGCCATCTCGATGCCGGAGAATGTGTGCGCGGCCTGCAGCAGGTCCATGCACTCCATCTCGACGGCGGCACTCATGGCGGCGATGTCGGCGGGGCTGTCGATCGTCTTGCCCAGCACCACGTCACGCACCGGCTTGCAGGCGCCATGCGACATGGGCGTCACGAAGGCGGCGATCGAGACGAGCGGGGAGGCCTCGCACTCGCCCCAGCCCTCAACGCCATCTGCCGTCACGCGCACGACGAGTGCGTCCTGGCTGCCGTCGCCGATGTCCTCGACCTTGGGCATGGAGAGATAGAAAAAGTCGACGGCTTCGATGCTCATGATGATCTCACGTGAGGTTGCTGTTGATCGGGCCTTCGGGCTTGAACACCCGAAGGCAGATGTTGGCTGTGGCCTCTTCGCCGGGTGCCAGGCGGAGGAGCGGTGCGCCGCGCGCCATCGCCTCCGCCAGCCCCAGTGCGCAGGGCGTGGTGTTGGGTTCGATGGCGATGAGCCGCGTGCGGCCTGACCATGGCGCAGCCGCCGTCGCCTCGAGCTCATGCCAGAGCCAGGCGCAGGGAAAGCGTGCGCCGTCCCATGTGAGGAGCACGGCGATCGCATCATCGCAGCGGCGGATGGCGGCCCAGCTTTGCGCGAAGCGCTGGAGATAGGCGAGCGAGGCGAGCGGTGCGGACGGGCGGAGGAGGTTGGCTGAGGCAGGTGGCGCAAAGGCCGGCTCGATGCTCATCTCCGCCGCGCCGCTGGTCATCTCGAAAGGGCCATCAAGAAGGTCGCTGCCGAAGGTGGGGTGGTGGCCCCACATGACGCTGATGGCCGTATCGCCGTGATGCTTAAGCGTTTCGCGGATCGTCAGCGTATCGCGCGCGATGCTGATTTCCCGCCGCATGAAGACCGGGACGGCGTTGAAGCGGCGTGCGAGCACCAGCGTGTCTGAGGTGGCGGAGGTGACATCCCATGGGCTCACCGAAGCCTCGCCGTGGAAGCCGTGGAACACGCCGTCCACCGTGCAGGCATCGCCCGCATTGGGAAACAGCAGGGGCCAGCCACCGGTGTAGCGGGTCAGCCATTCGGGCTCGTCACGGGCGGGGGCGGGCAGCGGATCTTCGATGGTGGTCCACGGCACCTGGCCCAGAACCGACAGGCCGCTCGGCCTGTGGCGCAGCCCGGTGATGGTGCCGCCGGCCCGCGGGTTGATGGTTGCGGAAAGCGCCTCGCTCTCGATCGCCAGGCTCACTTGATGGCGCCCGCCATGAGGCCGCGGATGAACTGCTTCTGGAACACCACGTAGAGGATGAACATCGGCGCGCTGGCGATGACCATGCCCGCCATGGTGAGCGGCACCTGGTTGTTGTAGCGGCCCTGGAACACGCTGATCCCCGCCATCAGCGTGCGCTTGGCATCCTCCTGCAGGAAGATGATGGCGATGAGGAGGTCGTTCCACACAAAGAGCGCGTTGACGACGATGAGCGTCACCAGGGCGGGCGCGGACAGCGGCAGCACCACGCGCATCAGGATGGTGAACGGCCCCGCGCCATCGATGTGGGCGGCCTCGAAGAGTTCGCGCGGCACGGTGCGGAAGAAGGTGGTGAGCAGATAGACCGAGAAGGGCGTGATGAGCCCGGCATAGATCACGATCGCGCCGTGATATGTGCTGACGAGGTCGAGCCGCGTATAGAGCACGAAGAGCGGCACGATCATCACCACCGGCGGCACGGCCATCAGCGAGGTGCTGACGGCCAGCAGCGTATCGCGCCCCTTGAAGGGCATGGTGGCGATGGCATAGGCGGCCAGCACCGACACCGCGGCCGACAGCAGCACCGCCCCGGTGACCAGGACGGCGCTGTTCAGCATCCAGAACAGGAAGGGACTGTCCACCAGCACGGCGCGGAAGTTCTCGATCACCAGCGGGTTTGGCAGGCCGAGCTTGTCGATGGCGTATTCCTCGTCCGACTTGAGCGCCGTCACGATCATGTAGAGTGTTGGCACCAATGCCAGGAACGAGGCGAAGAGCAGCACACTGTGGCGCAGGAGGTTGCCGGTGTTCATCAGGCCTCCTCCGTGCGGCGGCGGACCCTGAAGAGCAGGAAGATCAGGACGCCGGTGACGAGGAACAGCAGGACCGATGCCGCCGAGGCGATGCCCGGCAGGCTGGAGCGGATCAGGGCGTTGAAGATGTAAAGCTCGACAACCTCGGTTGAGGTGCCGGGGCCGCCGCGCCCGCCGCCCATGACATAGACATAGGCGAAGACGGCGGCGAGCATGGTGATGACGCTGATCACCACGAAGAACTCGATGACGCCGCGCATCTGCGGCAGGATGATGTGCCACAGCCGCTGCCACCAGTTGGCGCCCTCGATCTTGGCCGATTCAATGATGGACTCATCGAGGCTCAGGAGCCGCGCCAGGAACAGGATGATGCCCAGCGCCGACTCGCGCCAGATGATCAGGACCATCACCGTCCACAGTGCCACGTCGGAGGAGCCGATCCAGTCCAGCGCCATGAAGTCGAGGCTCAGCCAGCGCAGCACCTCGTTGACCGGGCCTGAGAATTGAAACATGCGCTTCATCACCACCGCGACGATGGGGATCGCCAGGATGAAGGGCACGAAGATGATGATGCGGTAGATCTTCCAGCCCGCCACGCGCTCGAACAGCAGGACGGAGATGATGAGCGACACCCCCACCATGACCGGAATGGCCAGCAGGAGCTGCAGATTGTGCAGGACGGATTCCCAGAACAGCGGATGCGACAGGATGAGCTCATAGTTGCGAAGCCCGATCCACGGCCCGTCGATCCCGCGCACCATCTTGAAGCTGAACTCGAAGATGCGGACCAGCGGATAGCCGAACACGAAGGCCAGCAGCGCGACGAGCGGCAGGACGTAGAGATAAGGCGTCAGCCGGGATGTTGGGGTCATGACACGATAACGCCATTCCTCTCGCCTGCCGGGGGAGAGGGCAGGGTGAGGGGGTACATCCGCAGTTGCGCTGTCTGCAAGTGATCCACGACGTTCAGGACTCGCGGAGAGACCCCCTCACCCCTACATGCGTGGGGGAGAGGGGGAATAAGCGTGCTGGTTGAGAGCAGCATCAGCTGGCAGACAGGTCCTTCACCCACTTCCGGTAGTTCTCGACCATGTCGGGGTTGAAGTCGCGCCACTCCTTCGCGGTGTTGGCGGCGAGTTCGCCCGCCTGCTCGCCGGTCATGGCGCCGGCCACGATCTGCTGGCCGGTGGGGATTGCCGCGCGCTCGTAGAACTGGCCCGGCATCAGGTTGGTGACGTTGGAGATGTTGGGCTTGAGGCCCCAGTTCTCCCACAGGCCACGCACCGAGGCGTCCTGGATGACGCTGGCGTCGAAGGTGGTGTTGGAGGGGAGCCAGCCCGTCGCAGCCCAGAAGGCCTTGAGCTGTTCGGGCGACTGGAGGAATTCGAGGAATGCGGCGGCTGCCGCGGGATCCTCCGCATTGGTGGAGATGCCGAGGCCCTGCACGTCAACGACCGGCACGCCCGCGAGCTTGCCCTTGCCGAACACCGGCATGGTCATGTAGCCGATCTTGCCGCCGGTTGCCTTGCTGTCGGCGGGAAGCCTGGTGCCCACCGTCTGGCCGATCGCCACCTTGCCCGCCACCACGAGATCGATGCCGGGATAGAGCTCGAGCGAGGGCATGTCCTTGTTGAGGTAGCCCTTGTTCTTCAGCTCTTCGAGCTTCACCCAGTGCTGATGGTACTTGGGGTCGCGGAAGTCCTTGTCGCCGATGAAGAGCTCGACGGCCTCACCCAGCGTGTCGAGCTGCTGGGGCAGGGCGTGGGTCATGTACCATTCGCTCCAGTAGCCGTCCTGGATGCCGCCGCCCAGCGGCTCGAAGCCGGCGGTCTTCAGCTTCTCGCAGGCGGCGAGGAGTTCGTCCCAGGTCTTGGGCGGGGCGTCCGGGTCGAGGCCTGCCGTCTCGAACATGGTCTTGTTGTAGCACCAGAACATCGGCAGCGGGTACCAGCCGGTGCGGTAGGTGTCGCCGCCGAAGTTGCTGAGCAGCGTCGGGTTGGAGGCCTTGAGGATATCCTCCTTCACCAGGCCCTTGAGGCCCTTCACATAGCCCAGCCACACGCTTTCCATGTGGTAGATGCCGTTCCAGAGATACTGGACATCCGGCGCATTGCCGGCAGCGGCCGCCGTCTGGAACTGCGAAATGACGACGGCGGTGTCCTGCAGCATCGGCTTCACGGTGGCGGCCTTGTAGGCGGCAACCGACTCCTCGACATATTTCTGCAGGCCGGGCAGCTCCTGCTCGCCCCAGTACCAGAAGTCCATTTCCTTGGCCTGGGCCGAGGCACCCCGCGGGCTGACGCCAAGCGCCGTTGCGCCCGCCAGCATGGCTGAGGTGAGGACGAAGCCGCGGCGGTTCAGCCGGGAGAGTTTCGGGTTGCTGATTGTCATGTTGCCTTCCTGTCGCTTCCTTGGTTTTGTTGTCAGAACGTGCTCATCAATCCGCCATCGACGACGAGCAGCTGCCCGGTCATGTAACGGCAGTAATCCGAGGCGAGGAACACGACGGTGCCGGAGACATCCTCCGGCATGCCGCTCCGCCCCAGCGGGATCTTGCGCTTGTCGATGTACCAGTCGATGAAGTCGGGTGTTTCCGTCTCGTCCACACCATTCACCACTGACATCGGCGTGACCATGAAGCCGGGCGCAACCGCATTGACGAGGATGCCATGCGGGGCAAGCTCCACCGCCATGGACTTGGTGTATGCGATGATGGCGCCCTTGGCTGCGTTGTAGGAGCCGCAGAGCCCGCTCGAGGCGAAGCCCTGGATCGACGAGATGTGGATGATGCGGCCGCTGCCTTGCGAAACCATCGCAGGCGCCACCAGCTTCGAGCCCATATAGACCGCTTCGAGATTGATGGCGATGGTGCGCCGCCATTCCTCGAGCGTGTCGTCGAGGATGCTGCGCGTTGATGGGTTGATGGCGGCGTTGTTGACCAGAACATCGATGCGGCCGTGCCTGTCCAGGATGCTCCGCACCGCGGCTTCGTAGGCTGCGTAGTCCGTCACGTCGAGGGCGTGCTCCGAGAAGGTGCTGCCCCGCCGGGCAAGTTCCGCCGCGGTTTCAGAGAGGGTTGACGGGTTGCGCTCGAGCAGCGCCAGTACCGCGCCCTCAGCGCTCATTTCCATGGCGATCGCCCGGCCAAGCCCTTGGCCGGCGCCTGTGACGATACAAACCCTGCCGGACAGCAAGCCCATGTTTTCCGCCTGATTGACGAGGCGCGACTATAAGTTTGTCCGGCGAACCGTCAAGGCCGCTGCATCCTCCTCGGAGGAAGACAGAAGCGGCCTCTGATCTTACCTGGTCGTCAGCTGTTTGCGCGATTGGTCTGCGACGCGAACGGCCGCGTCAGGCACCATAACGAGAGTGCTGCGGGTTGTGGGTGGGGGCCGGGTCTGCTACAAGCGGCCATCACGGGACGATGAATCGGATGGCTATGGACAAACCTTCGGGCAATCAGGATGGCATCGCCGTATCCGCCCGTATCCGGGCGCGGATCGAGAAAGCCAACAGGCGCTATCATGCGAACGACAACATCTCCGCCTTCATCGAGCCGGGCGAACTCGAGGCCCTGCTCGACGAGGTGGCGGGCAAGATGCAGGACGTGCTGGAAAGCCTGGTGATCGACATCAAGAAGGACCACAACACGCGCGACACGGCCAGGCGCGTGGCAAAAATGTATCTCAACGAGGTGTTCCGCGGCCGCTACGTGGGCCAGCCGCCCGTGACCGAGTTTCCAAACGCCGAATACCTGAACGAGCTGATGATCGTGGGTCCCATCACGGTGCGCAGCGCCTGCAGCCACCACCTGTGCCCGATCATGGGCCGGCTGTGGATCGGGCTGCTTCCCAACGAGCACTCGAACCTCATTGGTCTCTCCAAATACTCCCGCCTCGCCGAATGGATCATGTCGCGTCCGCAGATCCAGGAAGAGGCGATCGCCCAGGTGGCGGACCTCCTGATGAACAAGGTGGCGCCCGACGGGCTTGCCGTCGTGATGGAGGCGGATCACTTCTGCATGCACTGGCGCGGCGTGAAGGACAACGCCACCAAGATGGTGAACAGCGTGATGCGCGGCGCCTTCCTGAAGAATGCCACGCTGCGCCGCGAATTCCTGTCGCTTGTCAACTTGAAGGACTGATTGCCCCATGATGGTCCGTTGTGTCTATGCCAGCCGTGCCGCCACGGCCCTCTCCAGCGCCGTGGTCGAGGATATCCTCGAGCGATCGCGCGTCAACAACCCGGCCAATGGCATCACGGG
>NZ_JBIICB010000194.1:0-8207 GCF_044239095.1 Aestuariivirga sp. | reverse complement strand
CGGAATGCCGCGAGACGCGTTGGCTGTGCGAGCGCTGTGAAGGCTTCGATTGCTGTTATGCTTTCCATATGTCGAGAGTCATCGACAAATTGTCTGACAGTCATGTGACAGAATTTCCCGTGCCCCGGCACGGGTTTGACGCTCGGTGCCTATTCGTCATACGAGTGTTATGAGGTTAGATCACCAAGCTCACCAGGAGTGTTGCCATGCCCCAGCTAGGACCGGAACCATATCTTCATCCAAACGCGGTGGTGCGCCAGTCCCGCCTTGGAGCCTTCGTGGAAATCGGGGAGGGTAGCCATATTTTCGAATCCGAACTTGGCGATTACAGCTATACGGCGCGTTATGCTGATATAGCTTACACGACGATCGGAAAGTTCGTGAATATTGCTGCTTTCTCCCGGTTCAACCCGGGCGAGCACCCCTATCATCGGGCCTCGCTTCATCACTTCATGTATCGCTCGAGCTACTACTGGCCGGACGAGACCGATGAGCAGGCAGTCTTTGACTGGCGGCGGTCGCGGCCAGTGCGGGTCGGACATGACAGCTGGATAGGTCACGCCGCCGTGATCATGAAGGGTGTCACCGTCGGCACAGGAGCCATCGTGGCCACCAATTCAGTCGTGACAAAGGATGTGCCTCCCTATGCCGTCGTGGCAGGCACGCCCGCCCGGATCGTCAAGTGGCGGCATCCCCAACCAGTGGCTGAGCGGTTGCAGACGCTTGCCTGGTGGGACTGGGATCATCAGACCCTGCGCACGGCGCTGCCCGACTTCCGGGCCCTGTCCGCTGAAGCCTTTCTGGAGAAATACGAGACGCTACGGTCGCGTCATACAGCCGTTACAATCGGCTGATTAGTAATCCCATGATTTCCGAGCTAAACATTGAACACTCGGCAGCACGCGCGGCCTGGATGCGATTGCTGTCGCTTTCGGCTTGGAACGACTTTGATTCGTGCGGGCGCTGCTTTGCTACCACCCCGCACGTGATGCTGCGTAACCCGGAGACGGGCCTGGTGATGCTGCGAGGCCGCATGGGATCGACGGGAGCGGCCTTCAACCTCGGCGAAGCCACCGTCACGCGGTGTGCTGTGCGGCTGAACAGCGGCGAGGAGGGTCATGCTTACGTTATGGGCCGCAACGCTGCTCACGCCCATCTGGCGGCCATCTGCGATGCCCTCCTGCAGACGGAAGAAGGCGCCTCAGACGTTCGCGGCAAGGTGCTGGCACCCCTCGAAGTCAAGCTGCAAGAGTCTCAAATACTGGCTTCTACCAAGGCCGCGGCCACGAAGGTCGATTTCTTCACCATGGTGCGCGGCGATGATTGATCACGGTTTCGCCGATGTGGCGATTGATTCGGCTCGTGTTTTCCGGGCCATCATGCAGGCGATGGCTCGTCCCGGCCTCGTGATGAACGCAAGCCAATCGCTGGCGGCTCCGACACCGCTCTTGCAGACAACGGCGGCCGTTGCCCTGACGCTCTGCGACTTCCAGACGCCCATCTGGCTGGCGCCTGGCCTGCGCAGCGGCGAGGTGGATAGATATCTTCGCTTTCATTCCGGAGCGCCGATCACCGCACGGATTGAAGAGGCGCAGTTTATTTTCGCCTTGGCGGATGATGTTCCCCAAATTCAAGCACTCGCGCTGGGCACTCATGAGTATCCCGACCGCTCGGCTACACTGGTGATCCAGGCCACGGGATTCAGGAACACGGATGTTGAACTCTCAGGCCCCGGCATCAGAGCGGCCGCCAGCTTCGGCGTCGAAGGTTTGGGTGCGCCGTTCTGGGCGGCCATGGCGGAGAACCGCACGCGCTTTCCTGTCGGCATTGATGTGATCTTTACAAGCAACAAGTCGATTGCGGCCCTTCCAAGGTCCACCGCCATCAAATTGAAGGAGATTGCCTGATGTATGTCGCCGTAAAGGGCGGTGAGCAGGCTATCGATGCCGCACACCGATTGCTGGCTGAGGAGCGGCGTGGCGACCCGGGCGTTCCCTCCCTGACTTTGGCGCAAATCGCCGAGCAACTCACCCTCGCAGTGGACAGGGTGATGAATGAAGGTTCTCTCTACGACCGGGAACTGGCAGCGCTTGCCGTCAAGCAGGCACGGGGCGATTTGATCGAGGCGATCTTCCTGATCCGCGCGACGCGGACCACACTGGCGCGGTTTGGCTACTCCGAACCTCTGGAAACACAAAACATGCGGGTGAAACGCCGCGTGTCCGCAGCCTTCAAGGACATCCCCGGCGGCCAGATTCTTGGTCCCACCTTTGACTACACACACCGCTTGCTTGACTTTTCCCTCGCCGGCGATCCTAAGCTTCCCGAGGCTGCAGCAGCGCCATCAGGCCTGCCCGGCGGATTGCCCCGTGTCCTCGCATTGCTGGATGCGGAAGGCCTGATCGAACAGCCGTCGGCGGATATGGGGCAACCCGGTGATATCACGCAGGACCCCCTGAACTTCCCGGCCGGCCGCGATCTCCGCCTGCAGAACCTGGCACGCGGTGATGAAGGGTTTCTGCTGGCGCTCGCCTATTCGACGCAGCGCGGCTATGGCCGCACCCATCCCTTTGCGGGTGAAATTCGCGTTGGCATGCTCGAGGTGAGCTTCACGCCGGAAGAGTTGGGATTTCCGGTCGTCATCGGCGAGATCACCCTCACCGAATGCGAGATGATCAACCAGTTCAAGGGGTCTGCAACGGTCAAGCCACAGTTCACCCGCGGCTATGGCCTGTGCTTCGGCCAGTCCGAGCGCAAGGCGATGTCCATGGCCCTCGTGGACCGCTCGCTCCGCGCGGGCGAGTTGGGCGAGGAGCGTATCGCCCCGGCGCAGGATGAGGAATTTGTGTTATCGCATTCTGACAATGTGCAGGCCACGGGCTTTGTCGAGCACCTGAAGCTTCCACACTACGTCGACTTCCAGTCCGAGCTCGTCATGCTGCGCCGGATGCGCAGCGATGATGGGAAGGACAAGCTGGAAGCTGCAGAATGAACGCGCCCGCCTATAACTTTGCTTATCTGAATGAACAGACCAAGCGGATGATCCGCCGGGCAATCCTGAAGGCCATCGCCATTCCCGGCTATCAGGTTCCCTTCGCGAGCCGTGAGATGCCGATGCCCTATGGCTGGGGCACGGGAGGCGTGCAGGTCACGGCAGCCATTCTGACGCCCGAGGACAGGTTGAAGGTGATCGACCAGGGTGCTGATGACACCACCAATGCGGTGTCGATCCGGAAGTTCTTCGTCAAGACTGCAGGCGTGGCGACGACCGAGCGCACCGCAGAAGCAAGCATCATCCAGACCCGGCACCGCATTCCGGAAGCGCCGCTGACCGAAGATCAGATCCTTGTTTTTCAGGTACCCATTCCGGAGCCACTTCGCTTTCTCGAGCCACGGGAGACCGAGACCCGCAAGATGCATGCGCTGGAGGAATATGGCGTCATGCATGTGAAGCTCTACGAGGACATCGCCCAGTATGGCGAGATCGCTACCACCTACGCCTATCCGGCCAAGGTGGCGGACCGCTACGTGTTCGATCCCTCGCCGATCCCGAAATTCGACAACCCCAAGCTTGATGATTGCCCGGCGCTGCAGCTTTTCGGCGCGGGCCGCGAGAAGCGCATTTATGCGGTTCCGCCTTTTACGAAGGTGAAGAGCCTCGACTTCGAGGACCATCCATTCGAGGTACAGAGGTGGAGTGAGCCCTGCGCGCTGTGCGGATCAACCGCGAGCTTCCTCGACGAGATCGTCATGGACGACAAGGGCAAGCGCATGTTCGTCTGCTCCGATACTGATTTCTGCGCAAAGCGGAGAGGCGAGGCATGAAGCCGCTACTCTCCGCGCAGAATGTCACCCGGTACTACGGCGAGCGCGCTGCCTGCCGCGATGTCACATTCGATCTCTACCCTGGTGAGGTTCTGGCGATCGTTGGCGAATCCGGTTCCGGCAAGACGACCCTGCTGCGCTGTCTCTCGGGTCATATGCCTGCAACCTCCGGAACCGTTTCCTACACCATGCGCGATGGACGTAGCCTCGCGCTCGATGCGATGAGCGAAGCGGAGAGGCGGCTGCTGATGCGCACCGACTGGGGCTTTGTCCATCAGGATGCGCGTGATGGCTTGCGCATGGGCGTGTCTGCCGGCGCCAATGTCGGCGAGCGCATGATGGCGGTGGGGGAGCGGCACTATGGCCGCATTCGCGCCGCCGCGGCGGACTGGCTGCAGCGCGTCGAGATTCCGGAAGATCGGATGGATGACAACCCGTGGTCCTATTCGGGCGGCATGCGCCAGCGCCTTCAGATTGCGCGAAACCTCGTGACGTCACCGCGGCTGGTGTTCATGGATGAACCGACGGGCGGGCTTGATGTGTCCGTTCAGGCAAGGCTTCTGGACCTCATCAGGGGGCTGGTGCGCCATTTGGATCTTGCGGCAATCGTCGTGACACATGACCTCGCTGTCGCGCGATTGTTGTCATCTCGTATGATGGTGATGCAGCAGGGACGGGTGATCGAACAGGGTCTGACGGATCAGGTCCTGGAGGATCCCCAGGCGCCCTACACGCAGCTTCTCGTGTCATCGGTGTTGCAGGTCTAAGTGATGTCAGACGTTCTCAGAATAGAAGGACTGGGAAAGACGTTCGAACTGCACCAGCAGGCGGGCGTACGGATTCCCGTTTTCGAAGGCCTCTCCGCGGCGGTGGATGCTGGTGAATCCGTTGCGGTAACGGGACCCTCAGGGCGGGGTAAGAGCTCGCTTCTCAAACTGATCTACGGAACCTACCGGGCCAGTGCAGGTGCTGTCCGCGTCTTTGCGGATGGTCGCTGGGTCGATGTGGTTACAGCCGAGCCGCGCGAGATGCTAGCACTGCGGCGGAGCACCATCGGCTACGTCACGCAGTTCCTGCGCGTCATTCCGCGCGTTCCTGCCGAAGCGGTGGTGGCTGAGCCGCTCATCGACAGAGGTGTTCCTGCAGACCAGGCAGTGGAGCGTGCGCGGTTGTTGCTTGACAGGCTCAATATTCCAGAGCGCCTGTGGCATCTCTCGCCCATGACCTTCTCCGGCGGTGAGCAGCAGCGTGTCAACATTGCACGTGGTTTTGCCGCCCATTTCCCGATCCTGCTGCTCGATGAGCCAACTGCCTCTCTCGACTTCGGGAACCGTCAGCGCGTGCTGGAACTCATCGCGGAGGCACGCAGCAGGGGGAGCGCCATCATTGGCGTTTTTCATGATGAGAATGAGCGCCGCCGCGCCTGCACACGCGAACTGGCACTGGGCTGACCGATGGTTGGGGCAGGCCTGATGCGCTACGCTGTCTATTTCGCCCCCCGGCCTGGAACGCTGCTGCACGCGCTTGGTTCAAGCTGGCTGGGGCGTGACAGCCACAGCGGCGAGGAGTTTCTGCAGCCTCCTGTCGCAGGATTGCATGGCCTTACGGCGGAGGCCCGGCGATATGGCTTCCACGCCACCCTGAAGCCACCATTTGCAATGCGAGATGGGATCGGCGGAGATGCAATCTTGCGCGCAGTCGCCGCATTGGCGGCCTCCGAAGCGCCATTTGAACTCGGGCTCCGGGTGGCTTTGCTCGATGGTTTCATGGCCTTGCTGCCGGACGCTCCCTGTCTGGCGCTTGACGCGTTGGCGGCCCGCTGCGTACGTGATCTGGATGGGTTCCGGCGCCCGCCGCCGGCCGCCGAACTGGCCCGCCGCCGCAAGGCACCGCTCACCCTGCGGCAGGACGAGAACCTTGAACGCTGGGGATACCCTTATGTGTTCGAGGACTTCCGGTTCCACATGACCCTTACAGAGCGGCTGCCGCATGATCAGGGTGACGCGCTCGTTGCCGCAGCGCGTGCGCATTTTGCGCCTGCGCTGGCGCAGCCTGTCGCCATCGACGGTTTGACTCTCTTTTGCGAGGCCGGGGCAGGGCGCCCTTTTCTCGCCATTCGCCATTTCCCGTTTCAGGGGCCGGTTGCGGAGGCTGCAGAATGACCGATTCTATCTTGACCAATGCACGCGTGGTTCTGCCCGGTGAAGTCCTCGAAGGGTCCGTCGTCCTGCGCGGTGGCAGGATCCACGAGATCATGGAAGGCAATGTGTCGTCCGCCGCGGATGACATGGAGGGTGACTACCTCGTTCCGGGCCTGGTTGAACTGCACACCGATCATCTCGAAAACCACTATCATCCGCGCCCGGGCGTGGCATGGCCGGCAATACCGGCGGTAATGGCGCATGACGCGCAGATCGCGGCCGCCGGAATCACGACTGTGTTTGATGCGCTGCGGGCTGGTACATTCGATCCCGGGGATCTCTCGGCCCATCACGCGAAAACTCTGTCAGCGGCGATTTTCGATGCCCAGCGGCAGGGCCGCCTGCGGGCTGAACACTTCATCCATCTCCGCTGCGAGCTGCCGTGCCCCGACACGGCAGAGGCCGCGGAGGGTGCCGCCGAAGCGGGTCCACTGCATCTCATCTCGATCATGGATCACACGCCGGGTGCGCGGCAGTTCGTGTCAATCGACAAGTTCAAGGAATATTACATCGGCAAGAAGATCGTCCGGGCCGAATTGATGGATGACTACATCGCCGAGCGCCAGGACCTTCAGGCCAGGCATGCAGCGCCCAACAAGCAGGCCGTGCTTGCGCTGGCCGCACGTCTGGGTACGCGGATCGCCAGCCATGACGACGCAACGGAAGCGCATGTCGAGGAGGCCATCGCGGACGGCGTGTCGATCGCCGAATTCCCCACGACGCGGGAGGCCGCACAGGCAGCCCACCGCAATGGCATTGCCGTCCTGATGGGGGCGCCCAATATCGTGCGGGGCAAGTCTCATTCGGGCAACATATCTGCCGCCGAAGTGGCCGCGAGTGGCCATCTTGACGTTCTGTCGTCCGACTATGTGCCCTCGAGCCTTCTTTCCGCGGTGTTCCGCCTCGCTGAATCCACTCCCGGCATGACGCTGCCGCGGGCCATGCGGATGGTCACGCTCAATCCAGCACGTGCTGCGGGCCTGGACGACCGTGGAGCGATTGAACCGCGCCGCCGCGCCGATCTTGTTCAGGTTCGTTTGTCAGACGGCATTCCAGTCGTGCGCCGGGTTTGGCGCGAAGGCAGGAGGGTAATGTGACACCGCTTGCGAATGGCCATCTCGTTCTGGTTGTCGGTCCCAGCGGTGCCGGGAAGGACAGTGTGCTCAATGGCGCGCGCGCGGCCTTCGCGGGCCAGCGCAACATGGTATTTCCGCGTCGGTTCGTGACCCGTCTCGCATCAGCTGAAAGCGAAGATCATGTGTCGATGACGGAGATGGAGTTTGCCATTGCGGTTGCGGAAAACGCATTCGCATTGTGGTGGCGTGCGCATGGCAATTGCTATGGTATCGGGCGCTCGGTTGAGGCCGACCTTGCCTTGGGAGGGGTGGTCGCCGTCAACTGCTCGCGTACCGCCATTACAGAGGCGATGGAGCGCTTTCCCCTTGTGACGGTCGTGGAGATCACCGCACCACCGGAGGTCCTGGTAAAGCGTATCGTTGCGCGCGGCCGGGAGACGCCGGAGCAGGCGCTGGCGCGGGTTTCCCGTGAAACACCATCTTTTCCAGCAGGCGTTCGCGTTGTCCGGATCCTGAACGATGGCAACCTCGGGGACGCCGTGCGGCAGTTTTGCCAGTTGCTGGTTTCGTTACAGGATTCGGCTGCGCACCCATGTGGACGCCCGCTCCACGGCGAGAACCAGCAGGAAAATCGCAATGATGATGGTCGCGGCCTGGTCATAGTCGAATAGCTCCAGCGAGACCTTCAACTCGATCCCGATCCCTCCTGCACCGACAAGGCCCAGCACCACCGATCCGCGTGTCGCCTTCTCGAGTGAGAAGAGCGAGGTGTTGATCATGGACGGCAGTGCCTGCGGAATGACCGAGGAGAAGATGATGCCGCTGCGGCGTGCACCCATGGCGGTCAGCGCTTCTCGCGGGCCCTTGTCCGTTTCCTCCATGGCCTCCGCGAAGAAGCGGGCGGCAAAGCCGATCGTGTCAACCATGAGCGCCAGCACGCCGGCCGCCGGGCCAAGGCCCACCGCGATCACAAAGAAGATCGCCCAGACGAGATCTGGGACGGTGCGGAAGAACGCCACCAGACCGCGTACCGCCCATACCAGCAGGGGATGTGGCGACAGGCTCGGCGCGGCGAGGATTGCCAGTGGCAGGCTGATGATGAGGC